>NZ_JBGOOV010000009.1:0-166465 GCF_041439795.1 Shewanella sp. 5S214
AGCCGTTGGTTTCCTCTTGGTCTGGTGTGGGCGAAGCGCCACGACGTTAGTGGCCGTAGGCCATGAGTACAAAAGTACAAAAGTACAAAAGTACAAAAGTACAAAAGTACAAAAGTACAAAGAAAACACCGGGATCACGGCTTAAAAACACTGCCGGGATGACGAGAAGGTCGCTAATAAGCTATAAACATCGAAGTTATTATGAGTCGGTGCTCTACAACGCCAACAGTTGTGGTAAATATTCATTGTCTAATGCGGCAATCTCAACTTGCTCGCTCAGGACATCATGTAATATTTGATGACTGGTCAACGGATTAGCGAGTACCACACGAAATACTGTGGTTTGTTGGCGCAAGTATTTTGCCGGTTTGATCCGTGTTCGTGACACAAATGATTTGCCTTGTTCACGTTGATGTTTTTGAATGAATTGAGTTAATCCATCCAGTAGTTCGTTGATTGTTGCAACTAACTCTGTGTCTTGATTCGATATGGCTGTTGTTAGTATTGCTTGTACCGATGCGGGGACGTAGCGATAGGTTAGTAAACATAACTCAGGCGCAGTGACTAATTCAAAATCCTTATGTTGCTCAATAATCGTTGCAAAATAACGGGCTTTTTCTAGGCTGTTATTAATGAGTATTTCATAGCCATCGCGACCAATTATCTGTAGGCAAGCGTGCACTAACATCGCCATACCTGGGCGCGAACCTTCCAGCGTTTGACTGCCTAAATCTTTTGAACCCACGCGTAAAATATATTCAGCATGATGCACAATGGCTTTGGCCAATTCTGGGTCTTTAAATAGCACCATACCGGCGCCCATTGGCACGTACATTTGCTTATGGGCGTCGATAGTGACTGAGTCAGCTAGCTCGA
The DNA here is from genome assembly GCF_041439795.1 of Shewanella sp. 5S214. NCBI lineage: Bacteria > Pseudomonadati > Pseudomonadota > Gammaproteobacteria > Alteromonadales > Shewanellaceae > Shewanella > Shewanella sp. 5S214. Next base: position 877 of record NZ_JBGOOV010000009.1, read on the forward strand.
TGCCTTTTAGTAAGTGGCGATATTTGTTGGATAATAAACTCGCGCCGCCCCAAGCTGCATCGACATGAAAGTGACAATTTAACTCGCAGGCTAAAGCGGCTAACTCAGTTAATGGATCGACATTACCGGTTTCGGTTGTGCCAGCCACGCCGACAATCGCCATCACTTTGATATTTTGTTGTGCTAGTTTAGCCGCGGTTGCACGCATGGCAGCAACATCGACTTTATGATGTTCATCCGTAGGGATACTAATGATGTTATCTCGGCCAATACCTAATAAATCGGCCGTTTTACCTAATGAGTAATGACCCCGATCAGACACTAATATGGCAAGGTCATCATAACCATAAAATCGTAATGCTTTGGTCATGCCTTCACGAGTAATACCTTTAAATTCGCCGCTAGGTTGCAATAATCGGTTTCGGGCTATCCACAGGGCGGTAATGTTGGCTACCGTGCCACCTGAACAAAATGCGCCTAGCGAATGATTTGCGCTGTGCATCCATTGGTCATAAAAGTCGTTTGATTGTTGATAAACCAAGTGGTGCATCATGCCTAATACTTGGCGCTCAAGAGGCGTAAAGGCTTTCGATGTTTCGATTTTAACCAAGTTTTGGTTCAGTCCCACCATCATCTTCGACAGCGGTAACACAAAATAAGGCAATGCTGATGTCATATGACCAATAAAACTCGGTGCAGCGGTATGAACTGAGTGCGCCACTAAATTTTGCATGATTTCGTCGGCATAATCAGAAACGAACTTAGGATCGGTGGGGATCTGATAAGCATTAAAATCGGTTTCTATTTCTGATAGCGGCTTTTCTAGTGCGGCGATGCTGTTACCTAAAAACCCTGCAAGGTCTTGTGACAACTTCTGTTCAATAATGCTCAACGTCGAGGTTGAATCTTCAGGTGCGGTAAAAATACGCAGTAAGCTGTCTTCTGAAGCGTATGCTTGACGGGTGATTTTCGAGGTCATTTTGCTTGCCGTAATGATGAAAACTCCATCCTGTTAGCATTGACTGATGCATTACGATTAACGCTGCACCTTCAGGACGAAATGAGGGTGCTAACTTTACTGTATGGCTGGTTAGGCTTCAAGTATTTATCGTGTTAATGCTGATGGTTAGGGTAGAAAAAATACTGATGACTGCTTATCTGTTGTGGTCAGAATACTCTTGGTGATAATGCAGATGACATTGTGGTTATTGGTCGGCGCATGTATGACTCGAGATCAATACTAGGTTATTCATCTAAAATGGATATCAATAGGGGATCCATACTGCGATAAATGCTGCTTAGCATTGTAAAGTCAGCATAAATATCAATTGATATTTATGCTGACAGGATTACTTTTTCACTAATGATAATGACAACATTGCCGCAATATTACGGGCGGTATTGGTGAGATTCACCTGTGCTTCAGACAACACTTGTTCTAATGGCTGTAGTGCCGGAATAATAGCGAAAATAGCGTGCATGCCTTCGGCTAAAATCGCATCTGCATTTGGGCCTAGGCATCCAGAAATGCCAATCACTGGGATATTGAGCTGTTTAGCGACATGTAATACGCCCATGGGGGTTTTACCAAACACAGTTTGACCATCAATACGACCTTCACCTGTGATGACTAAATCGGCATTGTGGCAATACTCTGCTAATTTTACACTGTTAGTGACAATATCGACTCCAGGTTTTAAGGAGGCATTTAATATTGTCATCACGCCAAACCCCATACCTCCAGCTGCGCCAGCCCCAGGGTGCAGTTGGCAGTGAGTATCAACAGATTGATAAAGTTGTTGATTAACCGTGTGAGCAAAATGGCCTAGAGCATGATCGAGCTGTTCAATCATCTCGGTTGTGGCCCCTTTTTGTGGACCAAAAATCGCACTGGCACCGCGAGGACCACACAATGGGTTATCGACATCGCAAGCGACCTCAATAACACACTCTTTTATGGCAGGATGGCACGACTGAACATCAATATGATGCAATGCGGCAAGGGCTGCGCCACCAAAAGGCAGTGGCTCATTAGCCATATTGCTCAGTGTTACCCCTAAGGCTTGCATCATTCCTGCGCCTGCATCATTGGTGGCACTGCCACCTAAACCTAAGATGATATGACGGATGCCGCGATTTAACGCATCGGCAATTAATTCACCTGTGCCAAAGCTGGTGGTCATTAACGGATTGCGTTGATTGACGGGCACCAGATGTAGCCCAGATGCCGCAGCCATTTCAATCACTGCAGTTTGCTTACCGTCTTCATCGAGTTGCCCCAACACACCGTAAAAAGCGTCAACAGGTAACCCCAGCGGGCCAGTAACAGTAAGATTAATGATTTGCCCTTGAGTAGCATCAACCATGGCTTGTACTGTACCTTCACCGCCGTCAGCCATCGGCACTTTGCAATATTGTGCATCAGGAAACACCTGTTTAAAGCCATCTTCAATGGCATTAGCCACTTCAAGGGCGCTTAAGCTTTCTTTAAATGAATCTGGAGCAATAACGATTTTCATATAAGACTCTGAATAATAAATTACAGTAAAATTAAGCTCAGTAGATAAACGGTGATCATCGCCGTGATACCTTGAATTAATGTCGCCATAGTTTGCGCGCGGTAAGCTTGTTTGACGCTCATGCGGCTAAACTGAGTCACAACCCAGAAGAAACTGTCGTTGGCATGTGACACTGTCATTGCCCCTGCGCCAATGGCCATAACGGTAAGGACGCGGCCCATTTCTGAGGCTAAGCCTATATCGCCTAATAATGGAGCCACTAAGGCCGAGGTGGCGACTAAGGCAACGGTTGATGATCCTTGTGCCGATTTGAGCGCGGCCGCGACGATAAATGGCATAAAAATACCCACGCCCAATGCCGATAAACTGCTACCCAAAAATGCACCAATTTCAGTGGCTTTTAACACTGCACCGAAGGCACCACCAGCACCGGTGATCAATAGAATTGGCGCCGAAACTACTAAGCCTTGGCTAATACGTTCACTAAACTCTTTAATTTTTTCAGTCCCTTTAAGTAAAAATAATGATAAAAATAAGCCAATCATTAAGGCGTTTACCGGTTGGCCTAAAAAGACTAATAAATCGAATAAACCTTGTTCACCAAGCGGTTTTGAAGGGAAATTGGCAATAGAACCTAAACAAATGAAGATAATAGGCACAAAAATTGGCGCAAAGGCTTTTAGCGGGCTAGGTAATTCGCCGTATGCCTTTTTCAGATCGTCAAAGTCTGGTAGTTGTGCATTAAGTTCTTCAGCCCCTTCGCCGTCAGGTTGTTCGTTGGCAAAACGGTTGGCCCATAACATACCTGCAAAAGCGGCAATCGCGGCAACAAACACACCGACGGCAATAACTAACCCCAGTTGTGATTCAAGGCCTAAGTTACCTGCAGCTGCAATTGGGCCTGGCGTTGGCGGTACAAAGGTATGAGTAGCATATAACCCAGTTGCTAAGGCGACACTCATGGCAACCTGAGACACTTTCATGCGGTTAGCCATTGATTGCTTTAATGAGTTTAAAATCACAAACCCTGAATCACAAAACACAGGGATAGACACCAAATAGCCAATCATTGACATGGTTAAGGTTGGAAAGCGTTGACCAAACAATTTAATGACAACATCTGCCATGGTGATTGCTGCGCCGCTTTTTTCAAGGATAGTGCCAATAATGGTTCCTAATACAATGACTAGGCCTATATAACCTAAAATTCCACCAAAACCACCTGTGATGGTTTTAGCGATTTCGTTACTGGGTAAGCCATAAGCAAATGCGGTGAGAAACGACGCTAAGATAAGGGTTAAAAAAGGGTGAAGTTTGAATCTGGAGGTGGCGATGACGATGAAGGCGATCACGCCGAGTAAGATCAAGATTAGTCCCATAGAGTACTCGTTATTTATTGTTATTGGAGTGGTTTAGTTATTCATCATAGTAAACCTTTAGTGATAAATTACTTTGTTCATCCGCACTAATAACAATACTCAAATAGACTATTTTTGTACTAATGCACAACTAAGCGCTGGGCTGGTGGATGAGCTGACCTAAATACAAACTCAGTAATCCATTAAAGCTGTGCAAATCAATATTGGTGATGGTTTGAATTTTATCTAATCGATAACGTAATGTGTTTCTATGGATAAATAGACTGTTAGCACAGGTTTGTATATCACCCATATGTTCAAGATACGCGGCGAGTGTTTTTTGTAATTGTTGGTTTTTATCTACTTCAATCAGTTTCATATAGGGACTTGCCAGTGCGTTACCGCGCCAGTGATGACGTAAGCCGGATAACAGCACCTGTAAGCTGTAATCTTGGTATAAATATTTGCTTTTTTGCGGATGCAGTTTCTTGCCAATGTCCATGGTTTCTTTGGCCGTACGGTAAGAGTAACTGATGCCTAAATCACCACTGAAATAATGGCCTAAGGAAATGTGCAAACTAAGTTGCATGTTCGCGGGCAAGCGTTTGAGTAATTTATTGATGCGTTGATTTTCAAGTTCAGGATCAAATTGTTTACCGTCTAAAAAAGCGGGTTTCAAAATAACCAGCTGAGTGAGCGACGTCATGGCAATTAAGTTATCTCGTACCGGATTTTGTAATAAATACAGAACTTGTTTCAATGCCTGGTTGTCTTGCTGATACAAAGGGTTATGACTGTCGAGTTCAATAATCGCCGCCACTCTAGGTACGCTAAAATCGATACCTAATTGCAGCGCCCATTGTTTTAATGAGGGTAAGTCTTGCTCATTTGCATGAATCAACTGAGCAATAAACTCTTCTTTTTGACGGTTTTGCCATTGTAATTGTTCTTGTAGGTTAGCTTGTTCAACAATCATTTCGGCAGTCATTTTAAGTAGCTCACCATAGTGGCTCAATGTGTCTGGTTCACCCGTGATGCCAATCACACCAACAACTTGACCTTGATAATGTAATGGCAAATTAAGCCCGGGCTTCACCCCTTGTAAATTTGAAGCGATGGTTTGATTGATTTCAACATTGCGATTTTGGCTAATAGCCAATAATGCGCCCTCATGTATGGTGCCAATTCGCTCGACTTCGCCTGAACCGAGTATGACGGCTTGCGCATTCATGACATTGATATTATGACCAATAATTTTCATGGTCCGGTTGACAATTTTAGCGGCAATTTGGGTATCAATCTGAAACATGAATTTCTCTGAGTCATCAATATCGGTATTGAATGATACCTGATGTTGCTTAAGTAGTGGGAGTTGGTTGATGTGAATGTGGACTTGATGAGTAAAAAGTCCGTTACTGTTAATCCTAAACAATACGCCTATAAAGCACCTGATCATAACCGATAAGATAATAAAGATTAGCAGAGCTAATTTTGACGGGGGAGGCGAGACATAAAACAATTAAAAATAAAATGGGGGGCAAAATCCTTTTGCCCAATTTTCAATCACAAGCAATTCACTTTGTTAATATAATGTTAAATGCGTGTGGGTTGCAAGTTTTTTATACAGTGAAGCTCTAAAATTAATCGATGAGCTTAAGCGTTAGACGAGAAAGCTATTTACGCGATAGCTAATGTCAAACCGACAGATAGCAAAACGCCAACCTAAAGAGGTTGGCGTTTTCTGTAATATGACTGACTTTGTCACATCATTATTATTTTACTTACAGTTTATAACTGACGTTGAGCATAATCATGTGTGCTGTGTAGTCATGCTGTAAATTGCCGAAACTCATCACATTCCAAATGGTATCGGGTTCGATATCATTGGCGTCGTCATTATCAAGATACTTTTCCATTTTGTAGTCTATTCGCAAGGCTACTTTTTCGGTTGCTTGATACTGTGCATAAACATTAATGTTATGTACTTTGGCAAAATAGTCGCCGTAATCACCACTAATACCTTGTCTGACTTGGGTCGTGCTGTCTGAGTCTGAGTAAGTATAATCTACGCCTAAGCGTAAACGACTGTCCATTAAGTTGTTATAACTTAGGCCAGCACCAACCACATCAACAGTATCTTCTATCTCGGCTTGCCAAGTTGCAATATTCAAATTAGCACTGCCAGATTGAGCGGATGTTATGATTTGATGGTTATAAAATGTGCTCGCATTGATATCGTCATTAATCATGTAGTTAATATTGATATCGTAGTTAGTGTCTTTGGACTCAGTCAAGCCTATCTGGGTGTTGGTATAGTCATCTAGAGCATAACGAACTCCAAAATCGACATTCAAATTATCCATAGGACTATGATTAACGCGGGCCTCAAATTGAGTGCGGTCGCGATCAGCTAAGTAGTAGCGGCGCAATAATGGATTCTGCTCCGCTGATGATGACTCTGATGCTTTATATTCAGAACCATCTCTTTTGCTGAAACTGCCTTTAAGCCACATGTCCCACATATCAAAATTATTAAGGCGTAAACGAGCCCAAACGTTATTGTCGTCAGTGGTTTCTCGCCCTTGATTACTGCGCTCATCGCGCCTGAAATCATAACCAGCATCGAGTTTGATACCATGGCTGATACGGTAGTCAGTTGATAATTTAGCTCTATGAGTGGTGAGATCGTATGGGGTGTTATCCCTTACTTTGCCGGTAACATCGCTAATGCTAATTTGGGTCCATTGTTCAATTTGGGTATTATTTTCACGGTCGTTATAATCATAGCTACCAGTGAGGCGCCATGCACGACTGAGTTTAGTTACCGCTTTAAGTGTCATGCCAGTAATATCGACTTTGGCATCAATACTGTCTGCAGGTAATGAGTAGCTATACCCTAATTGGGTCAATTGCTGATCTTGCGTCATTTGGCCTAAGAGTAAACGACCACTTAGACTGGTAATGGAATCGTTATATTGACCTAACAACGAAATGGTATGAGCTTCGTTATCGGGGTCTAATGCAATGTAACCTCTATTTTGTGCGCCAAAGGTTGGATTAAAAGCACTGTCAAAGCCGAGTTGCTGGTTATTATTACTAAACACTGAACCATTGTAGTTAATACTAGTAAACCAGTTGTCACCGCGGAGTTTAATCCCAGCGTTTAAAATGTCGGTAGTGTAATCAACAGGCTCTGGCAACATCATCGATTGAGTGAAGAAACTGCCTGAGGTGATCTTAGTGCCCGTTTTTTCTTCGCGCTGAAAATTAACATAAGTGGTGAACATTGATTCAGTTTGATATTCAAACCCAAGTCCAGCACGTTCACGTTTAAGCGACAATTCAAATGGGTTTAAACTGCTATACAACATTGGCATGTCTGAACTTGCACCTGCGGTAATCCAGTTACTGGCTAAAGTTAGGTTATCGCTACCGATATTTTGGTAAGGGCTTAATGCATTGTTACTTTGATAGGTCGCAATGGATCGATAGCCAAGGTTAATTCGATACAACCCTAGTTTACCAACATCAATTTCCATGCGGCCGTTGTCCATACCTAAGTTATTGGCTGCCACGTTTGCTTGATAGCCATCACTCCCGCGATAGCGAATATCAGCATCTACTTTGCCTGCAGTTTGATTGCTGCTATGAAATGCATTCGCGGATTGAACATCATCTTCACTGTTGTATCCAATACCCACACCAACAGTGCCAGTGGTACCGGTTGCGATAACACAGCCTTTACATTTCCAGGCATCATATTTGATGTTGTCAGTTTTAGCATTTGCTAGGCCATACCCATCAGCCATAAGACTAAAGCTGGTGCTAGTGAGTAACGCTAAGGTAATGAGGTTTAATTTAGTATTCATAATATTATCTCCTTAGCGCTGCAGTAATTTACCAGAAGGATGGTTTGAACCATGTATCTGAGTATGACAATTTAAGCAGCTGCGACCACCCGTAAAGGTATTGCCATTGACAGTTGAACCCATATCCGTGTTACCGAGATAAGCGTTGCTGGTATGGTTGTCACTTGCATGACATTGCTGGCATAACTGTGGCGCGCGAGTTTTAAGCATAGCGTCGTTGACCGAACCGTGTGGGTTGTGGCAATTGACGCAATTTTCGGTAACGGGTGCATGTTCCCAAAGCTTTGGTCCCCGTTTTTCAGCATGACATGAGTAACAGGTTTCATTAACCGTTGGTTGAACCAGATCTGAGTCACTCAAACTGCCATGTGGATTATGGCAATCACTACAGGTCATTTGGTTCCATTTCATAGGATGACTTGAGCGCTTGTTCATATCGGCTTTTTGTTTGGTATGGCAGCTAGTACACACTTCCATTTCAGTTTGCTTTGACAATACAGGGTCGTGAGCGGCATGGACGCTATGACAAGATGCACAAGCTACATCAGCATTGGCATGATGGCTGCTGTCCCATGCTACTCGCTTATCATCTTGGTGACAGCTCATACACACACTATTTTGCTTATCTGCAGCGAGTGTAGAGGTAGGGCCAAAGGTGATCATGGGTTCTTTACCACCACGATTATGTGAACCTAGTGGGCCGTGACACGCTTCGCACTGCAAGCCTGCCATTGGGCTTTTTGAAGAGTCGATAGCGCCATGAACGCCTTTAAATAAGTCCATCACTTTTTCAGACTTTTTATGGCACATCAGGCATGAGTCGGCGCCTTTAGGCGAGTATTTGCCTTCGGCGAATTTTTTATCTAACGTGGCTTCAACTTCTGCCGGCGTCATGCTGGCATCCCACTTTGCCGCCTGTACGTGAGTCGACACAAAAACAGTCGAAGCTGTTAGACACAGTAGAGCGAAAAATAAGGTATTGATTGAGTTTGTGGTCTTCATAAGTAGACTTCCTAATTTGTCCATTTTGATGATCAACATTTGATGAAGTAAGTCATAGCATGAGAGAGAAGCTGTGCTTCTCTCTCAATGAACAAATTAAAATTTCACTTGTGTGTGATTTTCAATGGTAGGTGCATGGCAGAATAAACAGGTTTCTAACTGCGCAGCATCATTGGCTTCTTGATAGCTACCATTCACAATTGCGCCCTGACTTTCAGCATGTTGTTTAATCGTGTCAAAACCATGACAAGAAGCACATGTTGCTGTGATAGGCGTGGTATACAGGCCAGCAGAAGTGGCGAGTGCACCTTTAACTTTGAATGCATCAAGATTAAAGTCGTTATGACACTGAGTACAGTCTTTGATAATGCCTTGTTCACCATGAACACTGTGAAGTTTCATTTCAATCGCGCCTTGATTAGCGCCAGATGCATAAGTGCCATCGGGAGTATGACAAGCCACACAACCGTCTAAACCTACGGTAAGTTCGCCATTAAGCTCACGGCCTAATTGTTCTGACATGACAAAACCAGCATGGTGACCTTTGTGGAGCTCAAACGTGTCGCCATGACAATTATCACATGAATCAAAATTGACCGAGTCAGTGTGACGATAGCTAGGGGCATTACCAGAGAAAGTACCAACGGTGAGTTCAGCTTTCATGCTGGTGGTTGCTACGCCGTCTGCACAATCAATGGCTTGGATACCATCGTTACACATTTCAAGACCGATAAAGCTAAAGGCTGTATCTGTGTCGCCGGCACCAAACGGTAATGATGGAATGGTATATACCAAGTTACCTGATTCAATGACCACATCCGCTTGTAATAGACCCGCTTTGATAAAGTCTTTGCTGATTTTAGCTAAACCACTGCCTGGGCTAGGGTTATATCCCATAATCGGGAAGTTAGGACCAACGTTAGTTAGCGTTTCAACACGTTGAATTTTGCTGACTAAGCTTGCAGCATCAATGGCTACGCCTTTAGCATCTAAAATCGTTACCGATAGCGTTGCTGATTTGTCTTCAGGGCTAGATTTATTCGCAGTCAATGTGGCGGTCATGCCATATGAGTCGATAAATGCTTTTTTCTGAGTATATGAAGTGGTGTGTATTTCTTCTGTCCAGCTGGCATTATGGCATGCAATACAATTTGAATTGTCCACTTGTTGTGGATGGCCTTGACCTGTTTTAAAGTCAATATTGGTATGGCAGCTTGAACAGGTTTCCATGGTTGGAATTCGAGACCAGTTGTTCGATTCGCTTAGTTGTTCTGAATCGACATGACAAGTGGTGCAATTGTCTTGGACTATCGCATATGCTGCTTCTGCACTCTTGTCTAAGTTGCGGCCATACATTTTGGCATTGTTATGAACATTATGGATCAAATGGCTAAATTCAACTTGAACCTTGTCTTTTTCAATGGCCATTTCGTTGGTATGGCAAGATGTACAGGTTTCTAAGTCAGTGTAGCTATGATAAATGCTTTCACCCTTTGCATGGCAGGTATTACAAGTGGCTCCGCTTACTATGTTTTTGGTGTATTTAGCTTGAAACCCTTCGCCATCAAAATCTTCGGTGATTTCGGTACGCGGAACACTGGTAACCCCGTCTTGCAAAGTAGAAGCACTTGCTATGACGTTGTAACGTTGTGTCAGCTCTTGATTAAAACCTTCAACATTGACGGTAAAACTGTAATTTCCGTTACCGTGGTCGGTAAAGGTTTTTTCGGATCCAATAAATTGCCATTGCGCTGAATTACCCGGTCCGCTAGCGCCAACTGGAATCAATTGAACCACTTTTTTCACTTCCAAGTCTTTAAGGCCTGCAATCGGAAGGTCTTTTTCATTGGTTGCAAAAACTTCAATAGTCGGTTTGTTGTCTTGATAAGTGACTTTGGTGATATCTAAGTTTAGTGTTTTGATCGCTTCAGCAGGCTCGCCGCCAGGGTTGCCAGGATTGCCAGGTTCACCATCATCGCCTCCGCCACACCCTACTAGTGTCATTGACGCTGACATAGCAAGTAACAATGCCATTTTTGTGTATTTTGTATTCATCATATTTTTCCCTGCAAAGGTCATCCATCTAACTTACTGGCAGTATCTTCTGCAATTATCTTTTTCAGTTAAGTTGATGTTGGAATTAATTTTCCCAACACTAAGATTACTTTACAAACGGCAACTCGTCTGTAAAGCGAACGTAATTGTGTGATGGCGATCTGCCTATTAATTAAGGGGTACATAAAATACAGGGGTTGTAGGGGAATGATTGTTCTCGCTAGAAAAAAGACCTTAGCAATATGCTAAGGTCTTTGATGGGTAAAACAATTTAAGTATTTATATATTAAGCTTAGAAACCATGAGTTTTAGTGACTCGTTCAACCGTATGACAGGTTGAACATATTTCAGATGCACGAGTATGAACATCGTCTTCACTCATACCATCAACAATACCGCCATTGGACTCAATATGAGACACAGTGGCATCGGTACGATACTTTTGATGACAGCTTAAACATGCTCCAGTATCTGATGACATCCACACATCTGCACCCGTTTCTATGTCGCCATAACGCCATACTCTGTCAGCGGCTCTACCAAGTTGTATCCCATCAGCCGTGTGGCAGGTTTTACAGTCGGTTTTTAACACAGTGCCAGATTCTACACCGGCATGCTTGAGGTAATGCCCTTCAGCACTGTGAGCTTTAAAGGCAAAGCTGGTTGATTTTTTGCCACCAGGATAAGTGTTGTCAGTCTTAAGAGTCTTATCTGCGGTATGACATGTTTGGCAATTTACACCATTATCATAGTGATACACTTCTTGGTTGTGACAACCTTGGCAGCTTTGGGTATTGATAATATTTCTACGTACGGCAGCGGTTTGGCTATCGTCTATTACACTTGCAGCCATAACAAAATGATAAGGCTCACTTTTGATTTCCACTGTTTGGATATCATCAGCACTGCAGGCCGTGAGTTTAACTTCCGGTCTACCGTAGCCACCATGATTAAAGCAGGCTGTGACTGCTGACCATAGTTCAAATGTTTTACCCACATAATCTGTTGGTAAGGTGACCTTATCCCAAACTAACGTCCAGCTATTATCTGTGTTGGCAGTACCTTCACTTAATTTAATACGACGATTGCTGTAACTGGCATCTTGATACGTAGGGTAGTTTTTGTCACTGTCCCATGCCATGACAATACGACTACCGTCATCAATATACTCAGCGGGTAATATCTGACCACTGGCATCAATAAAGCTCACGTTAGTACTGAACTTGTTATCAGCTGTCACGGTAACATCGCTAAAGACTACCTTCATGGTTTGGGTTTCATTATAGGCTTTCATGACATCGCCATGAGCTTCTTTTGCACTGCGACCATAGCCTTCTTCCACATGGCAAGAAGTACAATTTGTACCGACACCAACATGTTGTTGAGACGCCAACTCTGTATGGCATGCAATACAAGCGGTATCACTTTTATTGGCATTAAACAGCGCGGCATCTTTGGGAGCATTAGTCCCTTCAACATGACATACACTACAATCTGCAGCAGGCTTTTGTGGGTACATAACCTTACCGTAATCGTGCAATCCGCCGCCATAACCAATGACTTTGTAAGGGGCAGCTACTTCGCCGTCTGCGGTACTGGTGACGCGATCTTGACCTTTATGAATCGCATGGATCATATAGGTAAAATCAACACTGTTGCCGGTTTCAGGATCGCCTGATGTTGCGGTATGACAAGAAGCACAGTTTTCAAGATCGATTCGACGACCACCGTGTAATGCTAAGCTTTCCGGTTGATGACAGGTATAACAAGCCGTTATCGATACTACATCCCGTGACGCAATACCTTCGGTTAAGCCGGTTGAAGGTTGGAAATCATAATGGGCATTTGCAGTGATTAGTGGCTGCTTTAATTCTAAGGTAATACGCTGAGTGTCATCAGCTTGGTAAGTAATACTTATTGGGTCTGTTACTTGAGCAATATTAGTTTGAAAAGTGTATGAGTATGAACCATCGAGATTATCCACTAAGCAGTCAACACACTTTGATGCAGCTTCAACCTCAGCTTGATATTGTGCTGAAGGAGATATGTTGGTTTCACCATCAGCTATCCAGCTAGCATTAGGTTGTTTGGCCGAGTTGATATAAGACTGCCATTGATAACCACGGTCTACTTCAACTTTAGCCCCCTCAGCACCAACCATTTCGGTCACTGGGGTTAATTGGGCAATACCAAAACGGAGATCATGATCTTTTGTTAGTCCCAATACCGCAACGCCATTGGCATTTTTAAGGTTAAAGGCAACACTGACTTTCCCATCGACTATGCTTGCGTCAGTAAAAGTTGCTTTTAAGGTCGATGTTGCATCAATATTGACACCAATAATGCCGTCAGGTCCGTCCTCGCCATTAGTTCCATCGCTGCCTCCACACCCTGTAAGCGCAAAAGCAATAAGCCCTGCACTCAATACCGCCTTTGTAGCGGGACTAACTGTTATTGTCTTCATCATGTATTCCCTGCATTTTTTGTTATCTCGCATTCACTGTTGGTTAAACGTATGCGGATTTTATTCAATTCTTATGTTAGCTAACCTTGGCGACTTACTCATTGAATTAAGTCTAGAGTTGTGACTAAGATCTGACTATTCCTTTGTGGGTAACAATACTTGATGAAGATTGGCCTATGTTGATAGGAGATATCGTATTAGCTTAAGACGTGAGTACAGGTATTAATGGATCCATTAAGCTGTAATATGGTTCTTGTTTAATCTCGTCAATGATAAGGCCTATGCAATTACTCTTTGTCGATATCTTCTGCATAAATGGACTGCCAGCTGCTGAGATATGCTGCGTAAATGAGTCTTGTTAGCTAATGAATGGGGGAGTTTGATATAGATGATCTAAAAATGGATAAATTTTTGTCGGTTAACCCTGCAGTTATTACATGTTGAATTTCGCGTTAAGGTTAAGTATTGCGCAGTTAGGTAAGTGATTGAGAACTTATTAAGATAAAGGCTTGATCAAGGCAATAGGTTAGGGGATAATCGCCCCGTTCTGACACATAAACGTTATATTTCATGTTTCAGAAGTCAATGGTGACCCTAGGGTCCCCCCGCAATGATAACTTGTGAACTCGGCCAGGCCTGGAAGGGAGCAACCGCAGCAAGTGACTCGTGTGCCGGGGTGTGGCTCTAGGGGAACCTCCAATATTCCCCCAATGACTTACTCAACAGCATCAATCAGTGCGCTTAATAAATATCTTAATCTAGCGACTATAGAATAATAAATCCCTATTAGTCTATTTCAACCCATACCTAAAGCACCAACTTAACTTGTTAGTTGCCAGTTAAACATGGTTTCGCCATACCTTACTGCTCGCCAGCAAGTTCAGCTTCTTCTTGTAAGCGTTTTTGTAAATTCATTTTTAGAAATTTTCTTGAACGTTCCAGTGCTTCACTTATCTCAGTTTTCATCTGTTTGAGTTCTTGATAATTTTCAAAAAAATAGGTGTCGACTAAATGACGAATGTACCTAACCGGTAACTGATTTAATGTGACACAACATAAATCGGCTAAGTATTCTTCTGGCAACTCGTCCATTAAGCCTTCATCTCTCAGCATTTCCATTAATAGAACTTCATAATAGTTTCGGATCTCTAATTGCATTATTACGCTCCATTGAGACGGTTCGATTTATCGACATTCACTTCGATGTCGAGAGTATTTTTTTTACTCTGCTACAACCATAATTGATTTGCTGCAATTAACAATTGGCTATGTCTGAGTGTTAATTCATCTTCATTACGACTATAGCCTCCACCTATAACCGCTGCAAGTGGGATGTTGTGCATTTTTGCGATCGATATGACTTGTTTATCTCTATCGAGAATACCTTGAGTCGAAATAGCGAAGTAGCCAAGGTCATCATGTTGATGAATATCGACTCCAGCATCATAAATGATCAGGTCAGGCTGATGCAGACGAATGAGGTATGGCAATATTTGTCTTATGTGGTCAAGATAATCACTATCAGTACAGCCTTTATCGAGATCGATGTCGTGATCAGATTGCTGTTTTCTAGATGGAAAATTTTGTGCGCAGTGTATTGAACAACTAATGATGTCCGAGTGACCTTGAGTCAATGTGGCGGTGCCATCACCTTGATGCACGTCGCAATCAAAAATAAGTACTTTATCTGCTTTTTTAGCATCAATGGCCGATCTGGCCGCGATAACTAAGTCATTAAAGATGCAAAAACCACTGCCAAAATCGTAATGTGCATGGTGATAACCACCAGTCAAATGAACCGCTATACCATGCTCAAGCGCTAACTCAGCACACAAACGAGTTCCATTAACGGCGTGTAAAGTTCGCCTGACTAACTCATTGCTCCATGGGAAGCCGATACGTCTCTGGGCTTTGTGATCTAAGGTGCCATTAATAAATTGTTCTACGTACAGAGGACAATGAATGCCATACAGTATTTCTTTATCAATGGGCGAAGGAGTTTGGCGATACTGCTCAAATAACAATTGATGCTTGAGTGCATGCTGGTACAAATTATGATATTTGCTGGTTGGAAAACGATGGGTGCTAGGCAACGCCAGCTGTGAATAGCTGGCGTGATATACAAAGGGAATATACTTCAAGACTAGAGTTGCTTGATGGCCCAGCCCATAAACTCTTTACGGGTTTTATCGTCGGCCTGTAACCACCAATACTGGAGCATTTGTTCTGCTTGGGCTGGGGTGGTTTTTTGAGCCGCTGCTGCAGGCACTGTTGCGATAACTGGTGCACTGATTGTTGTAGCCGATGCAACATCTGATTGCACTGCTACTGTTTGTGTAGGTTGAATACCGCTACCGGTTGCCGAAGCCGATAGGGTTTCAATATCATTTTGGTTTTTTTTGTTAAATAGGCTGGTAATAAATGAGTCTTCAGTAAAATTAGTTTGTTCAACGCTGTAAGTTACAGCCATATTATCTTGACGCTTAATGTTGATTTGTGGTTTTTTTGCAAATGCTTTTGGATTCTTAATCACGTCACCTTGAGCGGGTTGCAATAAGTACTGATGATCGCCATCCACCGTTAAGGTAACAATTAACGGGGTCGATTTTATAAACGTTTGACTATCGCTAAAGGAATCATCGACCACATCATGATAACGAATCGCAATCTTATGGGTGCCATTGGTTAAGGCTAAATCCGATTGGTGATTGAACATGCTCGTTTCAACTTCTGTACCATCAAGTGCAAGGTACTCAAAAGACATTGGGATGGTTAAATTAGCAGCTAATACCGATGATGATGTTAAACATGCCAAAAGCGCACTTGTTGTAAATAAAGATTTCATTGTTTCTCCTTAACGTGGGTAACTTTGGCGAGGTCTTTCAAAAAGTTGAATACGCTCTTCAATATAACTGGTTGCTTGTTTGCATTTCCCTAAGCGACGATGCATTGAAAGGATATCATTTTGCAATTTTATTTTGTCATTACTATGACAGAATTCAAGCGTTGCTTCCATTTGTTGTATTTTTTGCTCTATTTTTTTCGCCCAATTTAAATGTTTATTGAGTTCGGCATAGAGTTGATGGCTGTTTTGCATCACATTACTGGCTATCCAGCCAAAACCACTGTCTTGAATAGCTTGTTGTTGTTTTTTGGCGTATCGAGCCCGATTACTGGCTTTGCGCTGTTGTTCGGATTTAAGATTGATATCTGTGGTGAGCAATGCTCTGCGCAAGGCACTAAATCTGTCTTGAATACGATTACAACTGAGTTGAATAACATTACCACCCAACTTAAGAAATAGTTGTTTTTCAAGTTGTTTAATGTCTTGGCGCAACTGGATGATGCAAGGGCTTAATTGAGCACCTTGTTGAGCAAACAGTTGACTGTTAAAACGTTCAATGTCGATTAATGATTGCCGTTGTGACGGTGCTAAATTTTGGTCGTGGATCAACGCATCTTGCTCAAGTTGTGCAAGTTGCTGTTTTAACATTGAGACCAATTGTTGGGTGTTCATGCCCAGGCACTCCACGTAAGATGGACCGCTATCGACAATACCATAATAATAAATATTGGTTTAATAAAAGGTATTCCAAATCGAATCGCACTTCTTGCGCCGATAAACGAACCTGCCATCATACATATCCCCATCCATAAGCCCAGCATCCATTGCACTTGACCCATCGATGCAAAAATGATTAATGCTGTGATGTTACTCACTGCTGTCATGACTCGTGCTAATCCACAACTCTGCAGAAGAGGCAGCTTATACAGCGAAATAGACGATACCGTCCAAAAAGCACCAATACCTGGGCCGGCAAAACCATCATAGCCACCTAAAATAAATCCTTGGCTAATTTGTTTGTACTTAGATGAGCTAAATTTTGGCGCGGGTATATTTTCTTGGCCCATCGCTTTGGGGCTAAATAAAGTATATATCGCGATACTAATAATGAGCAGTGGCAATATTTTATCTAACCATTGTGGGTCAATCAAAAACACTAGGCCACAACCCGCTATCGATCCAATAAGGGTAGCAAAAAAGCACGTTTTCCATAATGCGGGGGTAAACAATTGTTTTTTGTAGAAGGTGTAACTTGAGGTAAAGGAGCCAAAACAAGCTGCCAGCTTATTAGTTCCTAATGCTAGATGAGGCGGAATACCTACAGTCAGTAATGCAGGAATAGAAAGCAGTCCACCACCACCAACAATAGCATCAATAAAACCAGCAATAATACCGATGACCGCTAATACAGCCCAGTGGCTAGGGTCTAATAATAAATCCAACTCAATACCTATTCAATGACACGTCTAAAAGGAGGAAGGGCATCAATTAATGATTTGCCATAACGTTTAGTGACTAAACGACGATCTAAAATGGTCACTCGACCATAATCTTGTTCTTTTCGTAGCAGTCGGCCACAACTTTGGACTAATTTACGTGAAGCATCAGGAATTGTCAGCTGTAAAAATGGATTACCGCCTTTTACTTTTAAGTATTCCGCGTGAGCTTGTTCAACCGGTGATGTCGGCACTGCAAATGGCAACTTTGTAATGATGAGATTTGTTAAATAATCACCGGGTAAATCAAGACCTTCAGAAAAACTGCCAGTACCGAAAATAATACTCGGTAAGCCGTCATCACAGCGCTTTTTATGTTGTTCTAATATTTGTTGACGTGGAATAGCGCCTTGCACAAAAAGTTGTTCTTTAGAAATTTTTCCTTCAACTAATTCAACCACTTTGTCCATTTGCCAGTAGGAAGCAAACAGCACTAGGGTGGCCATTTCACCATCAATTAATGTCACAATATGTTGTGCCAGTTCTGCAGTGTAATTATCGTCGGTAGGTTCATTAACCATTTGAGGAATGAATAAGGTGGCATTATTTTCATAATCAAAAGGGGACAGTAAAGCTAAAAAACGACTGCCATCGTTGATTGATAATCCAATTTGGTGAGCAAAATGGTTAAAGCTATTTAATGCCCGCAGGGTGGCACTGCACAATACGACTCCAGCGGCTTTTTGCCACAGCATGGACTCAAGCATAAAGCCGACTTCTATAGGCGATGAACAAAATAGATAATCTTGCTGTTTGCCTGTTATTAGTTCAGCCCAACGTGCCATTGGTGCGCCTTTTTTGCTGTCCTCTTTAGCCATCATTTTCCATAACTTATGTAAGTTATCTAGTCTTTGTAAGATGAAGCCTGTTTCAGACAGCAAACCTTCAGATTGATGCTTAGGGACTTCTCCATCCTTGATGGCTTCATTTAACACAGAAACGACTTTATTAAACTGCTTTACAGCAGAACCCGATGCCGTGGCTAGGTTTTCTGCCTGTATTAATAATGATGGCGGTAATTTGCCATGTTCAAACCGAAGCCGAGATTCAGGATTGGCAAATAGCTGCGGCTGAGTATCACAATAATGAGCCACTTGGGTGAGTAAATTAGTTAAATCTGTGGTGTGATCAAGCATCGCTTGCACTGGGGCAATAATATGGGTGGTTTTGAGCTGATTCTGCAGCTTAGAACAGGTCTTTGATGCCTTTTCTAACCAATCACATGCTCCTCGCAATGTTGCTTGAGCACTGGAAAAGTCTCTTGCGACAATGGGGAGATGGTGAGCTTCGTCGATGACATAAAACATGTCTTCCGGTTCAGGTAAAATGACGCCACCACCAAGCTCTAAATCGGCAAATAACAGGCTGTGGTTAACAATTAACACATCCCATGTGTCGACGTCTTCACGGGCTTTATGAAATGGACAATTATGGTGCGCCGATACTTGACGGTGGCAACTGTGTTTGTCACAACAAATTTGTTGCCATAAAAAATCAGGGATAGGGTGCTTCAAAGTATCGATTTCACCATTCCAACGTTTTTGGTGGAAATCTTGATGTAGCTTTTGTAATTCATTAATTTGACTTTGATCGGGCTTAGTTTGCCACATAGCAATTTGCGAGCTGTCTTGTGCGCCGATCATAGCTTCAAGCTTGGCTAAACAGACATAGCGTTGACGGCCTTTTACCAGACCAAATTTAAAATCAATACCGGATTGCTGTAAAAAATATGGCAAGTCTTTATGCAGTAATTGTTCTTGAAGTGCTACGGTTGCAGTGGCAATGCAGACTTTCTTTTTCGTGGCAACGGCTAAAGGAATAGCGCCTAAAATGTAGGACAAGGATTTACCAATACCAGTACCCGCTTCAACCACAATAATCCGACGGTCTTTGTCATATTCACCTGCTAACGTTTTAGATATTTCCGCTACCATATAGTTTTGCTCGCGACGCGAGCGAAATTGCGGCATTGATGTGGCAATTTCTTTATAAATGGTACGAATTTGACTTTTTATCTTATCCGGTAGCATAGGAAGTATGATTTCTACATAGACTGAATTATGCTGTACATAATAACAGTGAATTAGCATGCCACGAAGTAATAAATCAAATTGAGTAAACTGGTGCAGGAATTCAAACCCGAAGTAAAGCCAACAGATAACCCGGCTACTGATCATAATGTTCAGGGTCAAGTATTAACGCGCCATGCGATTTATCGACATGGGCAATTAGTCTTGCAATATTATATTAAAACCGCTCAGGGGCCTGTGCTAGCAGAGCTTTATCACAGTGAGGTGATATGTTTCTGTCGTCAGCAAGATGTTGACCTATTGAGCCAAAAAGTCGGTTTCGTCCTTAAAGCGGAATCAATATCACTGATGAGTTTTGCCCATGAACCGATTAGTGCATTGTATCTAAAGTCTAATACCCAGCTAAAATTAGTCGGTCGCATTGCTCAAGATATCGGTATTACCTTATTTGAAACCGATATCAGGCCAGAACAACGCTTTCTTATTGAGCGCTTTATCGCTTTAGACATTGAGTGTGTTGGTCGTTATCAAGATATGTATTCCGCTTCATCAATGCCAGTGTTATCGATTAATCGTGCCAGAAAAATACCTGCAGACCAAGTGGTTAGCATACCGCTTAAGATGATTTCGTTAGATTTTGAATGCAGCTTTGCAGGAGAGTTATATTCTGTTGGTTTGTATGGCCGCGAATATCAATGTGTGTTTATGGTTGGCGAGCCGCAAGCGGATTGTCATCAATTTATTACTTGGGTTAAAGATGAAGTTGAGCTGATACAGCGATTAATAGCGTGGTTTAGTGAATATGACCCCGATATTATTATCGGTTGGGCAGTGGTCACCTTCGATTTAGCCTTACTGTATAAACGTTGCGTATTACATAACATCCCTTTAATCATTGGCCGTGGAAATACCGAGTTAAGCTGGAAAGTAGCCGAAAAATATCGACCAGAAACCTTATCGCTCCCAGGACGAGTGGTGTTAGATGGCATTGATTGGCTTAAAGCGGCTTTTTATCAATTTGATAGCTTTTCGTTAGAGTCTGTATCGCGACAATTATTGGCAGAAGGAAAAGCCATTGACCATGTTGAAAATCGTGGTCAGGAAATTACCCATTTATTTGAACAAGATAAAAATGCGCTGGCTTTTTATAATATTACCGATTGTCGCTTAGTCTGGGATATTTTTGAAAAAACTCAGTTATTAGACTTCGCACTTGAACGTGCCAAGTTAACCGGTTTGGAATTTGGCCGCGTTGGCGCATCAATTGCGGCATTTTATCACTTGTATCTTCCTCACTTACATCGAAGTGGGTTTGTGGCACCAGCACATCCTGCCAGTAATGGTTTAGAGAGTCCTGGTGGCTATGTTATGTCCTCTATCCCTGGCTATTATAAAGATGTTTTAGTATTAGATTTTAAAAGTCTATACCCATCGATAATCAGAACATTTCTGATTGATCCTAAAGGATTGGTCGAAGGCATGTATATAAATGATGTCACAGGTGACACAAACACAGTAGCAGGGTATTTAGGGGCTCATTTTAGTCGTAACTCGCCTATTTTACCGGCACTGGTTGCTAGTCTTGCAGAACAAAGAGAGTTAGCCAAAAGTGATAAAAATGCGCCTTTATCGCAAGCAATAAAAATTATTATGAACTCCTTATATGGAGTGCTCGGCTCTCGAGGTTGTGTTTTTCATGATGCAAAATTAGCCAGTTCAATTACCATGCGCGGTCATCAAATTATGAAACTGACTAAGCAGTGGATAGAAGAGTGCGGTTATCAGGTGATTTATGGTGATACTGATTCCACTTTTGTGTGGTTAGGCGATAATCATGGCATTACCGATATTCAAGCTGTGGGTAAGCACCTGTCGGTATCGATTACTCAGCGTTGGCTTCAATGGTGCACGCAAGAGTATCAATTAGACAGTTATCTCGAACTTGAATTTGAAACACATTTCGAACAATTTATTATGCCCACACTAAGAGGCTCAGATGAAGGCAGTAAAAAACGCTATGTTGGTGCTGTATTAAATGAGGCTCAACAATTGCTATTAACCTTTAAAGGTATGGAGCAGGTAAGAAGCGATTGGAGTCCCATTGCCCGTAGGATGCAATACCATTTGTACGAACTGTTTTTTAAAGGCGAAGATGTGATTGATTACTTAACCAATGAGCTGGCAGCAATTAATCATGGAGCCAGGGACAATGAACTGATATTTACAAAGCGCTTAAGACGTAATGTCGAAGACTATACCGCAAAATCATCACCTCATGTGAAAGCGGCTAAACAGCTTGCCGATATTCTAGGAGACAAAAACGTTACCCGAAAAGGCCAAAAAATCCGCTATGTCATGACCCTAACGGGAGCACAGGCCATTGAAGCCAAACCGACTAATATTGATTATGAATATTACATCAGTAAACAAATTCAACCCATCGCAGAACCCATCCTACAACTTTGTGGGCATTCTTTTGACTCACAGGTAAATAATCAACTGCTATTACTTTAATCTATTCATCTCAAATATTAGCTTGTCGCCACAAGATAACAGCATGCTTTTAGCTGGAATGGTTAAGTACTCTTCCATAAGAGAGATTAGGCTTTTTACATTTATCAAAAGTAATCCAGTTGATGAAATGTTAAATTACTATCAACATATCTCTTTTTATTAGTCGATAAGATTTTTATATTTGCTCCAAGTGATGAAAAAAGCTTACTTCGAAAAAATGGTAAATTAAAACATAATGTTAACTTTCTCCATTTAGATTTAGCAGAGCCTTACTTAAAAAGCTGCCAAACCTAGTCTATTGTTTTTTATAGTAAAAAAAACACCCTGTTCATAATTGTTAACAGTTGCTTTTGTTACACCTGATTAACTTTTGTGCTTACATCTCATCAGTTGTTGATTAGTTGTTTCAAATGTGATTTTATTGCAACTGTAATTGGGTGGTTGTGATTGTTTTCTGTTGCATCCTCTCATTGAACTAACAACTAAAAAGTTGTTAGCATTATAAGAAAGACATAAAAAAGTCCAGGGAGATAGACAATGCATAAGAACGTATTAGCTAAATCAGTGCGCTTAGCACTGATCAGTGGTGCAGCAGCAGCTGCATTCGCTTCACCAGCAGTTTTTGCTGCTGATGAAGTAAATTCTGAAACAGCAGATAAAGTTGAAAGAATCGAAGTTACTGGTTCTAGATTACGCTCGACAGACTTACAGGGTTTTTCTCCTGTTCAAGTTATCGATGCATCGGACATTGACATGTCTAGTGTTGCCAATATTCAAGACCTTTTATTAAAAAATCCTGCGTTTGGTACACCAGGAATTAGTCGAACAAATTCTAACTTCAGTACAGCTAGTGCAGGCGCAGCTACTGTAGATCTTCGTAATTTAGGTGCATCCCGAACATTAGTTCTTGTGAATGGTCGTCGCTTTGTTGCAGGTGTGCCTGGGGAAAGCTCTGTTGATTTAAACTCAATTCCAACACAGTTCATTGAGCGAATTGAAATTATGACAGGTGGTGCTTCGGCTGTGTATGGTTCTGACGCAGTTGCTGGTGTAGTGAATATCATCTACAAGAAAGAATTTGAAGGAATTGAATTTGACGTCCAAAAGGGTCAAAGCTCTGAAGGTGATTCAGATGAAACTCAAGTTCAGTTCACTATGGGTGCAAATACAGCTGACGGTAAAGGCAATGTAATGATACATGCTGCTTATACTGAGCAGGGAGCTGTTTACTCTAGAGATAGAGATCGCTCTGCAGTTGACCAAGCATCATTAGGCGCCTATTTTACTGGACTGCCTGAAGACATGTTTACTGCAGAAAGACCATACTATTCTAGTTATTCACCTCAAGGACGTTTTTTTGCTGGGGATAAGCAGTTTACCTATAATAGTCAGGGTCAGCTGGTTGAAGGTTTCTCTACTAATGGTTCTGATTCTACCGAAGCGAATGGTTTTAACCGTAGTGAATACCGAACCATCGCAATCCCGACAGAGCGTTATTTATTAGCCATGTCAGGTAAGTACGAGTTTGCAGATGGTTGGAATGCGTTTATGGAAGGCACATATGCTGCAACGTCCACTAAAACAAAATTAGAGCCATTTCCGATGGCTTCAGATGATATATTTTCTGCTTCTGGTGGGCAGATGCCTCTGGAGTATGAGACATTTATTGAGAGCATGACTAACCCAGGGGAATATGAGCGAACTGTTGTTCGTAATGCCTTTGTACCTGATGCTATGTTCGATGCTGCTACTGATGAAGATGGTGATGGTTTAAAAGATATATATTTCACTCGTCGTTTAGCTGATGTAGCTGCCCGAGGAAATGTCGCTGATCGTGATACCTTTAGAGTTTTGGGGGGCATAGATGGTGAGATTACTGATGGGGTTTATTTCGATGCATTCTATGGCTATGGTCAAACTAAAGAATCGCAAGTATCAAGCGGGCAATTTAACTCATTAAATTTTCGCTCTGCTTTAGAGGCTGTTAAAGATGCTGATGGCAATATAGTTTGTCGAGATGCAACAGCTAGAGCTCAAGGTTGTGTGCCTGTAAGTGTTTTTGGTGAAAATTCAATTTCTGCTGCTGGTGCACAATATATTCAAGCTCCAGGTTTGTTATCCACATTGACTAGCCAAGAAACTGCAGGTTTAAATCTTAGTGGTGATATTTTCGATCTTCCTGCAGGTGCCGTAGGACTTGCAGTAGGAGCTGAATATCGTAAAGAATATTCACGTAGTGAATTTGATGCTTTACAGCAATCAGGCTTAAACGGTGGTAATGCGATTCCTCGTACCGAAGGTGAATTTGATGTAACTGAATATTATACAGAAGTAAATGTACCATTATTAGACGGTGTGTTTATGGCTGATCAGTTAAATCTTCGTGGTGCATATCGTTGGTCTGATTATTCAACTGTTGGTAACACTAACAGTTGGAACGTTGCTCTAGACTGGGCACCAATAGAGGAAGTTCGTTTTAGAGCAATCAGAGCTCAATCAACACGAGCTCCTAATATTAATGAATTATACTCACCACCAAGTCAAACTTTTCCTTCAGGTTTAACAGACCCTTGTTTAGGTGTTACCGCAACATCTTCAGGAGCTCAATCTGAAGCATGTCGAGCCGATGCCGGTGTTCTTGACAACATTAATACTAATGGTGAATTTGCTTTAAATCAGTCAGACATACAAGGCATTAGTGGTTATAATCGCGGCAATGAGGAATTAGGCCCAGAAAAAGGTAAGTCATGGACCTTTGGTGTGACAGTTTCACCTGAAGGTATACCTGTATTAGAAGATTTTGATTTTAATGTTGATTATTTTGATATTGAGATTGAAGATGCAATTGTATCAACTCCTCGTCAATTTATTCTTGACGAATGTTATGGTGGTGATGCATCACTTTGTTCTTTTGTTACTCGTAGACCTCAAGCAGCAGGTGCCAACAGCGCTGGTTCGCTTGAGTATATTGACTCAGCAGTGACCAACAGTGGTGGTTATGCAACAGAAGGTATTGATTTTGTTGTAACATATGCAAAAGATTTAGGTGATTATAGTCTTGATGGTCAGTTAAATGCCAGACTTGCTTATACTCATTTATTAGATGGCTACTCAATTCCATTACCCGGCTCTTCGAAAGATGACTTTATAGGTGAAATAGGATCGCCTGAGAATAAATGGTATCTATCAGTTGGATATACTTGGGAAGATGTTACTGTTGCTTGGAATACAACATTTATAGGCGAGTCATTCTTAGATGATAGTTTTCTATCTGGTTATGATTTAGCACCTGAATCAGTTGGTGTTGGCTCAGTAACATATCATGATTTAAATGTTGCCTATCAGCCATGGGATTCCGCTGAGCTTTATATCGGTATAAATAATATCTTTGACAAAGAACCACCTGCAATCATTACAGGGTTACCAGGGAATACTACTGGTGCAGAAACTGATGCTGGTACTTATGATGCAATTGGTCGTAGATATTATGCTGGTGTTAGATTTAAGTTTTAATATTTAGCTAACGTGAAAGAAATAAATAGGTTTTTATTATTCAATAATAAAAAACCAATATATTACTTTAATGCTATTCGAATAAGCACTATTGTTTATATTTAAGTGAATAGTGGCTGGATATATAAAGCACTGAGCGTGGATACGTTCGGTGCTTTCTTTTATCTGAAAGGAAAAAGTGTTTTATATCTGCTCCCATTTGCTTAAGTTTAGGTGGCTGCTTTCTATGCAAAGTAAGTCATCTTAATCGTGTGTCTATAAAGCTTTTTTGCAGCAATATAACTGATTAGGGTTGGATCGACCTTAGCTTCCTTTGTTATGGCTATCATTTCAAAGCGAACCAGATTATAAGCAATAAGTACCTCCCATTATTCTTGCTTAACACCTTCAACAAACTTGCTTCTTGATGACACCTTGCTTAAGTTCACCGTATCCTTTTTCTACATCCTAGCGTTGCAAGTAGATATCAAATAGCTTGCCAGCGGATATTGAACGGGTTCTACTAACTGAGGTAACGAAGCCTTTTATGTCATCTTTTGTCTCTTGTTAAGCAATAAAACGTGCGCGCCATGTTTCAGGGAGCTCCGGTTTTTAATTCTCGCTTGGTAGTATACTGTCATATCAATGAGCAAGTCATTATTCACATACGCTTGGTCACCTCAAAGCGCTTTTCGATTTTACAGGTGTCAGCCAGTGTCGCTATATCCGAGAGTTTTGCCTTTTTAATCGTAGGTCTGCGAGAAATCACAGCGGTCAAATAGGGGGAAGGGGTTATCGGTGGCATCATGTACTATGTCGATAAGTACGAATAATGGAACCGCTAAAAAAGGCCTATTCAAAGTCAGCATCAGATAGCTGTTTGAAAAATGGTTCTAAAACTCCTTTCTTAGACCATAAGTTGAAAAGATTGTATATAGCATTCGAACCACTAAACTCATGATGTAATCACGCTAATGGATCCCTATTCTAATTCGATAGAGTATTCCATCAAAAAGTCATTAGATGTCCAGGTTTATCGAAGATTCGTTCTTGCTACTCATTAACTGAAGTAGTTTCCATCGAATATCGGTTAGCATTGTTATTAGCAGAAGTTCGTGAGTTTTAGTTTTTTGTGAAGTAAATTTTGCTTTTTATCATGTCAAAAAACTCACCAAAGATCATCCGACCTTAGTATTCTCTTGAAGAAAAAAAATAACAAATCTATATTTATTCTTTGTGTAAAGTATCGAATAGGATTGATAAATCTGCTATAAAATCTAGTTTTATATATTAACTTACTCAATAATATAAAATTGATTATTCTGGCCTGTTACAAAAAAGTTAGAGTTTATTGAATTTATTACAATACAAATGGATACGTTAAAATTACGTTTAACTGAATTGGTTGATGCATCTTTTGATGAATCGAAATTGGCTGTTCTTTTGGATAAACTACAACTTAACAATATGATGTTGAATGAGCTTAAATTACTTAAGAATGACCAAAATAGAGTATTAGCTTGGTATTTGCATGCTTCAAAATTAATTTCATAATTAGAAAAAAGGTGAGGTTACAATAAAGTAACTTGGTCATTACTTTGTAAGCTATTGAATAAAAACAAATAAAAATTATCCCTTAACACTTAATTACTACATAATCATCTTGCACATGTTTAATTATTAACCTTTCATCAACATTCGCTCCTATAACGGCTCTTTCTACTAGTTTTTAAACTTTTCAAATGTTGACATAGGTCAACATTTTGTGGAATGATGCTAATGGGTCTGCGCCTTAATAGGTGCAGAAAAAGGAAGAAAAACTAACAATCACAAGAAAAAGACGTACTTAGTTGAAGTAACATTGATCACAATTTTAGATCATCGCTACTTTACAAAGTTGAACTTTTTAATTCACTTCAAATTGGTTGGGAACTATGTCCAAGGTAAGCAATAGAACAAAAATCGCTACTGCACTTGTTGGCGCTCTGGCTTTAGCTAGTAGCAACTTCGTTGTTGCAGATCCTCTAGCTGACGTTCAAAAAGCGGATAGTAGCCTTAATGCTGCTTCTGCTGCGTCACAACAGAAAGTCGACAAATATTTTGACCAAGCACAAGACATGCTTTTTGAGTATGGCAGCGTAGCTGATGAGCGTGAATCATTGAAAGCATACAATGATTACGTTGCAGGCTTGGTAGCTGATCAACAAAATTCACTTGATTTAATTCAAACTGATATCAATGGCGTTGATAAACTTCGTCAAGGTGTTGTGCCATTAATGTTTAAAATGGTTGATGCTCTAGAACAGTTTGTTAATTTAGATTTACCTTTTAATACGGAAGTTCGTCAGAACCGTGTTAAAAATCTAAAAGATATTCTTAATACTGCAGAAGTTACATTGGCAGAGAAATATCGTCTAATCCTTGATGCTTATAGCATTGAGCGTGAGTATGGTAATTTCGTTGCTGTACATACCGGTAAGCTAAGCCTTGATGGCAAAGAAGTGCTAGTTGATTTCTTTAATTTAGGCCGCGTTGCACTTTACGCACAAAGCTTAGACCAAAAAATAGCATGGATGTACGATGCTGATGCTAAGTCTTGGAACAAGTTAGACGACAGCTATCTACGCGACATTACTAAAGGTATCCGTATTGCTCGTAAGCAAGGCGCATTAGACCTATTCGCATTACCAATTCCTGCTGCGGAGACTGCACAATAATGAAGAAGTTAATTACATCAGTGCTAGTGGCTGCAACTTTCTCTTTAACGGCTGGTATGGTTTCTGCTGCAGATGCACCAAAAACCATTGATCAACTATTACAACAAGTTAAAGTTGATCGTGCTAATGAAGGCAAAACAAACGCTAAGCGTGAACAAGAGTTTCAAGCTGAACGTGGTGATAAAGCTGAATTACTTAAGCGCGAGAAAAATGCCCTTGCTGCTGAAAAGCAACGTGGTAAAGATTTAAACCAAGCATTTTTAGATAACGAGCGTAAAATTGCTCAGTTAGAAGAAGACTTAAAAACCGCACAAGGTGACTTAGGTGAGATGTTTGGTGTTGTTAAAGGTGAAGCTGGTGATTTCGCTGGTAAGCTAGCAGCATCTAACATTAGTGCTCAGTATCCAGGTCGCGATACTTTTATTGCTGAACTTGGTGCGCGTAAGTCACTACCTAAAATTGAAGAGTTAGAGCAGTTTTGGGAAGCTCAGCTTTTTGAAATGGTTCAATCTGGTAAAGTTGTTAAATTCCAAGGTGACGTCACCGCGATCGATGGCAATGTTGAGACCACTTCTATCCACCGTGTAGGTCCTTTCAACTTAACTGCTGATGGTAAATATGTTGTTTACAAGCCAGAACTTGGTTTAATTCAACAGCTATCACAACAGCCAGAAGGTTACCAAGTTAGCGCTGTTGGTACATGGGAAGACACTACTTCAGGTGTAGCTCCTTTCTATATCGATCCTGCTCGTGGCGTGTTATTGAATATTTTCACTAACAAAGCTAGCCTAGAAGATCGTTTAGAAGCCGGTGGAACTATTGGTTATATCATTCTTGCTTTATTAGCATTGGGTGCATTAATTGCTATTGAGCGTCTAGTGACTCTTACTATCATTGGCGGAAAAGTTAACAGCCAACGTAAGAACATTGAGAAGCCTGGTAATAACGCTTTAGGTCGCATCTTAAAAGTGTATCAATCAAACAAAGATGTTGATGTTGAAACACTTGAGCTGAAACTTGATGAAGCGATATTAAAAGAAACACCTGCTTTAGAAGCGCGTATTTCTATCATCAAAGTTATCGCAGCTATTGCTCCTATGATGGGTCTATTGGGTACTGTTACCGGTATGATCGCAACCTTCCAATCAATTCAATTATTCGGTACTGGTGACCCTAAATTGATGGCTGGTGGTATTTCAATGGCGCTTATTACGACTGTTCAAGGTCTTATCGCTGCATTGCCTCTAATGTTATTACATGCAATCGTAGTGGCTCGTAGCAAGTCTATTGTTCAAGTTCTTGAAGAACAAAGTGCTGGTATCATTGCAGAACATGCTGAGAAGAGGGCTGACTAATGATGCTAATCCTGATGGACGTATGGGATTCCGTCAGGGGCTTCATGGCCTCCGGAGGCGATGTCCTCTGGCTGGTTGCAGCTGTGCTATTCCTAATGTGGGTGTTAATGCTTGAGCGTTACTGGTATCTCAACTGGATATCACCAAAACAACATCAAGCCGTTATCGCGTCATGGGAAGCAAGAGAAGAAACGACTTCTTGGCATGCTCACCGTATCCGTGAAGCTTGGTTATCCCAAGCGAAGCAAGATTTGAATGCACGTATGCTGTTAATTAAAACCTTAGTAGCCATTTGTCCAATGATTGGTTTATTAGGTACTGTAACCGGTATGATTTCAGTATTCGATGTGATGGCAGTTCAGGGGACGAGTAATGCTCGTTTAATGGCCGCTGGTATCTCTATGGCCACTATGCCAACTATGGCAGGAATGGTTGCAGCTCTATCGGGTGTATTCTTTAGCACTCGTTTAGACTCAAAAATGAGAATCAGTTTAGAAAAGCTAAAAGACAGCATGCCTCACCACTAGAGAGAGATTGAACATGGCACGTAAGAAGCATTCCAGTATGGAAGAGGAAGCGCAGATTGATATGACCCCGATGCTAGACATCGTGTTTATCATGCTGATCTTCTTCATTGTAACAACATCGTTTGTTAAGCCATCAGGCTTAGACTACAACAAGCCTAAAGCGTCACAGGCTACGTCTAAACCATCGGCAAACATCTTTATTGGCATCAGCAAAACTGGCGTCATTATGATGGAAAACCGTCAGGTTGATATCGAGCGTGTAACTGCAAACGTAGAGCGTATGTTAGCGGAAGCACCAGAAGCAGCTGTATTGATTCAAGCAGACAAAGACGCTTTACATGGTTTAGTCGTTAAAGTGCTTGATAATGTTAAAGCTGCCGGTATTGACAAAATTTCAGTATCAGCGGGGAATGAGTAATATGCTAAGAGCACTCGTATCAATAATCATTGGTGCTGCAGTGACTTTTGGGCTGTTTGCTTTCATGGCTTTCCTAGTCGGCGGTGGCGCACAACGCAACGGCGACTCAGTGGAATCCCCTGTTATTGAAATTACGATGGATAAACAGGATTCGAAGGCACAGAAAAAACCAAGGGTTACACCTAAGCCACCTCCACCACCGGAGCAGCCACCGAAGCCGGATACTACTCCGCCAGACTCATCATCTAATATTGACACTAATATGGCGTTCAATATGGGTGGTATCGAAGCTGGTGGACCAAGTACAGGTTTTAAACTTGGCAATATGATGACCCGTGATGGTGATGCTACCCCTATCGTTCGTATTGAGCCACAGTATCCAATTGCTGCTGCTCGTGATGGTAAAGAAGGTTATGTTCAACTTTCATTTACGATTAACGAACTTGGTGGTGTTGATGATGTTTCTGTCATCCAGGCTGAACCTAAACGTGTATTCGATCGCGAAGCGATTCGCGCATTGAAAAAATGGAAATATAAGCCAAAGATCGTTGATGGCAAGCCATTAAAACAAACCGGTATGACAGTTCAGCTTGACTTCACACTAGAGAAAGGGAGGTAGATAATGCGTAAAGTTACTAGTATCGCTACAGCGTTATTGCTTTCAGTCTGTGGAAGTGCACTATTGTCAAACTCTGTAGTGGCTGCTGAACAGTGTGAAATTGATAAGCGTCAATCTCGTGCTGTTGGCGAAAGCGCTGCAAAAAAAGTTCAAAAATCTTTTGAAGCATATACTGAAGGCAATTTAGACCAAGCAATTTCAACTTTGCTTGAGGCTAATGCTAGAAACGATTTCGATAAAGCTTATGTCGATCGTATGTTAGGTAACTTCTATGCCGAAAAAGGTCAGATGAAGACAGCAATCAAATATTTAAAGACTGCTGTTGACGCTGATATTCTTGGTGGTACCGATCATGCTGCAACAATGCGTTTGTATGCTGATTTATTACTTCAGGAAAAAATGTTTAAAGAGGCTATTCCTTACTATTACAAGTGGATGGAGTTTACCTGTAAGGCTGATTCACAAATGTATCGCCGCATCGGTATTGCTTACTCTGAGTTGAAAGATTGGAATAAAGTTCTTCAAGTATCTGACAAAGGTTTATCTTTAGCTGAATCGCCTGACAAGGGCCTATATCAGATGAAGTTAACCGCTTACTTTAACCAGAAAAAATACAAAGAAGCCGTAAAAGTATTAGAAACTATGGTGCCTTTGTTCCAAGACGATAAACGTCTCTGGGTACAGTTAGCTCAGTTTTACTTAATGACTGAAGATTATGATAAGTCACTTGCAACATATGATTTAGCCTATAAAAATGGCTTTTTAGAGACAGACAGTAACATTACCCGTTTGTCTCAGTTGTTAGCACAAAAAGGTTCGCCTTACAAAGCTGCTACCATTTTCGAAAAGCATTTAAAGTCTGGTCTTATTGTTGAAAACGAGAAGAGCTTATCAACTCTTGCTGGTTTTTATCATAATGCTAAAGAGCTAAAAGAAGCCGCTTTCTATTATGGAAAAGCTGCTGCACTTAGCAATAAGGGTGATTTGTATTTAAAACAAGGTCGTATTCTTGCTTTAGATCAAAAGTTCGATGACGCTATTCCTGTGTTTAAAAAAGCACTTGATGCTGGCATCGATAATCCGGGTGAAGCTCAGTTTGAGCTAGCTTTAGCATACTTAAGCCTGAAAAAGTACAAGTCTGCTTATAATCGTGCGGTGCTTGCCGCGAATGATAAGAAGACCGAACGTAGTGCTAAGAGCTATATTTCTTATATCAAAGAAAAAGCTCGGATTCACAACGTAGCGCTTTAATTTAAGCTCGCAAAAAAAGCCCCTTCTAGGGGCTTTTTTATTAGCTATTAAAAAATATTAAATCAATTGGTTATGTCTTTGAAACGGTTTTTATTCCGATGTTTAGCGGTCTGTTATCATAGTTGTAAATACATATCAGTACATATTCACTACCGATTAATTGTTAGTTTGTGTGTTTTTAGTGAAGTTTAGTTTCTTGTCGAGCAAGCCAAAGTTACAATGACATTATTGTACAAGGTTAATAATGTTGTTTAGATTAAAAACTGTACTGTGATACATCGTCATCTTTATATTAAGCCTTTGACCTTTTTAGGATAACAAGGCGTGAGTTAATTTGTGTTTAAGGAATAATAAAAATGAATAAAACATTGTTAGCGTTAACTGTGTCCTTACTCCTAGCTACCCAAGGTTGTTCTGACAATTCAACGGTTACGTCTGTATCTAAAACCACTTCAGAGCCTAGCGCAGCCGTTATGCCTCAATCTGTCTCTGAGCAGTATTTAGCTATGGTAGATAATTTTTTTAATGATCAACTTAAGCTTGAACCAATTTATGCCACTTTTGTAGGCGTAAATGATTATAACGATCAATTTGGTGGTGCATTAACTGATGAATACTTAAAGGCTCGTCATGAGTTGAATAGTCAATATTTCAGTCAAGCCAAAACTATTGATGTTGATAAGCTTCCTGCTTCACTTAAACTCAGTTACGACATGTTTATCTACGATCGAAATATGGAGCTTATTGGCGAAACTTATCCTGAATATTTCTTACCAATTAACCAGTTTTATAGCACAGTATTTACTATGGTTCAGTTAGGAAGTGGTGAAAGTGCTCAACCATTTAAGACGGTAAAAGATTATCAAAATTGGTTGGCTCGTTTACGTGGATTTATTAACTGGACCAAGCTTGCCCAACAACGAATGGATGAGGGCATCGCTAGCAAAGTCGTATTACCACGAGTACTTGTGGAGCGCATCATTCCTCAGTTAGATGCTCAACTTGTTACGGACGCACAGAGTAGTATATTTTATTCACCGATAAACTTGCTACCAGATGATTTTACTGCGGAACAAAAATCACAACTTACTACTGAGTATACTCAACTCATCAATGCCGAATTATTACCTGCTTTAACTCAGTTGCGTGATTACGTAAAGAATGATTATTTACCAAACTCCCGTGCTTCTGATGGTTGGTGGGGATTACCTAATGGTAAAGACTGGTATCAGCATTTAGCCAATAGTCACACAACTACCACTTTGCCTGTCGATGAGATACATCAAATTGGATTATCTGAAGTTGCGCGTATTTTATCCGAAATGGACAAAGTTAGAGTACAAGTTGGTTTCAGCGGTGATCTAAAGGCATTTTTTGCCTCTTTATCTTCAGAACCTCAGTATTTCTTTACAGATAGACAAGATTTAATTGATGGTTATATGACCATTAAAAATAGAATTAACCAGGTGTTACCGCAGTATTTTAATGTGATGCCAAAGGCCGATTATATTGTTAAACCAGTAGAAAGTTTCCGTGAACAGTCGGCAGCAGGTGCATCATATGAATCTCCTGCTGTGGATGGCTCTCGTCCGGGGATCTTTTATATCAATACTTATAACTTAAAAGCGCAGCCGAAATGGGGAATGACAACCCTTTCTTTGCATGAAGCTTCACCTGGTCATCACTTTCAGATTTCAATTAAGCAAGAGTTGACTGAGGTACCGCAATTTCAACGCTTCCAAGGTTATACTGCGTTTGAAGAAGGTTGGGCACTGTATTCAGAGTATTTAGGTGTTGAAATGGGCCTCTTTAACGACCCTTATCAGTATTTCGGTAAGTTATCAGATGAAATGCTTCGAGCTATGCGATTAGTGGTTGATACAGGTCTTCATGCCAAAGGTTGGAGTCGTGAGCAAGCTATTCAATACATGATGGACAACTCACCAATGGCAGAGTCCGATATCATTGCTGAAGTAGAGCGTTATATGGCAATTCCTGGTCAAGCCTTATCATACAAAGTGGGGCAACTGACAATTTTAAGATTGCGTGCTGATGCCGAAAAAGCGCTTGGCGACAAGTTTGACCTTAAAGCTTTTCATGACCAGTTGTTAACGTCAGGTTCTTTACCTATGGCGGTGATGGAAAACAAGATTGCTGATTGGATTGAATCTGAATCAACCAAATAATGTTGCACAAGTTTGGTGACTAAATGGTGTCATCATTTTGTCATTATGTTAGTGTTATTTTTTAGTAGATATTACATTTATAGGAGCCATATCATGGTACAAGCAACCGCTAGACACTTACTTGTGAGTAATCAGGAACAATGTGAAACACTTAAGCAACAGATCGAAGCCGGCGCCGATTTTGCTGAGATTGCTAAGGCAAACTCTTCTTGCCCGTCTGGAGCACAGGGTGGTGATTTAGGTTCTTTCGGTCCTGGCATGATGGTCAAAGAATTTGACGAAGTAGTGTTCAGTGCGCCGTTAAATGTTGTTCAAGGACCTGTAAAAACTCAATTTGGTTATCATTTACTTGAAGTGACCAGTCGCGCCTAGTGTGTATTAATTAAGTATCAAAAATGGCAGCCTAGGCTGCCATTTTTCTTGATAAGAAATAGAGGGTGTATGGACATAAATCTTTTTAGCGATCGGTTGATATTACGAAATTTACAAACGAAGGATTGGCCGAACTTTCTTCGCTTGCACCTCGATAAAGATATAAATCAATATATTCGCCGTATTGAATCTGAGTCAGATATCGTTGCTAAATTTGAGCAACGTAAAGCCGCTTGGCAATTTGAATCTGGTGAATGGTTATCTCTGGTCATTGAGCAGATCGACACGAATGAGTTTGTCGGCCTTATTGGCTTTCGATGTGATGATGCTCAATTAAACAGAGCAGAGGTGGGTTACCTTATTGCACCAGAAAAGCACGGTTTTGGATTCGCTACTGAAAGCTTGCGAGCCGTAACCGACTGGGGAGCTTTGCAATTTAATATGCATAAATACATCGGTATTTGTGACCAACACAATACCGCTTCACGAAGAGTCCTTGAGAAAGTTGGTTTCATTCTTGAAGGAACGTTAAGACATAATAACTGTATTGATCAAATATGGTCAGATGATTGCTACATGGGATTGTTGACAGCGCAAAGAGAGTAACGCTTTTACTCATCGCGTCTTTAAATAAAATTAAATCTTCTTGGTACTATATTCTAGCGTGCATTTGTCACATAATACGTAATACAACTGAAAACTATTCTCGTTAACAAGTGAAACTTTGATCTAGATTTGAGTTTGACTGGTTCAGTTCAGATAAAATTTTTAGTGTTATTAATGTTGTTGAAGGTAGTGTTACATGAAGCTGAGTGAACTTAAGCCAGGTGATCAGGCAATTATTTCTGAAATCGGTCAATTAACTTTACCGCAAACGGTTAAACGTAAATTGTTATCCATGGGCATTACTCCCAACACTCGTTTTCATTTTATTCGCCGTGCCCCTATGGGCTCGGGTGTTGAGTTAGATTTACGTGGCAGTAAACTATGTATGCGTTGTGATTTAGCCGATATTATCGAGGTAGTTCTAAAAAATGACTAAACAATTTCATTGTGTCACTGTGGGCAATCCAAACGCGGGTAAATCGACTCTTTTTAATGCCCTTACTGGCGCTAGCCAGCAGGTGGGTAATTGGTCCGGTGTTACCGTAGAAAAGAAGACTGGGAAGTTTAGTGACTCTGGTATAGATATTTTTCTCACCGATTTACCCGGTATTTATGATTTATTACCAGCCGGAAATAGTTGTGATTGTTCACTCGATGAACAAATTGCGCAAGCGTATCTTTCAAACCAACAAGTGGACGCTATCATCAACTTAGTTGATGCAACCAATGTTGAGCGTCATCTGTATTTGACTACCCAATTACGTGAGTTAGGCATTCCTATTATCGTTGTCATTAATAAAATTGACGCAGCGAAAAAGCTGGGGATTAACATTAATGTTGACGACATGTCGGTCCGCCTCGGTTGTCCTGTCATTGCAATTTGCTCTCGAAATCAAGCCGATGTTAAGCATCTACAAACTGAACTATTGTCATTATTGAAAAAAGGTAATACCGCAGCATCTTTATTATTGCAGTATCATGCTGATATAGAAGCAAGTGTTATTGCTTTACAGATACAAAATGATGCACAAGGACTTGCAGAGCTAAGTCGTGGACAAGCACTGGCTATTTTAGCTAACAGCCATGGTAATGACTGTGGTTCCAGTGAAACCCAATTACATGACACGGTAAGACAATGTACTCAACGGGTTGAACAAGCCGGTCAAGACATCGATATTATGATCGCCACCACCCGTTATGATTTTGTTCAACAGGTGTTTGAGGCATCAGTAAGTACTGGCACACATGTTAGTGTCACAGATAGGCTTGATAAAGTCGTGTTACATCCACTGCTGGGTATCCCTATCTTCTTGTTTGTCATGTACCTAATGTTTTTATTTAGTATTAATGTTGGCAATGCATTTATTGATTTCTTTGATATTACTGCTGGCGCTATTTTTGTGGATCATTTTGGTGCCTTGTTGTCGTCAATAGGCTCGCCAGATTGGATTGTAACCATTTTGGCTGGCGGCGTTGGCCAAGGTATTCAAACCGTTGCGACCTTTATTCCTGTTGTTGCCGCACTATTCTTGGCTCTCTCGGTACTTGAAGGCTCAGGCTATATGGCTCGAGCAGCTTTTGTTGTTGATGGTCTAATGCGTCGCATTGGTTTACCGGGTAAAGCTTTTGTGCCTATGATTGTTGGTTTTGGTTGCTCGGTGCCTGCCATTATGGCAACGAGAACCTTAGGCAGTGAGCGTGAACGTATCGTTACTGGAATGATGGCGCCATTCATGTCTTGCAGTGCTCGGCTACCTGTTTATGCATTATTTGCCGCGGCATTTTTCCCGCAGTCTGGTCAAAATTTAGTATTTTTACTGTACATTATTGGTATTTTTGCCGCGATTGGTACTGGGTTATTATTACGAAAAACAGTTTTGCCTGGAACCAGTAGCGCTGTTGTCATGGAATTGCCAAGTTATGAAATGCCTAAATCTAAAGCGGTTTTCTCTCGCACCACGAAACGCACTAAAAGCTTTATTATGGGCGCAGGTAAAACTATCATTATCGTCGTCACACTGCTTAACTTTATCAATGCTATCGGTACTGACGGCTCCTTTGGACATGAAGATAGTAAAGAATCCATGCTCAGTGTTGCCAGTCAACAAATTACCCCATTGTTTAGGCCTATGGGAATAGAGCAAGATAACTGGGCGGCAACTGTAGGTATTATCACCGGTATTTTTGCTAAAGAAGCTGTCGTCGGTACATTGAATAGTTTATATAGCAATGATGAAGGCGAACAAGTTGAACTGGTTTCAATTTGGGATAGCGTCAAAATAGGTTTAGCCACTATTCCTGCAAATTTACTTGGTATTGAGGCTGGTGATCCATTATCGATTGCTATCGCGGGTATTAGTGATTTAGATGAAGCTGCCATCGCATTATCTGTTGACTCTACGACCTTCAGTGCGCTGCAAACAGGCTTTAAAAGTCAGATAGCGGCGTTCTCATACTTGTTATTTATTTTGCTTTATACCCCGTGTGTGGCGGCTATGGGAGCTTTGGTGCATGAGTTTGGTACCAAATGGGCGCGTTTTGCTGCTATTTGGACATTCTCATTAGCCTACGGCTCAGCTACAGTTGTATATCAAGGGGCTACCTTTACTCAGCATCCTCTGCAATCTGCCAGTTGGATCGGCTTTTTCGTTATGGCTTTGATTGGTTTTTATTTTTGGTTAAACAAAAAGGGCAGAAAGGCTCAACAAATTATTCCTGGAATACGCATCATCACTGAGTAGTTAAGCTAAAACGTTTTGATTTACTCGATAAACCCAGCAAAGCTGGGTTTATTTGCTTTATCGGGTTAACTTTTTCAAGCCTAGGAGTTGTAACTACATAAGATCTGTAGGATCATCTATTTTTATTCATATTGCCATTGTGCGCCAAGAGGAATTCCATGAGTCATATGGACACTGAAGTACGTCCAAGTAACTTCATTCGTAATATCATAGACGAAGACCTAAAAAGCGGTAAGCACAGCCAAGTACATACACGTTTTCCACCGGAACCAAACGGGTATTTACATATTGGCCATGCTAAATCTATTTGCTTGAATTTTGGTATCGCAAAAGATTACCAAGGTCAATGTAACTTACGTTTCGATGATACTAACCCTGAAAAAGAAGATATTAACTATGTTAAGTCTATTCAGGAAGATGTGCGTTGGTTAGGGTTTGAATGGTCTGGCGATATCCGTTATTCATCAAATTATTTTGACCAATTACATCAGTATGCCGTTGAGTTAATCACCAAAGGTCTCGCTTATGTTTGTTTCTTAAATGGGGAACAAACCAGAGAACATCGTGGTACCTTAAAAGAGCCGGGTAAAAATAGCCCTTATCGTGATACTAGTGTTGAAGAGAACCTCGCATTATTTGAAAAAATGCGTCTAGGCGAATTCAAAGAAGGTGAATGTGCTCTGCGCGCAAAAATAGACATGGCATCGCCATTTATGTGCATGCGCGATCCTATTATTTACCGTATCCGTTTTGCTCACCATCATCAAACAGGTGATAAGTGGTGCATTTATCCAATGTATGACTTCACCCATTGTATTTCTGATGCGATCGAAAATATCACCCATTCGATTTGTACGTTAGAGTTCCAAGATAACCGCCGCTTATATGACTGGGTACTGGATCATTTAGATGATTTTCAAGCACCAAACCGTACTCGTCAATATGAGTTTTCGCGTTTAAATCTTGAATATACTCTGATGTCTAAACGTAAATTAAACGATTTAGTTACCCGTAACTTAGTCGACGGTTGGGATGATCCGCGTATGCCAACTATCGCTGGTCTTCGTCGTCGTGGCTATACTCCTGCATCAATTCGAGAGTTTTGCTTGCGTATAGGCGTTACTAAACAAGAAAACTTAGTCGAAGTAGGCATGCTAGATGCGTGTATCCGTGAAGAGCTTAACGAACATGCCCCTCGTGCAATGGCTGTTTTAAGACCGATTAAAATCGTGATTGAAAACTATCCTAATGCACAACCAGAAGCCATTACGGCGCCTGCTCATCCTAATAATGAGGCTATGGGCACTCGTGAGTTATTTTTTGGCAAAGAACTTTTTATTGATGTAGAAGATTTTAAAGAAGAGGCTAATAAGCATTTCAAACGTCTTGTACTCGGTAAAGAAGTCCGCCTACGTAATGCTTACATCATCAAAGCTGAACGTTGTGATAAAGATGCTGATGGCAATATCACTACCGTTTATTGTAGTTACGATGCAGATACTTTAGGTAAAAACCCTGCCGATGGCCGTAAAGTTAAAGGCGTGATTCATTGGGTTGACGCGGCAACGGCGAAACCAGCTGAGTTTCGTATCTATGATCGTCTATTTACCAAAGAAAATCCTGCGACGTTTGAAACTGTCGATGAGGTCATTAATCCACAGTCTTTGGTGGTGTTAAATGGCCTAGTGGAACCTAGTTTAGTCAATGCTCCTGCTGAGAAATCTTATCAGTTTGAGCGTGAAGGTTATTTCTGCGCAGACAGCAAAGACTCCAGCGCTGATCACTTAGTATTTAACTTAACGGTACCGTTAAGAGACACCTTTGCTTAATGAGTGTTGAATGATATAAAAAAGGCGCTTTAAGCGCCTTTTTTATTATCTTTTTAACTAAATGATTATTGCATCATTGGGCCTAAACCAATACTCCATAAAATGACACTACTTGCCATCAGTGCAACCAGTAATACTAAACCTGCTGTAACAACTGAGCTGGCATAAATAAAACCTTTTTCTTCAGGTATATTCATAATGATGGGCACTCCTGCATAGAGCAGATACACCGAATAGGATAATCCGATTAATCCAATGACCATTATGAACCATAATACAGGATAGAGTGCTGCAAGACCGACCATGAATAAGGGGGTTGCAGTATAGGAAGCCAATTCGAGCGCTTGAGTATAGGTTGGATCTGCATCAAATGTTCTACCCATCCAAAAAGCTAAGTAGGCGAGTGCCAGAACGCCAATAATTAAGCCAAAATACATCGCAATTGACATTAATAGTGCGCTTTGTGATGTCAGAAACAGTGGTTCTCCGACGCCTGGATGCCATCCAATATGAGCCGTTGCAAAATAAGCACAAACGGCGGGAATAAGCGCGATAAGCAAGATATGACTCAAGCTGCTTTTCAGTGCTTCATGATTTTTTTCAATTGTTTGCCACTCTTTTTTCGGATGAGTGTAAAGCCCCATTAAGTGATTCAATACCATTATCGTTATCCTTGTTTAGCATTTTTGACCTAGCTCGCCAAACAACGACGAACTGACTACAGCTTTTTATCCATCGCCTTAATCAGTCCACATCAACTTAACAACCTATTTTGTATTGGCAGTAAACTCATTCCATCGTTGCCAATATCTATGTTGTTCAGTTATGACCCTATCCCACACTAGAATCATCATTTAAGGTGATCGATTGCATCTGTTATAAAAGCGTTAAATTAGATGCTTAGCTTATTTATTGAACATAAATAGACTTTCGTCAAGGAGTATTACGTTTTTGGCTTCAGAAATGATCACTCTACAGGTAAACTGAGCGTAGATTCTCGACTGAGTTATTCATTCTATGCAGCAATTACTTGCGCCAATTCATGACTTTTTAGGTTGTGAGACCCCAGACCTTTGGGTTGAAAAAGCAAAACAACCGTCGCAATTAATCCCATTGCTTATTGACCATTGCAACTGCGAGCTCAAAGCTGCGCAAACGGCTATTTTAATGCTCCGCAAATATGCGATTGATAAAAATAGCGCTCATCTATTAAAGGCTTGGGCAAAGCCCTACGAGGATTTTGTTTACCAACAAGACCGTGACGCACATGCCTTCTTGGCTCGCGATAGTAAAAAGAATGATATCACTAGTGAATTAGTCGCCAATGAGCAGTTAGCTTATAGCGCTGATGTCATGAGTAAAATGGTGCGCCTGATCAAAGAAGAGTTCCATCATTTTGAACAAGTACTACAGATTATGACGGCACGAGGTATTGATTACAGTAATATTCGCGCAGGCGGTTATGCCAGGCAATTGATCATTCATGTGCG
Organism: Shewanella sp. 5S214; assembly: GCF_041439795.1. Lineage (NCBI taxonomy): Bacteria > Pseudomonadati > Pseudomonadota > Gammaproteobacteria > Alteromonadales > Shewanellaceae > Shewanella > Shewanella sp. 5S214. Next base: position 42,632 of record NZ_JBGOOV010000009.1, read on the forward strand.
AACCCATGAGCCACTGACCATTATTGATAAATTAGTTATTGGGGCGTTTATTGAAGCGCGTTCGTGTGAGCGATTTGCTAAAATTGCGCCACACTTAGATGATGAGCTGGCTAAGTTTTATACCTCATTACTACGCTCTGAAGCTCGGCATTTTCAAGATTATTTAGCCCTTGCTCAAGATATAGCAGGCGTTGATATCAGCGAACGAATTGATTACTTTCGACAAATTGAGAAGAGATTGATTTTGGCTGAGGACAGCGAATTTCGTTTTCACAGTGGTGTACCGAGTCAATAGCTCAATGGTTGAGCGCGTCTCATTAAGGCTCACAGATAATGTGTCATCATTATCACAAGTGAGCCTATTTGGTGTCTGAGAAGGGCAGTGTAACTAACTCACACCCATGTTCATTCACATTTAAGACGCTACCTTGAGTATACCAGTCGCCCACTACTACGCGTTGATGCGTTGCAGATAATTGATGAATCGCCGGACGATGCGTATGACCATGGATCATGCGTTGGCAGCCAGTACTCGCCAGCAGAGCAGTCACTGCGCTTGGTTCAACATCCATAATTTCGTAGTGTTTTTGTTGATTACCTTGGACACTTTTTTGACGAATTTTTGCAGCAATGTTTAAGCGTGTCTTTTTAGGTAAGCGAGCATATAACCAGCGCACGACTCTAAAGCTTCTAAAGCGTCTGAATCGCTGATAGTCAACATCAAGTGTGCAAAGGCTATCACCATGCAAGATAACAGTATTCACACCGTACAAGTCGATACAATACACTTCAGGTAATACTTGCATGCCTGCTCGTTGGCAAAATTGTTTACCCACCATAAAGTCACGATTACCATGAATAAAGTACACAGGTAGCGTGTTTGATACCATTTTGATTGCATCAGCGATAGCAACACTAAATGACTCAGCAATATCATCACCCATCCACACTTCGAATAGATCGCCAATGATATAAAGCGCTTCAGCATCGTCTAAACCATGATTTAGAAAATACACGAAGGCTTGAGTAATATCTGGGCGATCAGCACTTAAGTGCAAATCGCCCACAAAGATTGTTTTTTTCAAAATTACGCTTTAACGCTAACGCTTTTGATCACAATAGCTTCTAATGGTACATCTTGATGCATACCATTATTTCCTGTTGGGACATTTTTGATTTGCTCAATGATGTCTAACCCTTCAACGACTTCACCAAACACACAGTAACCCCAGCCTTGCGAGGTTTCTGATTTAAAATCAAGGAACGTATTGTCTTTGACGTTAATGAAAAACTGTGCAGTTGCTGAATGAGGATCAGAGGTTCGCGCCATTGCAACAGTGCCTTTGCGGTTAGATAAACCGTTGCTAGCTTCGTTTTTGATTGATGCTTTAACACTTTTTTGGCTCATGTCTTCAGTGAAACCACCACCTTGGATCATAAAACCGTCAATAACACGGTGAAAAATAGTACCTTCGAAAAAGCCATCTTCAACATACTGCATAAAGTTAGCGGCAGTAATAGGCGCCTTTTCTTCATTTAGTTGTAAAGTAATATCGCCCATATTGGTATGTAAAGTAATCATGTTATCTCACTTGAAAATATTAATTTGCGCGATTCTAACTTATCTTAACTGCCGCTTAAAGTGCAGTGTTCAAAACAGGTGACATCATGTTAGAATCTGCATTAACATTTACCGTTATAAATTAGTGTAAAAGAGAACAATCGATGTTGAAGATTTACAATAGTATTAGCCGTGATAAACAAGAATTTAAACCAATAAATCCAGGTAAAATCGGAATGTACGTCTGTGGCGTGACCATTTACGATTTATGTCATATTGGTCACGGGCGTACCTTTGTTTCGTTTGACATGATAGTACGTTATTTACGTTACATAGGTTATGAGGTGAACTTTCAGCGCAATATTACTGACGTTGATGATAAAATTATCAAACGTGCTGCTGAAAATAATGAGTCATGTGAGTCACTTACTGAGCGTTTAATTGGCGAAATGCATCAAGATTTTGATGCGCTGAACATGAAACGACCTGATTTTGAGCCGCGAGCTACGTTACATATTGAAGAAATTATCGATATGGTTCAGCGTTTGCTTGATCGCGACCATGCTTATGTTGCCAGTAATGGTGATGTATTATTTAGTGTTGCGTCGTTCCCTCAATATGGCCAGCTTTCTGGACAAAACCTTGACCAACTTCAAGCTGGTGCTCGGGTTGAGATTGATAATGCTAAACGCAATCCTATGGATTTTGTGCTATGGAAAATGTCTAAACCCGGTGAGCCTACATGGGAATCACCTTGGGGTCCTGGTCGCCCAGGTTGGCATATTGAATGTTCTGCCATGAACAGTAAGCATCTAGGTTTACATTTTGATATTCATGGTGGCGGATCTGATTTACAGTTTCCACATCATGAAAATGAAATTGCGCAGTCTTGCTGTGCCCATGACACGCCTTATGTGAATTACTGGATGCACACCGGAATGGTGATGGTTGACCGTGAAAAGATGTCTAAATCATTAGACAACTTTTTTACCATTCGTGACGTGCTTAAGCATTATGACGCTGAAACTGTACGTTATTTCTTATTGTCAGGTCATTACCGTAGCCAGTTAAATTATTCTGAAGATAATTTAAAGCAAGCACGTGCAGCATTAGAGCGTTTATACACAGCCATTAAAGATTTAGATTTGACTGTCGACGCCGCGCCTGCGGAAGCGTTTGTTGCCAAATTCAAATCTGCTATGGATGATGATTTTAATACGCCTGAAGCCTATTCGGTTTTATTTGATATGGTCCGTGAAATTAATCGTCTTAAAATAACCGATATGGCAGCTGCATCGGCATTAGGTGTCAGCTTGAAGCAATTAGCCGATGTACTTGGTCTTATCAGCCAAACGCCTGAGGCTTTCTTTAAGGGTGAGGGCAGTGACGATGAAGTGGCAGAAGTTGAAGCGCTTATCGTTGAGCGTAACCGCGCCCGAACTGAAAAAGATTGGCCTGCAGCCGATATCGCGCGTGATCGCTTAAATGAGTTAGGCGTTGTGTTAGAAGACGGCCCTAGCGGAACGACATGGCGTAAAAAGTAATTTAATTTGCCCATAAAACAAAAAAGCCTGCAATAGCAGGCTTTTTTGTTATTCATCCGCAGCCAGCTGGGTTAGCTATGATACTGCTCGCAAGCATAAAGAGTATTCTCTAATAAGCTCGCAATGGTCATTGGACCAACGCCGCCAGGAACCGGAGTTATAAATGCGGCTTTTTCGGCGGCAATATTAAATTCCACATCACCGACTAAACTGCCGTTTTCCAAGCGATTAATACCGACATCAATCACAATAGCGCCAGGTTTTATCCACTCACCAGGAATGAAACCAGGCTTACCCACAGCAACAACCAATAAATCGGCTTGACGCACTTTTTGCTCTAAGTTTTTGGTAAAACGATGACAGGTGGTTGTAGTACAACCAGCTAATAAGAGTTCCAGTGTCATTGGACGGCCGACAATGTTCGACGCTCCGACAACAGTAGCATCCAAACCGTAGGTATCAATACCGGTAGATTTGATTAACGTCATAATCCCCATCGGCGTACAAGAGCGCAGAACCGGGATACGTTGAGCTAAACGGCCAACATTGTATGGATGAAAACCATCAACATCTTTATCTGGACGAATATGTTCAATGACTTTTGAATCATCAATATGATCAGGTAAAGGAAGTTGTACTAAGATCCCGTCAATATTGGGATTAGCATTACACTCATCGATTAATGCTAATAGTTCAGCTTGGGTTGTACTTGTGTCCAGGTCAAAAGATTGAGATTCAAAACCGACTTCTTCACAAGCTCTGCGTTTACTGCCGACATAGACTTGAGATGCGGCATCACTGCCCACTAAAATAACCGCAAGACCTGGCGCGCGGAATCCAGCTTGTCTTCGAAGTGCTACTTTTTGTTTTAGTGTGGTGCGGATAGATTGTGCAATGGCTTTACCGTCAATAAGTTGAGCAGTCATGGCTGTAGAGTTTCCTTTGAGTGACGCAGGTGTTGAAGTCGATGGTCGAACGGCGGTTATTCTAGCAGGCGCAATGAAGAGTGTCATTTGCTAGACGATGAAAATACAGTGAATAAACTATTCGCGCTATGATGCTAATCATGGTTTTTGCTGCTAAATTCGTCATATAGCATCCAGAGTTAAAAAAATCGTTGACGATATCAAGGTGACTAGTTAAGATGCGCTCCGTTCTCGAGACAACAAGGTTACTGTATAGCAGTAATAAACATTTCGAAAACAAAGTAAGATTTCGGTGATTAGCGCAGCCCGGTAGCGCATCTCGTTTGGGACGAGAGGGTCAGAGGTTCGAATCCTCTATCACCGACCAAATTAAATGTTATTTGCTATTACTAGCGAGTAATAGAACAAGTAAACTTGTTCAGCCAGACAGGAAACAGCTTATTGCTGTAACCATGCGCCCGTAGCTCAGTTGGATAGAGCACCCGCCTTCTAAGCGGGTGGTCGCAGGTTCGAATCCTGCCGGGCGTACCATTTCAATGGTGATTGTAGCTCAGTTGGTAGAGTCCCGGATTGTGATTCCGGTTGTCGTGGGTTCGAGCCCCATCAGTCACCCCATTTTTTTCTGTTCAAATCAACGTGTATTTTGAGACACTCATTGTGTTGCTGATAAATGTATTTGTTTACCACAGTTGATTTACTGCAATCCATATCCAATCTGATAAAAACTCATTTCGCGCATTAAACGTGCAAACACATCAAAATTGACCATCAGTTAGCTCTTTTATCACGTAAATCGACCTTTTCAGGCTCGACTCTGTTAAAAACGGTAGCTATAATGTCGCGTCTTGATAAATATCAAAAATAAGCTACCTATACCAACAGCGTCTTCAGCATCGATATTATCGCTGTGCTGGGTATCAGAGCTAAACCCGTAGTCAAGAAACGAATATCTAATGGTTGAGTTGTCGACCATTCAAAGAACGTTAGACATATTTCGAGGTAAAAAAATGCAAGTTTCTGTTGAAACAACTCAAGGCCTAGAGCGTCGCCTAACTATTTCTGTACCTGCTGAGCAAATCGAGAAATTGGTTAAAGACAATGTATTGCGTGAAGCTAAGCGTGCTCGTCTTCCAGGTTTCCGCCCAGGTAAAGTGCCTATCGGCGAAATCAACAAGCGTTATGGTAAAGCCATTCGTCAAGACATCACTGGTGAAGTGATGCAACGCAACTTCATAGAAGCTATTGTAGCTGAGAAGTTAAACCCAGCAGGCGCACCAGTATTTACTCCTGGTTCAACTGAAGGTGATTCTTTCGAATTCGTTGCAACATTTGAAATCTACCCAGAAGTTGTTTTAACGGGTTTAGATAGCATTGCAGTTGAACAGCCTAAAGCTGAAGTAAATGATGCAGACGTTGATGTAATGATTGAAACGTTACGTAAGCAACATGCTACTTTTGCTGCTGTTGAACGTGAAGCTACAGCTGACGACAAAGTTAAAATGAACTTTATTGGTTCTATTGATGGTGAAGAATTTGAAGGCGGAAAAGCTGATGATTTTGAACTTCAATTAGGCAGCAATCGTATGATCCCTGGTTTTGAAACCGGTATCATTGGTCATAAAACGGGTGATGAATTCGAAATCGAAGTGACTTTCCCTGAAGATTACCACGCTGAAAACTTAAAAGGTAAGGCGGCTAAGTTCGTTATTACCTTAACTGAAGTTCAAGCAGCTAACTTACCTGAAGTGAATGATGAGTTTGCTTCTTTGTTTGGTATTGCTGAAGGTGGCTTAGATGCACTTAAAGCTGAAATCCGTAAAAACATGACTCGTGAACTAGAGCAAGCGCTGAAAGCGAATGTGAAAGAGCAAGTTATTACTGGTTTATTAGCAGCAAATGACATCTCTATCCCTAAAGCACTTGTTGAAGGTGAAGTGAATGTACTTCGTCAACAAGCAATGCAGCGTTTTGGTGGCCAAACTGAAAATATGCCTGAACTTCCGGCTGAACTTTTCACTGAGCAAGCAGAGCGTCGTGTTAAAATCGGTTTGCTACTAGGCGAAGTGATTAAGACTAACGAGCTAAAAGCTGAAGATGATCGTGTTAATGCATTGATCGAATCTATGGCTTCAGCGTATGAAGATCCATCTGAAGTTGTTTCATACTACAACTCAAATAAAGAACTCATGCAAAACATGCGCAACGTAGCGCTTGAAGAGCAAGCTGTTGAAGCATTGTTAAAATCAGCAAAAGTAACCGTTAAAGACGTTGCTTTTGAAGAATTTATGAACAAGGCTACTGGACGAGCGTAAGCTAAGCTTGACTTAACAAGTGGTTCGCCATTTATAATGGCTCGTATGAGGTTCCTCATGCGGGCCATTTTTATTTTTAGGGAAATGAATAATGCATAAAGCACCAGAATCAGTACTCAATGCTCTTGTACCTATGGTTGTTGAACAAACAGCTAAAGGTGAACGTTCTTATGATATTTACTCTCGTCTATTAAAAGAGCGAGTCATCTTCTTAGTTGGCCAAGTAGAAGAACACATGGCTAACCTTATTGTTGCTCAGTTATTATTCCTAGAGTCAGAAAGCCCAGATAAAGATATTTATTTGTACATTAACTCTCCTGGCGGTTCAGTTACAGCGGGTATGGCAATCTACGACACCATGCAGTTTATTAAGCCTAATGTCAGTACAGTGTGTATGGGGCAAGCTGCTAGTATGGGTGCATTCTTACTCGCCGGCGGCGCTAAAGGTAAACGTCATTGCTTACCTAACTCTCGTGTGATGATCCATCAGCCATTAGGTGGCTTCCAAGGTCAAGCATCAGATATCGCCATTCATGCTCAGGAAATCCTAGGCATCAAGAATAAATTAAACCAAATGTTGGCTGATCATACTGGCCAACCGTTGGAAATCATTGAACGCGATACTGACCGTGATAACTTCATGAGTGCTACTCAAGCTGTTGATTATGGTATTGTCGATTCATTACTAACAAGTCGCGGCTAAAACCGATAGCTGATTTTCTCTAATCTTTCAGGTATTCTGTACTGAAAGACGTTAAGTCATCTATGTGGTTATGATAAGTATCTACAAGCAGCGCTTAGGGTTAACCTAAGTTGGAAACAGAGGTAGAATAATGGGCGATAACAAAAATAACGGTGACAGCGGCAAATTGCTGTACTGCTCTTTTTGCGGAAAAAGTCAGCATGAAGTCAGAAAACTGATTGCTGGCCCATCAGTTTATGTATGTGATGAGTGTGTTGATTTATGTAATGACATCATCCGTGAAGAAATCAAAGAGATTTCACCTAAGCGTGATGAAGACAAGTTGCCGACACCGCATGAGCTACGCAAACATCTTGATGACTATGTAATCGGTCAGGATCAAGCCAAAAAAGTGCTTTCTGTTGCGGTATACAATCATTACAAGCGTTTACGTAATGGCGCAATAAAAGACGGTGTTGAGCTTGGTAAAAGTAATATCCTGCTATTAGGTCCAACTGGTAGTGGTAAAACATTATTAGCTGAAACACTGGCACGCTCACTCAATGTTCCTTTTGCTATGGCAGATGCAACCACGCTAACCGAAGCAGGTTATGTGGGCGAAGATGTTGAAAACATCATTCAAAAGTTACTGCAAAAGTGTGATTACGACGTTGAAAAAGCTGAACGCGGTATCGTCTATATCGATGAAATTGACAAAATCAGTCGCAAATCTGACAATCCTTCTATTACTCGCGATGTGTCGGGTGAAGGTGTTCAGCAGGCGCTTCTGAAGTTAATTGAAGGTACTGTAGCTTCTGTTCCTCCACAAGGCGGACGTAAGCACCCACAGCAAGAATTTTTGCAAGTGGATACCTCTAAAATTCTGTTTATCTGTGGTGGTGCGTTCGCTGGACTTGAAAAAGTCATTGAACAACGAGCTCACACAGGAACCGGGATTGGCTTTGGTGCAGAAGTAAAAGGCGAGGCGGATAAAGCCACCATTTCACAAATACTAAGCCAAGTAGAGCCTGGTGATTTAGTGAAATTTGGTTTGATCCCTGAGTTTATTGGTCGTTTACCTGTTGTTGCTACGCTAACTGAGTTAGACGAAGCTGCACTGGTACAAATTCTATCTGAGCCTAAAAATGCGTTAACCAAGCAATATAGCGCGTTATTTGAGATGGAAAATGTCGAACTTGAGTTCCGTGATGATGCATTACAAGCGATTGCTCAAAAAGCGATGTCACGTAAAACGGGTGCACGTGGATTACGTTCAATTGTAGAAAGCATTTTGCTTGATACCATGTACGATATTCCATCGACTCAGGGAGTGATTAAAGCGGTTGTTGATGAATCCGTTGTTAAAGGTGAATCAGCTCCAATTTTGATTTACGAAAATACAGAGACTCTGGCCGCTTCAGGCGAGCAATAATTGTACTGATAACTAGTAAGTTGAAAAATAAGGAGTCCATTGGACTCCTTTTTTCGTATTGACCATTGAAACTGATAACATCACCCCAATATAATCAGTATTAAGTCTATTTCATTAAACGGAATCGAGCCATGACTAAAGAGCGTGAAGCGCATATCGAACTCCCCGTATTACCACTGCGAGATGTGGTGGTTTACCCGCATATGGTAATTCCGCTATTCGTAGGACGGGAAAAATCAATTCGTTGCCTGGAATCGGCAATGGAACAAGACAAGCAAATTTTATTAGTTGCTCAGCGAGATGCAGATCTTGACGAACCGACCAAAGACGACATTTTTGATATTGGTACCGTTGCCTCTATTTTACAGCTTCTTAAACTTCCTGACGGCACGGTAAAAGTATTAGTTGAAGGTGGCCAACGTGCCAAAATCAAGAAATACACTCAAGAAGAAGAGTTTTTTGCTGCTACGGCTGAATACCTAGAGTCTGAGCAGTTAAGTGATAAAGAAGAAGAAGTCTTAGTACGCAGTGCTATTGGCCAATTCGAAGGCTACATCAAGCTAAATAAAAAGATCCCACCTGAAGTATTAACCTCATTATCGGGTATTGATGAAGCGGCTCGCTTAGCTGATACCATGGCTGCACATATGCCATTGAAGCTTGAAGATAAGCAATCTGTGCTTGAGATGATCAATGTCGGTGAGCGTCTTGAATATCTGATGGCGATGATGGAATCAGAAATTGACTTGCTGCAAGTTGAAAAACGCATCCGTACCCGCGTTAAAAAGCAGATGGAAAAAAGTCAGCGCGAATACTATTTGAATGAGCAAATGAAAGCCATTCAAAAAGAATTAGGCGATATTGATGAAAGCCACGACGAATTTGAAGTATTGGCGCGTAAGATTGAAGACGCTGGTATGCCAACCGACGCGAAAGAAAAAGCCATTGCTGAATTAAACAAGCTTAAAATGATGTCGCCTATGTCTGCTGAAGCCACGGTTGTGCGCAGCTATGTTGACTGGATGACAGCTGTGCCTTGGAAACAGCGCTCAAAAATTAAGCGTGACTTAGCCAAAGCACAAGAAGTACTTGATACCGATCACCACGGACTTGAAAAAGTTAAAGAACGTATTCTTGAGTATTTAGCGGTTCAAAGTCGTGTTAAACAGCTTAAAGGACCTATCTTGTGTTTAGTTGGACCACCGGGCGTAGGTAAAACCTCACTGGGGCAGTCAATTGCTAAAGCCACTGGACGTAAATATGTCCGTGTTGCACTAGGTGGCGTGCGTGATGAAGCAGAAATTCGTGGTCATCGCCGTACGTACATAGGTTCAATGCCAGGTAAAGTCATTCAAAAAATGGCCAAAGTGGGCGTTAAAAACCCATTGTTCTTGCTCGATGAAATCGACAAAATGAGTTCAGACATGCGTGGCGATCCATCGTCAGCCTTGTTAGAAGTACTTGATCCAGAGCAGAACGCGACATTTAACGATCATTATCTTGAAGTTGATTACGACTTATCTGATGTAATGTTTGTGGCTACGTCAAACTCTATGGATATACCGGGTCCTTTACTTGACCGTATGGAAGTGATTCGCTTATCGGGTTATACCGAAGATGAAAAGCTTAATATCGCGAAGAAGCATTTACTAACCAAGCAAATTGAACGTAATGGCCTTAAAGAAAAAGAAATCATTGTCGATGACAGTGCTATTTTAGGGATTATTCGTTATTACACTCGTGAAGCGGGTGTGCGTTCATTAGAGCGTGAATTATCAAAAATTTGTCGTAAAGTAGTTAAGCATATTCTGCTTGATAAAACAGTCAAAGTGGTTGAAGTTAACCAGGATAATTTAAAGTCATTCCTTGGCGTACAACGTTTTGATTTTGGTAAAGCTGAATCAAATAACCAAATAGGTCAAGTGACCGGACTTGCATGGACTCAAGTGGGTGGTGATTTATTAACCATCGAAGCAACATCTGTAGCAGGTAAAGGTAAATTAACCTATACCGGTTCACTCGGTGATGTCATGAAAGAGTCTATTCAAGCTGCGATGACAGTCGTTCGTGCCCGCGCGGAAAATTTGGGTATTAATAACGACTTTTATGAAAAACGTGATATTCATGTCCATGTACCTGAAGGGGCAACACCAAAAGATGGCCCTTCAGCAGGCGCGGCTATGTGTACTGCGTTAGTGTCGAGCTTAACGGGCAATCCAGTGCGTAGTGATGTTGCCATGACAGGTGAAATAACCCTTCGCGGTGAAGTTCTGCCAATTGGTGGTTTAAAAGAAAAGTTATTGGCTGCACATCGTGGCGGAATCAAGCACGTATTGATCCCTCAAGAAAACGAACGCGATTTGGAAGAAATTCCAGCGAATGTGATTGCAGATTTAACCATTCATCCAGTACGTTGGATTGATGAAGTCCTGAAATTGGCGCTTGAGCGACCAGTTGAAGGCTTCGAAGTGGTCAAAAAATAGCTTGTTAGTCAAAAAATTGCTATAGAGCATAAAAAAAATCAAAAAAGGGGCTTAACAAAACGCTGACCTGTGGTAGCCTAGGTTGGTGGAGAGTCAGACGCACCAAGCCCTTGGGGCATCTGACGTTGAGCTGTATCCAATTTCATTTTTTGGTTTTCGTACTAAGTTTGGTGTGTTATCAAGCTTATAAAATAAAGCCTCCGCAGACCGCTCTAAACATAGATTTGGTTGCGGCGCGACAATAACATTCAAGGGGATGACATGAACAAATCTGAACTAATCGAGAAAATCGCATCTGGTGCTGATATTTCTAAAGCTGCTGCTGGCCGCGCACTGGATTCTTTTATCGCTGCTGTAACGGAAGGTCTTAAAGATGGCGATAAGATTTCTCTAGTTGGTTTTGGTACATTTGAAGTACGTCAACGTGCTGAACGTACTGGCCGTAACCCACAAACGGGTAATGAAATTAAAATTGCTGCTGCGAACATTCCTGCGTTCAAAGCTGGCAAAGCGCTAAAAGACGCGGTTAACTCATAGTTAATAACGTTGCCTTTGTAAGGCATTCGTAATACAAGCACTGCTTAGGCGGTGCTTTTTACGAAAAGCAATATTGTTATGTTCTGCATAATCAATATTGGGAGTATTGGGTCATACCCGTGGTAGCGTCTGATAACTCCATATAATTTACAATAAGGCGCATCCACAAGGTGATGCGCCTTTTTATTTTATTAATCGCAACAAGCGAGAATTCAGATGTTAGAAAAAATTCGTGAAGGATCACAGGGGATTGTTGCAAAAACAATTCTAGTACTTGTGATACTTTCTTTTGCTTTTGCCGGTGTGAGCAGTTATTTAGGCTCAAACACGGGTGTACCTGCTGCTGTTGTTAATGGTGACGAAATTAGTGCCAACGAGCTAGAGCAGGCTTTTCAAAATGAACGCTCTCGTATAGAGCAACAGCTTGGTGAAATGTTTACAGCATTAGCCGCTGACGAAAGTTATATGAATGGCATTAAACAAAACGTACTGGATCGTTTAATTGCTGACAAACTCATTGATCAAGCAGCCAATAAACTCGGCTTGCGTGTATCTGATGAGCAAATTAAAAAAGCTATTATTGAAGAGCCTGCATTTCAAACTGACGGTAAATTTGATAATGAGCGCTATCTAGCGGTATTGCGTCAGTTAGGCTATCAAACCACAAGTTTTAGAAACATGATGCGCGTCGATATGACCCGTCGTCAGTTATTAAATGCACTCGTGGGCAGTGAGTTTGTGTTAGACGGTGAAGCTAAGCAACTTGCTGAAGTCCAAGGTCAAACTCGTGATATCCGTTATCTCGTTGTTGATTCAACGCCTTTCTTATCAACTGTTTCTGTGTCTGATGAAGAAGCGCAAAGCTATTATGATGCTAACGTGTCGCAATACATGAGCCCTGAAAAAGTTAGCCTAGAGTATGTTGAATTAAATGCTGCTGACATGGCTAAAAACAGTGACGTCTCTGACGAAGAAGTGAAAACTTATTACGACGAGAACAAAGCACAATATCAAACAGCCGAAAAACGTCTTGCAGCGCATATTTTTGTTGCCGCAACAGATGATGACAGTGCCGACAAAGCTAAAGCTGATGCAATTGAAGCCAAGTTAACCGCGGGTGAAGATTTTGCCGAAGTGGCTAAAACGGATTCTGATGATAACCTTAGTGCACAAGAAGGCGGTAAGTTAGATTGGTTTGAACAAGGTGTGATGGATCCTGCATTTGATGAAGCGCTTTTTGGATTACAAAAAGGTCAAGTTTCATCTATTGTAAAAAGTGAGTTCGGTTATCACATTATCAAGCTATTAGATGTTCAAGCAAGTCAAGCTACTGCTTTTGAAGATGTTAAAGCAAAAATTGTTGCTCAACTTCAAGAAAAGAAAGCACTTGATGTGTTTTATAGCTTACAAACCAAATTAGCTGATACCAGTTACGAAATCCCGGATACTTTAGCCGAAACAGCCCAAGCAGTTAATGCAAAAGTGCAATCAACGGCGTTATTTTCTCGTGATGATGTACCCGCTGAGTTCAATAACCCTGAGTTCATCAAAGCAGCATTTTCTGACCAAGTATTAGCGAGCGGTTTGAATAGTGATGTCATTGAGCTTGCGCCAAACCATGTTGTGGTTGTGCGCATGAAAAAACATCAGACTGCTGGCATCATGAGTTTTGCTGATGTTAAATCGGGTATTGTTGAACGTTTGAAGCAAGATAAAGCCAATGATGGTGCTCGTGATAAAGCTGCTGAGTATATGGCACAGTTAAAAGCGGGTAATGATACCTTAACAGGCGCATCATTAACCACGTTAGCTAAGTTAGGTCGTTTTAATCAGGATATCGATCAAGCTATCACCAATAAAGCCTTTAAGATTGCTGCACCTGCTGAGAATAGTGTCACTATTGATACCGCAGCGTTAGCAACTGGTTATGCGGTGATTGTAGTTGATAAGGTCAATGAAGCCGAAGGCATTAATGACAATCTGATTAAGTCGCTTAAACAGCGTATTGCACCTCAATACAGCGAAGCTGATTACCGTGCTGTAGTTGCCTCACTTAAAGCTGATGCTCAAATTGAGTATCCTGTAGCAGACTAATTACGTTTTTGTAGTCAATAAAATATTAAAGACCTAGGCTCACGTCTAGGTCTTTTTGTTTCTAAGGGGATATCAACCATGAGCAAGGTAACTAGAGAACAAACGAGTAAATTGTTTGCCTTATCGCACTATAATGATGATTCATTCGAGTCCCTTAAAGGAGTGGATTTACAGTTCAACAACATTACGTTTGAGCGCTGTTACTTCATGCAATGTGATTTTAACCAGAGCGATTTCTATCATTGCCAATTTATCGATTGTACTTTTAGTCAGTGTAACTTAAGTGTGTTGTCTGTGATTGGTACTGAGTTTGATGCAGTTATTTTTCGCGACTGTAAAGCTATAGGTATTGATTGGACTAAAGCCCATTGGCCACAATTTATGACCCAAACTACGATTCAGTTTGAACGATGTTTGCTCGACGGCAGTAATTTTTACTCACTTAATTTACCCGAGCTTACACTTGTTGATTGTCGTGCCCATGATGTCGACTTTAGAGAGGCTAATTTAACTAAAGCCGATTTGCGCTTAACCGATCTTAATCTAAGTCAATTTAGTCATACTAATTTAACTGGCGCCAATTTTACTGATGCGTCGAATTATCAAATTGATATTACGGCTAATACCGTTAAGCAAGCCATATTCAGTCGATTTGAGGCTCTGAGTTTGCTAGATGGGTTGGATATTCAATTAGTCGACTAGTTTATATCGTCATCTTTTTAACCCCCAAATGCGCTGATTAGACGCGCAGAAACCACAGGTTAATTTACATTTGTGTCGTTATGATAAATATTAGGCTGCGATAATTTACTTCAAAAGGAGAGGGCATGAGCCACAGACTAGATCAAGCATTTGAGCGGGCACTTGCCTATTTAGATCAACACTTCAATGAGCCTGTTGACCTCATCAAGTTGGCCAATATTGCCCAGCTTCCCCAAAGCCACTTTGAAGCGTTATTTTATGCGCTGTACCACATATCAATTGAAGCTTATGTCGAACTGCTTAAAAGCTTAGAGGCCGCCCATTTATTAGGTTTTGGTAAGCAGGTACCTTTTGCCACTATAGCGGCAAAACTGGCTTATCGTAACCAACAACACTTTATCGAATCGTTCACTCGCAGTATTGGTCAAAGCCCTGAATCGTTCCAACAAGCGCCTGATTGGGGCAATTTTTTTGCTAAGCAACAACCACTAAAATCGTTTCAAACAGAAGTTAATCAGCAAGATGAGCTATCTTATTCAGTTGAGATTGTATCGTTTGCTGCGCAAACATTAGCTGTGATGGAACATCATGGTGATCCCTCATTATTACCTCAAACCATTGCGCGATTTATTGAATGGCGTCGCCAGCATGGCTTATCTCCAATAGGTAGTAAAACCTTTAATCTGTTTTATTCAACCTCTGAGTCAGCTGCTAAAGCGCAATATCGAATTGATATTGGTGTCTCGTTAGCTAACGAGACAATGACAAGCTTAGAGCCAGTGGCGTTAGAATCGAGTCAGATTAAACTTAAATCGATCCCACAGGGACGATGTGCCATGATCCGTTTAAGTGGCCAGCAAGCGGTCAATGATAGTGGCTTAGGGGCTGCAATAGACTACCTGTATCGCAATTGGCTTAATTTGAACGATGTCAGCTTAAGGAATTTTCCATTGTTTGTGCAGCGAGATGTGATTGCTGACAAGATGACCGAAGAGCAACAAGCCAAATCGTTAGCGGGTTCACCGCAACTGCTTATCTTTTTACCCATAGTTTAAGTTTGTGTTGCAGCGAATATATCCAGCATGATCGCTGAAGATTAAGACAATAAAAAAGCCATAATGCACGGCATTATGGCTTTTTTGTTCACACTAGCTAAGAGCGATATTATTTATAATTCAATTACATCAAAGCTAACATTAGGATCGACTTCTGCATCATAATCGATACCATCAATGCCAAAACCGAACAGTTTTAAAAACTCTTCTTTGTATTCATTGTAGTCTGTTAATTCGCTCAAGTTTTCAGTAGTGACTTGTGGCCATAAATCACGACAATGCTGCTGGATTTCTTCACGAAGTTCCCAGTCATCAAGGCGTAAACGGTTTTCACTATCCACTGCGGGTGCTTGGCCATCAACACGATACAGACGCTCACTAAACAAACGTTGTATTTGCTCAATACAGCCCTCATGTAAGCCTTCTTGGCGCATCTTTTTAAACACCATAGCAATATAAAGCGGCATAACTGGAATGGCTGAGCTTGCTTGTGTCACGACACTTTTTAGCACTGCAACGTTAGCAGAGCCGCCAGTAGCAGATAATTTGCTGTCAAGGGCGTGGGCTGCACGGTCTAAATCCATTTTGGCTTTACCTAAGGCGCCATGCCAATAAATAGGCCAAGTTAATTCAGTACCAATGTAGCTATATGCAACTGTCTTGCAGTTGTCTGCTAATACGCCAGCGTCGCTTAGCGCACTCATCCATAATTCCCAATCTTGGCCGCCCATTACCGTGACGGTATCAGTAATTTCTTGCTCAGTTGCAGGCTCTACAGAAGTGTCAATAATGGTGTTTTTGTTGGTATCAACAGCCGTGGCAGTATAGGTTTGGCCAATGGGTTTCAGTGATGAACGGATAACTTCACCTGTGTCTGGCATTTTACGAACCGGTGAGGCTAACGAGTACACCACCATGTCGATTTGACCTAAATCTTGCTTGATCAATTCAATGACTTTCTGTTTCGCTTCATGGCTGAATGCATCGCAGTTGATACTTTTTGAATATAAGCCTTCTGCTTTAGCAAACTTATCAAATGCCGCTGTGTTGTACCAACCTGCTGTACCAGGTTTGGTTTCAGAGCTGGGTTTTTCGAAAAACACGCCGATGGTTGCAGCGTCGCTTCCAAATGCTGACGTGATACGAGATGCAAGGCCATAGCCACTTGAAGAGCCGACAACCAATACTTTTTTAGGGCCATTAGCAATTTTGCCTTTGGCTTTAATGAGTTCGATTTGTTCTTTAACGTTAGCTTCACAGCCAACAGGATGAGTTGTGGTACAAATAAAGCCACGAATTTTAGGTTTAATAATCATATTTAAGCTTCTTCCTTTAACATTGGCTCTAGGATAAATAGTTCGACGGCCAAATGGCACTAATTTTTACAAAAACGGCCTCTAAACCATAGTGGTTGGAGCAGTTTAGCGTTTTTGCATAAATTGACTTTGTTCTTGAATGAGTCGCTGAGTATATTCATGCTGTGGTGAAGTAAATAAGGCTTCTGTGGTTGTTTTTTCAACCATATGACCATTTTGCAACACCATGATTTTATCGCTCACATGTCGGATAATATTGAGATTATGCGAGACAAAAATATACGATAACCCCATCTCTTTTTGCAGCTTTAATAGCAGATTAATAATTTGAGATCTAACCGATAAATCTAAAGCTGTTAGTGCTTCATCTGCAATAATAATTTTAGGGTTAAGCATTAAGGCCCGCGCAACGGCGACTCGCTGTTTTTGCCCTTCTGAAATCATGTGTGGATAAAACTCTGCGTGTTCTGGTAACAAGCCCACTTTTCTTAAGGTTTCAATCACCAAGGTTTTACGCTCTTGTGAGTTTAGCTGAGTATTAAACCGTAAGGGTTCTTTAAGCAAGTTACCAATCGATAAACGTGGGTTTAGCGAGGTCGTTGGGTCCTGGAAAATCATCCGGATCAAACGACAGCGTTGTTTTAAATTACGTGAACCTAAGGCTTCACCTTCAAAAAATATTTCGCCGCCACTGCGTTGTTCTGCGCCCACGAGAATTCTGGCTAGGGTACTTTTACCTGAACCAACAGTCCCTACAATCGCTAAGGTTTCACCACGACCCAGTTCAAATGAAACTGGAGATAATGCCTGATAGTATTGAGGTTTAAAATGCTTGTAACCAGTTAAGTATTGTTTACTTAAGTCGGTAACTTTAAGCAATGGCGTCATCATCTTCTTGCTCACTTTGATAAGGGAAATGGCAGGCGAAATAGCGGTCTTTTATATGTTCAAGATTAGGTTGTTTTACACATTTTCTCTGCGCTTCTGGACAGCGAGGGCCAAGTCGACAACCGGCTGGTAAATGTTGTAACGACGGTGACGATCCTTGCAATGTTGGCAAGGTTGCCTTGTGACGCATTTTCTCAGTGTGATCAGGCAGGTTTTTTAATAATGCCCGAGTATAAGGGTGATAGGGCATTGCGACCATTTCGCTCACAGGTCCAGATTCCATCACCTGACCACTGTACAAAATCGTTAAGTTATCACACCAATGCACCATGGTTTCAAGTTCATGACTTACTAATAAAATCGACACATTTTGCAGTTGGTTGAGTTGCGATAACAATCTAAAAATTTGCGCTTGGGTATTGACCTCCATGGAGTTGGTCGGCTCATCAGCAATCAATAATTTAGGATGATTCGCTACCGCCATCGCAATCATCACTTTTTGACATTCACCTTCGGACAATTCCCATGGATAACATTTCATCAGCATTCTGGGCTTCTTTATGCCAACTTTGTGAAGCCATTTCTGGGCATTTAAATAGGTATCATGTCCACGGCGCCAAAAAGGAATGTTTTTGTTGGGCACCATAGCTTCGATTAATTGACTACCTATGGTTTTAACTGGGTCCAAACTGCCTGACGGATCTTGGAAAATCATTGCCATTTCGCTACCCATTAGGTTACGTCTTTGTTTGGCGCTCATTTCTAATAGATTTTTTCCATCCCACATCATACGATCGGCAATAATATGCCAATTAGGACCGAGCACGCCTAATATTGCTTTGGCTAATAAACTGCGTCCCGAGCCTGATTCACCTACCAGCCCATGGATCTCTCCGGGATTGATGGTCAAACTGACTTTTTCAAGCACTTTTACTGTGCCCTCAGGGGTATCTAATTCAATGGTGAGATTACGAATATCAAGTAAAGGCATAGGTTAATTTCTTATCGGTGCAAGCGCAGAACGTAAACCATCGCCAACTAAGTTGACCGATAATACGGTAAACAAGATTGCGACACCCGGTATAGTAACCGTCCAAGGGGCGAGTAACAAATTATCCAGCCCTTGTGCGACCATCGCCCCCCATTCTGGACTCGGTGCTTGAGCTCCAAGGTTTAAAAAACCCAATGCTGCGATATCTAATATTGCTGCTGATATGGCCATTGTGACCTGAATAATTACCACATCCCACACATTTGGCATAATGACATACCAAAAAATTTGCAATGAATTTGCACCATCTAATTTGGCGGCAGTAACATATTCTTTTTGTAGCTCTTCATGCACAGCGAGATGGATCGCGCGTACAAACTGCGGAACCATGGCAATTCCAACGCCCCAAAACACGTTATTAAGCCCAGGTCCCATTACGGCAACGACTAAAATAGCCATGAGTAACGAAGGGATAGACAGCAATGCATCAAATAAATGACTTAAAATACTCGATTTAATTCCGCGCATCATTCCTGAAAGCGAACCGATAATAAAGCCAATAAATAGCGACGCGGCAACAATAATTAATGACATGCCAAAGGTTAATTGTACGCCGTGTAAAATACGACTAAAAATATCACGTCCTAGATCGTCGGTGCCGAGAAAGTGTTCTACAGATCCGGCAGGATCCCAAGATGGCGGCAACAGCAGTACTTGCTGGTCCTGCATTTCGGGTGAATATGGTGCAAGCAGTGGCGCGAAAATGGTGAGTATTAATAAAAAAATCACAGCCCACAAACCTATCACGGCAAAAGGATTTGCCGAAAATGTTTGCCACATCCGCCACATAGGAGAGGCTATATGGTCTTCTTGGTATATCTTAATTCGAGGCATACAATTCCTTTCTGCTCATTGGATTGATTGCTGTATGCAGTAAATCAATTAAAATGCTTAAGAAAATAATTAATAATGAGACAGATAAAATACCCGCTTGAATCACAGTATAGTCGCGTTGATAAATGCCTGATACTAGCCAACTGCCGACTCCTGGCCATGAAAATATCACTTCAACTACAATGCCATAACTGGCAAATGAGCCTAACATTAAGCCAATACTTTTTATTACCGGAATTAAGGCGTTGGGCAATACATGACGAAACAGAATTTTAGCCGTGTGTAAGCCTCGTGCTTCTGCTGCGCGAATATAGGTTTGATTCATCACATTTAAAATGGCTTGTCGAGTGATCCTCACGACCAAGGTAAAAGGCAATACTGCTAAGGTTACTGCCGGTAATATTAAGTGCAGCAATGCATCATGAAATGCAGGTATCCGATATGTCGATTCGGATAATAAGGTGTCTATCAACATGAACCCTGTGACGGGTTCTATTTCGTACAGTAAATTAATCTGTCCTGAAATAGGCAACCAGCCAAGATTGACCCCAAACCACATGGATAAGCTTAAGCCAAGCCAGAACACTGGGATAGAATATCCGGTTAAGGTAACAGCTAAAATACTACTCTGTAGTGCTTTATTAGTGCTTAACGCGGCGAGTATGCCGATAGGAACACCAAAGAACACCGCAATAAAACCAGAAAATAACGATAATTCAAAAGAGGCTGGCAATACCGCTTCTAACTCTTCTAATACTTCTTGCTGTGAGTTACTGGAAATACCAAAGTTACCTGATAAGCGTTGGCGCAAGTAGGCGGTAAATTGCAGTAGTTGGTTATCTTGTAATTGGTAATCCTGTTCAATTTGCTGTTGTTGTTCTATCGTTGGATATTGGATGCCCGAAAGTGAATACGCTTTACTTACAGGAAACTGCCCCGATGCCATAAATAATACGGCTATCATTATCAATGATGTAGCCATAAACAGGGTTATGCGACTAAAAAGGTATCGCCACATTTATTCGCTTCCCTCTATTATTTGGGTTGTTTTAGCAAAAGATATACCGCCATAAGGCCTAATTTGCATGGTAGTGATATTGTTCTTTTTTAACACCACTTTTTTAGCATGAGCGAGCGTGACCATTGGAACTTGATCGCTAATAATGGCTTCCGCTGATTGATAAAACGCTTTACGTTCAGGTTGGGTCGACACGCTCTGAGCTTGAGTTAATAGATGTTCGAAGTCTTTTTGGCACCAGCGAGAGCGATTATTGTTAGATGCTAACGCTGCACAACTCAGTAGCGGAGTGAAAAAATTATCAGGGTCACTATTATCGGCATTCCAACCAATGAGAACCGAATCATAATTGGAACTGGCTAGCTTCTGTGTGAACACACTCCAATCATAGCTAATGATATTCAGCTTTACCCCAACTCGGGCTAAATCTGCTTGGATGAGCTCAGCTGTTTTCAGTGCACTCGGGTTATATATTCGCGCTACAGGCATGGCCCACACATTAATCGATAAATTAGACACACCTGCTTGTTTAAGTAATTCCTTGGCTTTTTCAGGATTATATTCATTGGGCGATAAATTTTTACTGTAAGCCCAAGATGCTGGTGGTAACACCCCAGTCGCTTCTACTGCGGTATCATTGTACACCACGTCTAGAATGTTCTTTTTATCAATAGCATGTGCAAGGGCTCGTCTTACTCGCACATCATCCAACGGTGGTTTTTGAGTATTGAAGGCCCAAAATGCGACGTTTAGTCCAGGTTTGGCATCAACAATAATATCTTTATGTTGATCAAGCACGGCTAACTCGCCGGCTTTGGGTAGTGCTGACACACTGCAATCACCGGTAATTAATTTGGCAATACGTGCGGTGCTTCTTGGAGTGATATCAAACACTAATTGATCGATCTCAACCGTGGGACCCCAATAAACAGGATTCTTTTTATAACGAATATATTCGTTTTTCACATATTGGCTTAGTTGGAAAGGACCCGTGCCGACCGCATAATAATCAATATCTTCAGGGGTGCCCTGGACTAAAAGCTGATAGCCATATTCAGCCGATAACACAACGGCAAAATCAGTAGCGAGATTAGATAAAAAAGATGCGTCTTTACGCACTAAATGAAAGATAACTTGGTAGTCATTTACTTTTTCAATACTGTCGATTAACTCTGCAAATCCAATGCTTTGAAAAAATGGATAACCAGTTCTACTGACTAAATGGTAGGGGTGGAGCGGATCGATAATACGGTTAAATGAAAACAATACATCATCTGCATTAAAGTCTCTGCGGGGACTAAAATGGCGTGTTTTATGAAAACTCACATGTTCACGCAAGGTAAATTGATAACTTAAGCCATCGTCAGACACCTGCCATGATGTCGCCAAACCGGGTGTGATAACGGCTTTTTCTTGGCTGTAGTTAACTAAACGGCTGTAAATTTGGTGAGAAGTGGCATCAATAGTGGTTCCTGATGTCACAAGCTGAGGATTAAAGCTTTCTGGATTACCTTCGCTGCAATATACCAAGCCAGAAGGCAATTGAGCCTGTCCGCACGCAGTCAACATGATGCTGGCGAGGCATAAAGACATCAGCTGATACCAGCGTTTTACAATAACAGGCATAGTGTGATCATATTTTTTCGATTTTGAAGGTACATTTTAACAGTGTTCATTGCATTGGGGCAATGCGCATGTCCCACCTAGAATCAGCTCTTGTCGAGTAAGTTGTACTTTTTCAAAATTCCGCGCAGTTGATGATAGCTTAAACCTAGTAAATCTGCAGTTTTTTTCTGATTATACTGGCCTTCAGCTAACGCGCGTTGTAATAATTCTATTTCGCTTTTTTCGGTATACTCTTTAAAATCTATTGGAAATTCGATGCTATTGAGCAACACTGATGCATCTGTTTCAGTACTTTGCGCTTGGTGTTCTGTGATGATGTCTGCAACATGTTCAACTGGCGCCGATTGACGCTCGCGGGTTTTGATTCGATTAACCGGACGATAGGGCGATGCAAACGGGTCTAATATAATATGATCAATTTCTTGGCCATCAGCCCCTTCACGATACACACTTCGCTCAACAACGTTCTTCAATTCGCGGATATTTCCAGGCCAGCGGTGCATCATTAATTGTTCTATCGCGAGTGGACTGAATCCACCAAAATACTCTAGTGATAGTTGTCTTGCCATACTAATCGCAAAATGTTCTGCCAACGGCATAATGTCTTCGGTTCTATGCCTTAATGGGGGCAAGGTAATCACATCAAAGGCTAAACGATCGAGTAAATCTGCTCTAAACTCACCATTGTCAGCCAAGGTGGGTAAATCTTCATTGGCGGCACAAATAAGCCTAACATCAGATTGAACCGTTTTACTGCCACCGACGCGTTCAAATTCACCATATTCGATAACACGTAATAATTTTTCTTGGATTAATCCAGATGTGTTGGCTAACTCATCTAAAAACAGTGTGCCACCGTCAGCGCGCTCAAAACGGCCTTCATGTCGTCCTTTTGCACCAGTAAATGCACCAGACTCATGGCCAAACAGTTCACTTTCTAGTAAATTTTCACTCAGTGAAGAACAGTTCAATTTGATAAAGTTTTGATCCCAACGAGGCGATAAGTAGTGTAATCGTTCAGCAATCAATTCTTTGCCAGTGCCGCGCTCACCAATGATGAGTATAGGCTTTGATAATGGCGCAACTTTAGACACATGTTCTAATACTTCAAGTAAAGCATTAGATTGGCCGATGAGATTATCTTGCTGGAATTGTTTGCTCACAGTTAGCTTACTCGCAAAATTGTTGGTGAATTCGACTAATAATTAGTGAAAATCATGATAAATGGCTTAAGTGATAAATGAAAGAAAAAGTTAATTTTTTGTTTAAACGCTTGATATTATTGTATTTGGAAATGTTGGCACGTAATGTGTAATACCTATTGCGACATCCATGTTAACTTTGAGGAACACATTATGGGAATTTTCTCTCGCTTCGCCGATATCGTTAATTCAAATATTAGCGCAATACTTGATAAAGCAGAAGATCCAGAAAAAATGGTCCGTCTTATCATTCAAGAAATGGAAGACACACTTGTTGAAGTTCGTTCAACCTCTGCAAAAGTATTAGCTGAGAAAAAAGAATTACTTCGCCGAATTGCTCGCGTTCAAGAGCAGGTCCAAGATTGGCAAAATAAAGCTGAGTTAGCACTATCCAAAGATCGTGAAGACTTAGCAAAAGCAGCCTTAGGTGAGAAACAAAAAACGGTTGGTTTATTAACCAGTCTTGAAAACGAGCTACAAGTTGTTGAAGAACATGTTGCCCGTTTAAAAGACGAAATAGCCCAACTTCAAGAAAAACTGAACGATGCTCGAGCTCGTCAAAAAACCATCATTATGCGTAAGCAAACTGCTACTTCACGTCTTGAAGTAAAGAAGCAGCTTGATTCAAGCAAAATTGATGATGCCATGATGAAGTTTGAACAATACGAGCGTCGAGTTGAAGGACTTGAAGCACAAGTAGAATCATATGATTTAGGTAAAAAGAACGTCCTTGCTGACGAGTTTGCAGCATTAGAGGCAGAAGATTCTGTCAATGATGAATTAGCAGCATTGAAAGCAAAAATGAGTGCAAAAGCACAACCTAAATCGAAAGCGTAAATTTATTCAGAGGTGAGTTATGGATATGGATCTTCTTATTGCACCAATTATCATCTTTATGGTGGTTGTGGCACCTATCTGGTTGGTTCTTCATTATCGCAGTAAGCGACAAGTGAGCCAGGGGCTCACCGAGGAAGAATTCAATCAGCTTAATGGTCTAATCGCTAAAGCAGAAAAAATGAGTGGTCGCATCGAAACATTAGAAGCGATTTTAGATACTGAATCACCAGAGTGGAGAGCAAAACATGAGCTCAGCTAATGGTCGTACCCTATACCGCAACCCAAAAAGTGGTAAAGTGGCTGGGGTGTGTTCAGGTCTTGCTGATTACTTTAACTTTGAGACATGGCTAGTAAGAGTGATTGCTGTGTCGATATTGTTACTGGGTGGGACAGGGGTCGTGTTGGTTATTTATATCGCATTATGGATGATATTAGATATTAAACCACAAGACATAGAACACAAGGAACAGTACAAAGATATTGAAATTAAAAAGAAAGTTTGGCAAGCAGGTGAGCCTGCAAAGCAAGCATTGTTTGATGTTAATCGTCAATTTAATGGATTAGAAGTCCGATTAAGACGACTCGAGGAACATGTCACATCAGACAATTTCGATCTTAAACGCCAAATCAATAGTCTTTAATTCTTCTAATGGGCGGTTATCCGCCCTTGTTCTTTAGGGGGGCCATCAGCCATCATGAGATTTTTAGACCGTTCTTTGTTTCGCGTCACTCAAACCGCGCAATCTTTGGTTCATCGCAGTACAGATCGTCATGTCAGATTAGCCGTTACTGGGTTATCAGGAGCAGGCAAAACAGCTTTTATCAGTGGTTTAGTCAATCAGTTATTGCATGCCGGTAAAAGTGCTAAGCACAATCCGCTACCCTTGTGGCAAGTCGCACGTGAAGGTCGGTTAATTGCCGTTAATCGGGCTATGCAACCTGATTTAGACATTGCCAGTTTTGATTATCAAGGCGCAATGAATGCATTAAGCTCATCACCTCCTTATTGGCCAGCTTCGACCAAAAATATTACTGAATTACGTTTAGCGATTAAGTACCAGCCACAACAAGGTTTGTTAGCTAAATTGACCGATACCGCAACCTTGTATGTTGATATTGTTGATTATCCCGGTGAGTGGTTACTTGATTTACCTATGCTTAAACAAGATTTCAGCCAATGGTGCTTATCACAACAAATTAATGTGTCATGTTTACGCCACTCACCTTTATTCAGTGCATTTAATCAGGCTGTAGAACAGTTAGACTTAAGTCAATTAGCTGACGAGCAGCAACTTAAACACATTGCCGATTTGTATCAAATCTTATTGGTTGATTTGGTACGACAACAGGGCTTTTATCACGCGCAGCCTGGGCGCATGTTATTACCAGGAGAGTATGAAAATACTCCATTATTGACATTCTTTCCCTTGCTTAGTTTAAGTCCTATTGAGCACACAGAATTATCAGCAAGCTCAAGTGACTCAAACTACCACGTTCTTAAACGCCGTTATGATCAGTACGTATCACAAGTGGTTAAGCCTTTTTACCGCGACTACTTTTCTCGATTTGATCGTCAACTAGTATTGGTTGACTGTTTAAACGCACTTAATCATGGTCAGGCACAATTTAATGACATGGGGCGTGCGTTAAACAGCATTATGGAAAGTTTTCAGTTTGGCCAATCGAGCTTAATTAAACGTTTATTTTCACCACGGATAGATAAAGTGTTATTTGCTGCCAGCCAAGTAGACCGAGTGACCCGTGATCAGCAAAGTCATGTGCTTAGTTTGTTAACCGCCATGCTGCAACAAAGCCAGCATTATGCCAACTTTGAAGGCAGTGAGGTTGAAACCATGGCGATAAGTGCCATTAAAGCCACTCAACACGGGATGGTTAATATAGCGGGGGGTCAACAAGAAGTGGTAAAAGGAACTGGGCTTGATGGTAAGCAAGTCACTGTATACCCAGGAGATGTACCTACATCATTACCCGATGCTCAGTTTTGGCAACAACAAGGCTTTAGCTTTAGTGCTTTTCTACCGCCCAACTTGAGCCATATGCATGATAATAATCCGCAATTCGAACACATTCGTCTCGACCATCTGTTGGAGTTTCTATTAGGCGATAAATTATCTTAATCGTTTTTATTTTGAGAATAAATGTGAGCATTAGTTATGAATGAACCTACACGCAATTCGCCGATAAAAAAATCGCAATTATTTACCGAGTCAGACCTTATTGTGGCAGATGAAACTCATTCTGCTGAACAAACTATTAAGCCGACTAAATCGTTTGAAGAAGTTGATTTTATTTGTGAGCTATCACTAACAGAATTACCAGCATCAATGGAAGAAAGCATTCAACCTCCAAAATCAAAGCGTTGGTCGCTACTGGCCAAACTGTCAGTATTTGCTTTGGTGCTATTGGTGGTAGTGCAAACCGTGATGGGCTTAATTGATTCTTTGCAGCAAAGTCCATGGCTATTTGGTTTTTATGCCACAGTGCTGGCTATTGTGAGTTTGTGGGCATGTGTGATTACCCTCAAAGAATGGCGCAAATTAGTTAATCTTAAAAAGGTCAGCGATCATCAAGCTAAAGCTGAACGATTGTCACTAAGTATGCAAATGGGCGAGGCCAAATCATTTTTGGCACCAATATTGGCAAAATATCCTAATAACCAGGCTAAACAACAATATTTACAAGCCTGTAGCCATGAACATAATGATGCTGAGATTGTATTATTATTTGAAGATATTGTGCTGTCCGAACGTGATTTACTGGCCAAAAAACGTGTTAACCGCTTTGCTGCTGAATCGGCATTACTATTAGCCGCAAGTCCATTAGCTGCTTTGGATATGGCTATTATTTTGTGGCGAAATCAAAAAATGATTAATGAAGTTGCTGCAATTTATGCGGTGGAATTGGGGTACTGGAGCCGTATAAAACTGATCCGTAGCATTGTGACTAATATTATTTATGCTGGCAGTACCGAGGTGATTACCGATTTAGGAACCCAATTATTATCAGTAGAAATGACTGGTAAGTTATCTGCCCGAATTGCACAAGGGCTTGGTGGTGGTTTACTTACCGCACGGCTAGGTTATCAAGCGATGACCTTGTGTCGTCCCATTGCCTTCAATAAACACAATAAGCCTAAATTATCACATGTACATCAGCATTTACTGGGCGAATTAAAGCAGTTTACGTCGTCAATGATGTCTAAAAGTAAATCGAAACAAACTCAAACAGTCGACAAGAGTGAATAAAAAAATATGTATTTTTTTTGAACAATTCGATTTTATTGACTACATTTAGCCTCCGATCCGCAAACGGTAAAGCGTTGCGGATCTTTCGAGCTTGGTAATGGAGAAGGACAACATACCAGCAAATCAAGGAAAGAAAGGAGAATCGAATGAAATCATTGACTTTAACAGCAGTGTTTTTAGGGGCCTGCTGCTTGCTCAGTAGCCATACCTATGCAGCAGAAACAGCTAAGACGATGGCCGAACCCACAAAAAAAGTGACTAAAACGGTTGAGACAACATCAACCAAAATGCAAAAGATCAATATTAATAAAGCCAGCGCAGAAGAATTACAAGCGCTTAAAGGTATTGGGCAAGCCAAAGCACAAGCGATTGTGGATTATCGAACCAAAAACGGTAAATTCACCGATGTGCAACAGCTCACTTTGGTTACTGGTATTGGTGATAAGTTAGTTAGCCAGAATGCCGAGAATATGAGCTTCTAGGCTAGATGCTCAGTCACACTAAAAACGGAAGCAATGGCTTCCGTTTTTTTATGCAAAGCTAAAGTCATCTCAGTAAAAACTAAAATCTAGCCTTATGTCAGCTGATTATTGAGCGTTGAATGCTTGGCCATTTGTACCAATAGATTCATTACCCATCAAAAATAAATAAGTAGGCATGATTTCTTGTGCTGTTTTCAATGTCAGTGGATCTTCACCAGGATAAGCTTTTGCGCGCATTTCAGTGCGAGTCGCACCTGGGTTAATACTATTGGCTCTTATGGAAGTGTTATCACATTCATCGGCTAAAACTTGCATCATGCCTTCGGTAGCAAATTTAGAAAAAGCATAAGGTCCCCAATAAGCACGCCCTTTACGACCCACACTGCTTGAGGTAAAGATAATTGAGGCATGTTCACTTTTGCGCATAATCGGCAATAACGATTTGGTCATGATGGCTTGAGCGGTGACATTCACTTTTAAAATGGTTTCAAGAGAGGTTAAATCAATATGCTCAAATGGCCCTAATGCCCCCAATTGTGACGCATTATGCAATAAGCCATCTAAACAACCAAACTGTTCAGCAATGGTGTCTGCCATATCAATATAATTCTGTTCAGTCGCACCTTTCATATCTAAGGGCACAATAGCTGGTTTGGGATATCCAGCATTCACTATTTCATCGTATACATTTTCAAGTTTTTTGACCGTTTTACCCAGTAAGATAACGGTTGCGCCGTGTTTCGCGAACTCGATTGATGCTGCACGGCCAATACCGTCTCCAGCACCAGTAACCAAGATTGTTTTGTTATTCAGTAAATCTTTTGTCGCTTGATATTCCAACATGATTAATTATTTCCTCTACGCGCAATCGCCCGTCAAATCTAGTACCGGATAAAAAATAAACGACCGTTTGAAACAAATGATTGATAATTGTGTATGAATAGGTCATTTGCATGTAACAAACTTGTAGCTAACTCAATAATTTTACGTTAACTTGAGAATAGTTGAGGACTAACATAAGTCCTTATTTGGTCGCATGATAGGACTATTGTGACCAATTCTTGGGGAAAACAAAATTATTAAAACAAGATTTGGGGAAAAAAAGATGAAAAGACTCATTTTGGGTGTTGCAATTGCATCTGCTCTTGGCTTAACGGCATGTGGTGGTGATACTTTTAACGAAGCAAAAGATAATGTTGAACCTTTGGTGCCTTTATCACACGTTCAATTCGATCCTGCTAATGGCAAGCTACCTTTACCGAACGATTTATTGTTTAGTGGCACCACGGATGGCACGTTGACAATTCCGGGTGAAACCGGTGTCGATTATACCAATCCTCAAACTGCACTGGGTGCATTAGATGGATGGTCAACTAGCTCACCAATATCAATAACAATGGAGTTAGCAAAAGACCTTCAAGGTAATGCATTAACGATTGATGCTGACTCAGTATTCCAGCCAGGCGCGGTGCGCGTTTTTGAAGCCACAGTGGGCGGTTCATTATCTACCGATCCTGAGTGTACTTCACAGGCCTCAGTTTCAGCTTGTAAAGTGGGTGAAGAATTAACATTTGGTGTTGATTTTGTGACTAAAGCCTCAGGTAACAACGTTGTTATCGTGCCACTTAAGCCGCTTAAGCCGATCCAATCTTATTTATATGTTGCAACTGATTTAATCCACGACTCATTGGGTCGAAGTATTGCTGCATCGACGACGTATAACTTATTAAAATTAGATATTGAAACTAAGCCGCTAGAAACTGCAGCGCAGTTACAATTACAAGGTTTAGTTAATAGCTACGAAAAAGGGGCTGCAGCAGCCCATGGTGTTGATCCTGACAATATTATTTACTCTGGCTTATTTACCACTCAGTCAGTTGCTAACGTATATGAAACCACTAAGTTATTAATGGCATCTAATCCTGCCTATACACCTTCATTTGTCCAAGCGCCAACACCAGCAGGTTACACGGTTGCTCAGGCTGTTGGTTTAACGGAAGCGAGTGGTTTAGCTTATACGCTAGCCAATATTGCAGACGTGTATACGGCAAAAATTAAAGTGCCATTCTATGGTGACTGTTCTTCTGCCAGCTGTGTGATTCCTGTTGTTGATGGTAAGCCAACTGCACCAAATGGTCGCTGGTTTGCTCAAGGTGATAGTCCAGTTTCAGTATTGTTGTCACTTCAGGCGGGAACATTAAGCCAAGCTAATTTCTTCGCTCAAGCGTCTGAGCAAGGTGTTGACCCACAAGCTGCGTTAGCCAATCCTGCATTACTTGCTGGTAAGCAATGGATGCTTGACGACGGCACATCAGCTGATAAAACTAAGCACCTAACTCGTCTTAATCCAATCCCTGCTATCAAAGGTTATGAAACGATTCCAGTGCAAATTACCATACCCAACGCGGCTAAATTAGCAGCGTTTCAAGGTGATGCGTTTGTTGCACCAACCAATGGCTGGCCTGTGACAATTGCTATGCATGGTTTAGGCGGTGGTAAAGAAATGGCGCTAGCTTATGCAGGAACTTATGCAGCTGCTGGTGTGGCGACTATTTCAATCGATATGCCTTTGCATGGTGCTCGCTCGTTTGATTTAGATAAAGATGGTATCTATGAGATTTCAGCAACAGCACCTGCGTTTGGTAATGTTATTGGTACTCCTGATGCTTTCGAAAATGGTAACCCGCTAGTGTTTGTTAACATTGCTAGTACATTAACGGTGCGTGATAACTTCCGTCAGGCAACCTTAGACCATTTAGCATTACGCTTATTATTGACCGGAATGGCGCAGCAATTAGCGGCGGCAAATCAACCACAAGTGTTTGATGTGTCTAAAATCAGTGCGCAAGGCTTAAGCTTAGGTGGCATTGTAGGAACAACATTTGCTACTTATGCTAGCACAGGTTTAGTTAACCCAATGACCGGCGATACTTTACCTAACGCTTATGCGATTAACGCAGCATCGTTAGTGGCTCCTGCGGGTGGTTTGGCTGGTGCATTTGCCGGCTCTGCTGCTTTTGGTCCACAGTTATTTGATAATGTCACAGCCTCAAGCACGTTCGCTGCTTTATTAGCTACGGCAAATACTGCCGGTTACGAAGAAGGCACTCCTGAATATGCTGCGTTAGTACAAGCGGTATACGCTGGATTTCTTCCATCGTTTGCATTAGCGGTACAAACTGCGATGGACTCTGCAGATCCTGTAAACCATGGTGCAATGTTAGCGGCAACAGGTTTACCTGTTCACTTAATTGAAGTTGCTGGCGACGCGACAAACTTACCAGACCAGACATTGCCTAACAGTGTTGAAGGCTTTCCATTATCGGGTACTGAGCCTTTAATTACTGCAATTGGTTTAGGTTGTGTTGATTCAACTATGCCAGGCTCAGGTGCAGTTCGTTTCTCTAAAGGCCATCACAGTTCTATTGTGAGCCCAGGTGAAGTGGAAGGTGTCACTGACGGTATGGCTGCTGCAGCAACAGCTGAAATGCAATCTCAAGTAGCTGGATTTGCTAAGTCGGCAGGTGCTGGACAAGCAACGATAGTCGTGTCAAATAGCGATGTTATTAAGAGTTGTAACTAATACTTACTAATTAGTGTTCGTTTTTAATTAAAACCCAGCAATTTGCTGGGTTTTTTATTCTCTATTTATTGGTGATTACTGTTAAAATGTCGCCAGAATGTTTTCCTTGTATGGAGCGAGATTTGGAATTTTTATATGAATACGGCTTATTTTTAGCGAAAGCTGTGACAATAGTGCTAGCGATAGCTGCCGTGGTGATCTTGGTGCTCGCTAGCAGCATGAAGCATAAAGCTGATAAAGGTGAATTACGCCTGACCGATATTTCAGACGAGCTAATTCAACTTAAACATGAGTTGAAAGAAGAACTACTGACTAAAAAGCAATTTAAGGCTTACGAAAAGCAAGTAAAAGCAGAAGAGAAAGCCGCTGAGAAACAAGATTTAACCAAAGGGAAAGTATTTGTAATTGATTTTAAAGGCAGTATTGATGCCAGTGAGGTTGCCTCATTACGTGAAGAGGTGACGGCTATTCTAACGATTGCCGATAAAGATGATCAAGTGCTGGTAAATGTTGAAAGTGGTGGCGGTATGGTTCATGGCTATGGCCTAGCATCAAGTCAGTTAGACCGTTTACGCCAAGCCAATATCCCCTTGTCGATTTGTATTGATAAAGTGGCAGCAAGCGGTGGCTATATGATGGCGTGTGTGGCTAACAAAGTCTATGCCGCACCATTTGCTATTGTTGGGTCGATAGGGGTTGTAGCGCAGGTGCCTAACTTCAATCGTTTACTTAAAAAGCATGATATTGACTATGAGCAACACACTGCCGGCGATTTTAAGCGAACGTTAACGGTATTTGGTGAGAATACAGATGAAGGTCGTGCTAAATTCCAACAAGAGTTAGAAGAGACACACGTGCTATTTAAGGCGTTCGTTGGTCGTTATCGTCCAAGTATGGACATCGCCAAAGTTGCCACTGGAGAGCATTGGTATGGTCAACAAGCGATCGATTTAGGCTTGATTGATGAAGTGTCTACCAGTGATGATGTGATTCTGAACTTTGTAAAAACTCATCAAGTCATCAAAATTAGATATCAAATGAAGAAAAAGCTGGCTGATAAAATTGCCCATGGTGCCTCGTTATCAGTTAATGCTGTCATGAATAAACTGATTGAGCGCAATCAATCGGTTTAATCTGATTATGGTAAGTAAAACGTTTTATCATAAAAAAACGACAGCCTTTGCTGTCGTTTTTTATATTAAGCATCAAACTGAATGATTCAGATTATTGTGCTTTATAACTAATATGCTGGTGGAAGCGTAAGATGACATCAACGTGTTCTTTGTCGATATCAAATTCTTGCGTAAATATTCGTAACGCATCTTCAACTTGGTTCATAAAGCGACCATAGCCTTCATCTGTTTCATCACTCTTGCCAGCGACAATAACAAAACGAAATACATCGACTAGTTTATTGCTGTCCCAGTGACCGATAGGTGCTGGTGATTGGACATTTGGGTCAAAACCAATCATTTGGAATTCATCAGTGCTAGTAAGTTGCTCATATTTACTATTACGAACCAATGGTAACTTACCATTAGCAACCATAGCGACACGGCTTAATTGTTTACTTTGCGTAGCTTGGACAAACTTGTCATAAACATTTTGATAAATACTGCCAAAGTCGACATTATCATTAGCCAGTAATTGTTTTTTTATCCTGCGATCAACTGGGATATTGATGGTGACGTAGTTTAGCGTACTGACGTTTTCAGGAAGTTCACAGTGTCGACGTTGGTAGCGACTATCAACCGCTCGTAATTTATACCCATAAGTTTCTTTTAAGCCTTTGGCTTTGGCAAAAAAGTCATAAGAAATATGTTGATGGTCACGAATTTTAATCGGCACATTCTTAACGGGCAATAATGGCGCAAGTTCAGAAATAAAATGCTGAACTTTACTGTGGAAACTCGCTGAATTACTGCGTAAATCATCGCCTGTGGCTAGGAACACAATACGTAATTTGCGTGCTCGAAACCCAGGTGTGCTGTGGATTCGGTTAGCTTCATGGTGGGCTGGATTATAAAAGAAACGTAATTGTTCGTTTGAACTTAAGCAGTAAGCTTCGCTATGGAAACGAACCATAGGCAGTTTGTCAGTGGTGACAACGTGGACGTTATATAATTCTTGTTTTTCGGCGAGTTGATAGACAAGTTTACTAAACTCATCATAACAAGTTTCTAAGTCAGCATACGTATTGAGGTATTCATCGGTTAATGGAAAACCAATGGTAATGTATTGATTTTTACGTGTTGCTGTTGGCAAGTATACTTTTTTTTGACGACTGACGGACATATTATTTCCTTATTGCCTTTGTTGTTGTCTAAAGTTTATCGTTATTTATTGATTGTGATTTAATCTGCTTGCTGTGTCCATTTTAAACACAGATGCTTAAATTAAAATGACTTTTGATCACTATATTAATTTTTTTTTAACATATTAAGCAAAACTCATTTAATTTTAAGTGTTTACTCGGATAATACTTGAGTGATCCAAGGTAACATCCATTGCGTAATAGTAGGTTGCGCCTGCTCATTTGGATGAATGCCATCACGCTGCATTAGAGATTTGTCTGGCGCAATATCTTGCATGAAAAAGGGTATTAGCTTAATGCTATATTCATCGGCCAATTGGTGGTAAATCTGAGTAAAAGATTTGGCGTACCTAGGGCCGTAGTTAGGTGGTACCATTATCTCGGTTAATAAAACATTGGCGCCATGTTGCTGTGATAAGGTAATGATTTGTGTAAGATTTGATTTCAGTTTGCTGGGCGGAAAACCCCGCAATCCATCGTTGCCGCCTAGCTCAATGACAACTAAGTCGGGTTGGCTTGAGGTCAGTAAACCTGGGAGTCTTCGTAATCCTCCCGCCGTGGTCTCACCACTAACAGAGCCATTTATAATTTGATGCTGTGGCAGTTCGTTGCGGAGTAATTGCACCCATCCTTGCTCTTCTGACATGCCATAGCCTGCACTTAAGCTATCACCCAATATCAAAATCGTGGCAGCATAGGTTGGTACACTCATTACTATCAGTAAAAACACACTACTAAGCACGCGTTTAAGTGACGAATAGAAGAAGGATTGTATGTCTAATAATATCGATCGAAATATCAGTGCCATTACTGTAACTAACCTCAATAAAACTGTCGTGACCCAAGAGGGAGAGTTGACTATCCTCAACGGCATTAATATAGAAGTCAAGCAAGGAGACAGTATCGCCATTTTGGGACCATCAGGTTCAGGCAAGTCGACACTGCTAGGTTTGCTTGCTGCATTAGATACTCCTAGCTCTGGTGAAATCGTGTTAGATGGTGTAGCACTATCTGGGTTAAATGAAGAACAAAAAGCCGCATTGCGTAAGAAAAAAGTCAGTTTTATCTTTCAGTCATTTATGTTGGTTGACACGTTAACGGCTTTAGAAAATGTCATGTTACCAGCAGAGCTTTCTGGTGTTAAAGATGCCAAACAAAAAGCTCAATCCATGCTAGAGCGTGTTGGTTTATCTCATCGATTAAATCACTTACCTAAACAATTATCCGGTGGCGAGCAGCAACGTGTTGCCATTGCAAGAGCCTTTATTTGCGAGCCTAAAGTATTGTTTGCAGATGAACCCACAGGCAACTTGGACAGTGTAAACGGTGACAAAATTGCCGATATGCTGTTTGCTTTAAACCAAGAAAGTGACACCACGCTGGTCTTGGTGACTCATGATTTGCATCTTGCGAAGCGCTGTGGCCGGCAGTTAGTGATGGAAAATGGTCACTTATCAGAACCCAATGTAGTCAATCTCTCGAGTCAACAACACTCTGAGTTTACTGCGGAGGTTAATTAATGGAATGGCAAATTGCGTGGCGCTTGTTTAAACGTGAACTCGCTCAAGGGCAATTAATTCTTATTGTATTGGCGATTACGTTAGCAGTGTTATCAGTAACTGGGCTTGCGCGAGTCAGTGAGCGTTTACAAGTTGCTATTAACGGTGAAGCGGCCAACTTTATTGCTGCCGACCGTATTATTGACTCGCCAGTTGAGCTTGACCCACAAGTGCTGACCATAGCGGATAAGCTTGGTCTCGCTCATGTCACCAATATGCAATTTAATTCGATGGTATATTCCGGAGATAAATTTCAGTTAGTGACGGTCAAAGCTGTAGGTGATGGTTACCCATTAAAAGGCGATATCGAACTCAGTAGTGGTGTCACTCAGGAGTTGCCAAAGACAGGTCAAGCATGGTTTGAGAGTCGTCTAGGTGGTTTACTTGGTTTCCCGCAAAGCATTGAGTTAGGCAATAGTGAGCTATCACTAACCGAAGAGATTAAGCGTTTACCTGATGCTGGTTTTAATCCGTTTGCATCTTCGCCAGTGTTACTGATCCGCCTAGATGACGTGGCGGCGACAGGTATTATTCAGCCAGGCAGTAGGGTGACTTATTTATACCAATTTACCGGAAATGCTGATCAATTAACCGTATTTGAGCAGCAAGCTAAACCTTTACTCAATAACAGCCAAAGATGGGTAGACGTGCAGTCGGGAGATTCTCCGATCGCTTCGGCGGTGCAACGTGCTGAGCGATTCCTGCTGCTTGCCAGTTTACTCGGTATAGCCCTTGCGTGTGCGGCGATTGGTATTGCGGCGCAGCGTTATTGCCAACGCCATTATGATGTCGTTGCCATGCTCAAAACCTTTGGCGCCTCGGGTAAGCAAATTAGAGTATTATTCGGACTGCATCTGTCTTTGGTGACTTTACTGGGTATTGCACTGGGGCTGCTTGGCGGAGTATTACTTGATCTTGGTATAACGGCATTTCTGCCTAAAGAAATCGCCGCTTATTCACCACCATACTTACGCCCTGTATTACTAGGCGTTAGCACGGGTTTGATTAGTGCATTTATGTTTTCGGCTTATCCATTAATGCGCTTGTTAGCTATTCCGCCCTTAAGAGTATTGCAGCGTCAATTAGAAGGTTTGCAACTGGGGATGTGGTTACATCTGCTATTAAGTTTGGCTGCCATGGCTTTGTTAGGCTATTTATATTCAAGAAGTTTAGCCTTGACCATGACAGTGGTGCTTGCAGTACTACTATTAGGTTTGTTATTAAGCGTGCTTGGATTTGTGATGATCCGTTTTGGTCATGGTATTGGCATGAAAACCACCAATCCCTTCCAATTAGCTTTGGCTGGTCTTCGCCGCCGTGCGCGCCAAAATGCGGTGCAATTAGTCGGTTTTAGTAGTGCGTTAGTATTACTGTTAACGATTTTGGCTTTGCGCCAAGATTTACTCAATGAATGGCAAAAGCAGTTACCTGAAAATGCCCCTAACTACTTTTTAGTCAATATTGCGCCTGAAGATGCTAAACCATTGAATGACTTTTTGACGCTTAATCATATTAATGCGACTGACATTTATCCTGTGGTTCGTGGTCGTTTGACGCATATTAATGATGAAGAGTTGATTTCAGGCAAGCAGTCTGAGGACGGTGTTGAAGGGCGAGTAGGTATTTCTCGTGAACTAAACTTAACGTATCGAGAGACCTTACCACCTAATAATAAGCTCCTTGAAGGTGAGTTTAATCAGGCTAGCAATGATGTGTCGGTTGAATCTGGTGTTGCTGATCGCTTAGGTATAGTGTTGGGCGATAAGCTAACCTATAGCATAGATAATCAAGCTTTCTCGGTTAAGGTTACCAGCATAAGGCAGGTTCAATGGGAAACTCTACAGCCTAATTTTTTCATGATTTTTACCCCAGAAGCATTAGCGCCATTTGCCTATACCTCGATGGCGAGCTTTCATCTTAATGATGCGCAATTAGCCGCGGACGGCAGCCTACTGACCGCGAATCAAGTGGTGCTGCAATTGATCCAACAATTCCCGACCGTATCGATTATTGATGTTGGCGCTATGGTTGAACAGTTACGACAAATTATCGATCAAGTGTCATTATCTTTGTCATTAGTGTTGGTTCTAGTGTTACTGGCCAGTGCTTTAGTACTGATAGCCCAGACTGAAGCTGGTATGGCGACTCGGCAGCGAGAATTGGCGGTATTGCGTACGTTTGGTGCATCAGGTTGGTTATTAAGAGCGGCTACTGGATTTGAATTTGCTTTACTTGGGGCCATCGCAGGTTTATTGGCAGTCATTGTTGCTGAGTTTGCTTTGTACATGCTTAAAACCCAAGTGTTTGAGTTGGTCGTTTATATGCATTGGCCTTGGTGGGGGATCACACCAATTGCTGGAGCAATCATTGTGGCGATTCTTGGGGTATGGCGTTGTCGTCAGTTACTTAATAAGTCGTGCAGTGACATGTTAAAAGAGGGCTAAAGTACTTATAAATATTAAGGGAGATGCATCGTCATCTCCCTTTTTTATGCTGCTTTTTTACCTTAGTTAATCATTGATGAGATTACTTTTGAGGCATTTTATATTGCGTTGAGCAATACGCTCTATCAATTCCTTCTGGGCGCAGTTTAAGATGCTTGGTTTTACGGCCACTAACACGGGCTCTCCACGACTTAAAGCTATTGGGTTTGAGTGATGAGCGCATGAGTTTAATCACATTTGATTCGGTTAAGCCATAAAGGTGCTCAATGGCTTCAAATGGCGTGCGGTCTTCCCATGCCATTTCAATGATCCTTGAAGTGTCTTGTGGTGATAGCATTGAGTATCATAATGTTATTGGGTTTGCACTTCAGTACGTTAGTTAACTGAGTTTAGATTAGTGTTTGTATGATTTGTGCTAAGGATTAATCAATTTGTTAAAGTATGGACCTAAGTTGACTAACCCTAATGGTTAACTCGAGTATAAGTGAGTGATGTTTATGTAGCGTGAGTATATGATGCGCCTTGACCAATTGGAGTGTAAAAGTTTTTATCAACTCAATCTCAAGTCATTGATACTATAAATTAAGATAAGGTTTTATCAATACGAGTACGGGGGGCGGCGATTTAAGTTGGCTTACAGTATAATTCAGTTATATTAAATAATGTTCCGTGTCGATTTCTTGGAGTACAGTGGTTAATTTGGTGATTAAACAGTGTAAGTTCTGAATCATGTATGATTTAGTCCACCTTGATAAATCGTTGTAGGGGGAAAATATTGTCTATGGAACATAAGACACCACTCTCATATCATTTTAAAGACAAACATATATGGTTTGACATGACCATGTTGGTGGCTTTGTTCGTGGTGGCAGCCTACGTTCCTCTTTTAAAAATTGTTCCTTTAGTTGCCTGTCTTGAGTTATTCAGCTTTCTTAGTTTTCACTTGCTAGCAAAACGTCGCCGATTTCAGTTACAGGGTTTTCTGGGGGGATTTATTTCCAGCACGGCAGTTTTTATACAAATACTAAATGATAAAAAATTTGCATCAACAAGTGAGCGTGACTTGTTACTGACATTGCTGTTTGCCTTATGCTCTATGTTACTGGAATGCCTATTTATTATCTTTTTTTTGGCCGACCAATTATCCTTTATTTTTTACATACCCTTTGTCACACAGTTAATGTTTTTTATTACGGTGATTACATATGTGCAGATCCCATCCAATTTGCTTTTTTTAAGCAGCCAATCAAGACAATCTACAGTTGATATTGAGCTATTAATTGATCATCCAATAAGCTGGAAAAATGTCGCTAAGCTATCTATTTTTATCCTCGCACTTGTTTATGGCATGAATTTTATCGGCAGTGAACTTGGTCTATCTCGAGGGATCAGTACTTTGCTAGTATCATTTTTTGAAGCTCATGCCATTCTAGTCTCTGTGATGACCGAATGGTCGATGAATCCGCAGGATATTGATTTAATAACATTATTGTTGTTAATTTTACTCGCTAACAGCATCAGTAAATCGTACCTGGTATTTAAAGGAAGCAATTTTTCTCACAAATGGTTTTTTATTGCAATGATGTTGGTGGGGTTTGCGTTAAGTTTCGGTGTTACATATCTTTGCTCTTTATTGCTTGAGTAATCTGTTGGCTATTTCCCCTAATACCAATACCAATAGCAATTTATGTCTGTGGCATAATATCCGCTTGATTAGCCAATAGAAAATGATTATCCCAAGTTAAGGTTATTTATGCGTCTTGATCGATTTGTTTGTAAAAGTACTGAGCTATTAAAGTGTGACGCTATCCAGCATATCCATAATGGTGAGGTGTGCGTAAATGGTGTGGCTGTTAGGAATGAAGCTGTTCAGGTGCATGAAAATAATCAAATTACCTTAAAGGGTCAAAACCTTACTGCTCGAGCGTTTCGTTATCTGTTAATCAATAAACCCGCCAATATGCTTTGTTCAAATGTCGATGGTGTCTATCCGTCGATTTTTTCATTATTGGATGTTGAACGGTTATCTGAACTCCATATTGCCGGGCGCTTAGATGCAGATACTACTGGGTTAGTTCTAATTACCGATGATGGTCGTTGGACTTTTGCGATTACCTCTCCTTCAGGCGAGTGTCATAAAGTCTACCGGGTTAAGTTAGCCAAACCGCTGGTTGATGATGCCGCAGAACGTTTTTTACAAGGCATTGCTCTTGATGGTGAGCAAGGGCTTACATTACCGGCGGTATTGCAAATCATCACAGCCAAAGAAGTCTTGCTGACATTAACTGAAGGCAAATTTCATCAAGTTAAGCGCATGTTTGCCGCAATTGGTAATAAAGTACTCTCACTTCATCGTGAAAGCATTGGTGCTGTCAACGCCGATGTGGAAGTCGGGCAGTGGCGGTATTTAACCGATGCAGAAGTTAAATCATTTAATACTTAATTAGAAAATGTAAGTGTGTGTGATAACCATGAGCAGATCGTTCGTTACCGCAGTTTAATAATCTGCAAACGGCTCGTTATTGATTAAGTCTGTAATACGGGACTGCGCCAAAATAGCAAACAATAGCCAGTTTGATTGACATAAGCCAAATGTAGTTCTGCTGGTTTCCATATTCCTTGTTAGCCTAAGTTGCAGTAATTCTTCCCCGTTTGTGGCAATCAGTTAGCATTGCAGATATCGCTGCGCTGATTTTTAATTTATCAAAAAATAGTATAACGATAAATTTATATTATTTACTGTGTGATCGTCAGCCTAAAAATGGCTATGCTAGTGTCTTGCTTGATCGCCATTAATGAGAGTGTACATAGATGGCTGCGATCTAGTATCTGATGCAATAGAGGCTTAGTATGTTAAATCAACAATGGTTAACGACATTTATTAAACTGGTTGAAATAGGGCATTTTACTCACACGGCAGAACAGCTTTTTATGACGCAACCGGGTGTCAGTCAGCATATTAAAAAGCTTGAACAGCAGGTCGGTGTTGATTTACTCATTCGAATAGGTAAAAGCTTTGAACTGACGGAAGCGGGGATTATTTTACATCAACGGGCGTTAGTTTGGCAGCAACAACAACAGCAAGTATTATCACAATTAGCGGTTGATGATGAGCATATTGGTGAGTGTCGTATTGCCTGCTCAGGTTCAATGGCCTTGCTACTATATCCTCACCTTATTGACTATCAGTTGCCATATAATCAACTACAAATCTATCTGGAAGCGGCGCCCAATAAACGTATTATTGATAGTGTTATGGCCAATACTATTGATGTGGGCATCATTACCCAATCGATTAATATGGATGAGCTGGTGGTAACCCCATTAGCCGCACAATCATTGTGCTTAGTGTTGCCTCAGTCATACCCTCATCACTCTGTTACATTTGAACAACTCATGGCGCTTGGCATGGTGAGTCATCCTGATGCTATGCATTATTGGTCGCAAATAGCCTGTCAGTACTTCAGTGAAAAACAGGCTCTAGCATTACAGGTGCCTATCCGCAGTTATGTTAACCAATTAAACCAAATTCTGGTACCTGTGGCTAAAGGACTGGCATTTGCTGTACTACCACAATTTGCGGTCGACCATTTTACTCAAGCACAAGATATCCGTATTGCATCGTTTGCCAATGAGCATGGCGATAATGTGGTGGTTGCAGAGCCATTATTCATTATTTATAAACAGCATCGACCACTTGCTCGACGCTATGGGCCAATTATCGATAAAATTAAACAGCTAGTTTAGGGACGGGGCCCTAGTTTGCTGAATTGACCACCTGTTGTAATGCGCTGTTGATGTCAGTGTATTGAAACTCAAATCCTGCCGCCAAAGCTCGTTTAGGTAATACAAATTGGCCTGTAGTGAGCAACTCTGACATTTCACCCATGGCAAGTCTTAGCGCTAATGGTGGCGTAGTTATTTTGGCAGGACGGCTTAGTGCGCTACCTAGCGCTTTAGCAAATACGGCATTACTCACAGGTTGAGGTGCCGTTGCATTATAAATGCCTTGTGAGTTCGAATTGTTGAGTAAGTAGCTAAATAGTTTGATTAAATCATCAATGTGGATCCAGCTCATACCTTGTTCGCCATTGCCTATTGGGCCGCCTAAACCGAGCTTAAAGGGCGGTAACATTTTCGCCAATGCGCCGCCATTTTTACCGAGCACAATCCCAATGCGGGTGATGCACACTCGGGTCTGTTGCGATTGAGCTTGAAGCGCAAGGTTTTCCCACTCTTGACAAATAGCATGACTAAATTCAGCATGAAATCCGCTGGTTTCATCCACAGGGGTATCACCCTGTCTGCCATAATACCCTACGGCTGAAGCGCTAATAAAAGTATGCGGTGGGGTGGTGCTTTTGCGGATAAGCTGAGTTAACGCCGTAGTGATATCCCAACGACTGTCACAGATCAGTTTCTTTTGCTTATTGGTCCAACGTTTATTGACTATCGGTTCGCCAGCAAGATTAATCACAGCATCTATATCGTTAAGGTCTGATTTGTCTGCCAGCGTTTGCCAGTACTGATGATGGCTGCCAAGAATGTTTTTGCTGTTATTAATATTTCTCGTCAATATTACTAGCTGGTGGTCACTCAGTGATTTGACTAACTGTTTGCCAACAAACCCTGTTGCGCCAGTGATTAATATTTTCATCTAAACTCCCCTTTACTCTATATTGCAATATACGATGGTAAACTTAAAATGTGATCACATTGTGCGCATACCATGGTGGTTACCGGGGCTTTTGATAGCATAACTCCATCGACACTGAGTCTGCAAAACGCAGTGCATGGGGTTTATCGATTTCGACGCTGGCAAATTCAACCCAGTCATGTTCACTGGCAATGGCGAGGGTTTGGTTGGTTAAGTTTTCCAGTAATGAAAAGCGATTATTTTCAATTAAAGCAATAATTTTTTTGGTGATAGTGCGATAATTCAATGCATCTTCGACACTGTGACTATTTCGGGCTTTATCGGCACAATAATGAATTACTACGTTAATGATGACATCTTGTTGGTTATTGATTTCGTCATCTTTAATGCCGATATAAGTACGTAAA
This sequence comes from Shewanella sp. 5S214, assembly GCF_041439795.1. Classification (NCBI taxonomy): domain Bacteria; kingdom Pseudomonadati; phylum Pseudomonadota; class Gammaproteobacteria; order Alteromonadales; family Shewanellaceae; genus Shewanella; species Shewanella sp. 5S214. The sequence goes on from NZ_JBGOOV010000009.1 coordinate 85,444, forward strand.
CGTAAGTTTTTAATGCGTATAATAGCGGTTTCTGGTTTCATATAATGTCAGTGGATCCCTGAAAGTGGTGATGTGCCAATATTGCCATCAACTGATATACGAAGCGACAACAAATTTTAACTTAGTTTGCAATATGTTACTGAGTTCAGCTTAGCATATAGAATCATTTTAATAAGCAATAATAAGGATTTTTCGGTCTATGAAAGGAATACAACAATCTCCAATGGCTGTGCGCAGTTTTGTGGTAATGGCTTGTGTGGTGATTATTTTAGCGGGGATAAAAACGGCCAGTCCGATAGTCGTACCTTTTGTATTATCCGCATTTTTAGCGGTAATTTGTAATCCTGCGATAGTGTTGATGACGCGTTATCATATTCCTAAATGGCTATCTATCATCTTATTAATGGGCTTTATAGTGTTAATGGGGTTATGGCTGGCCAGTTTAGTGGGCAGTTCAGTGACTGAGTTTTCAAAGGAAATGCCCAAGTACCGTGAGCAATTGATTGAACAATTCGCCTGGATCCTTGAAAAACTCAAAGACTTTAATATTCAGATTTCAAAGCAAAAGGTGCTCGACTACTTTGATCCTGGCATGGCGTTATCCATGACCACCAATATGCTCTCTGGTGTCGGTAATGTGATGGCCAATTTATTCCTGATTATTTTGACCATAGTGTTTATGTTATTTGAAGCGCAATCAATGCCTAGAAAGTTTCATTTAGCCCTCGATGCTCCAGATAAGCGTTTAAAGCAAATCGACAAGTTTTTGCAGTCGGTTAATCAATATATGGTGATTAAAACCCTGGTTAGTTTAGCCACAGCAGTGGTTGTTGGTATCGGTTTGACAATCATTGGCGTTGACTATGCTTTGTTATGGGCGGTGATTGCTTTTCTGTTTAACTATATTCCAAATATTGGTTCTATTATTGCTGCCATTCCTGCTGTGTTATTGGCTTTTATTCAAATGGGTCCCGGCGCCGCAGGTATTACCGGTTTATTGTATGTGGGGACCAATATGGTTATGGGCAATGTGATTGAACCCCGTTTTATGGGCCGTGGTTTAGGCTTGTCTACTTTGGTGGTTTTTTTATCATTGATTTTTTGGGGCTGGTTGCTTGGCTCTGTCGGCATGTTGTTGTCGGTTCCCTTAACCATGATTGTTAAAATTGGTCTAGAATCGAGCCAGTCTGGCAGTTGGCTAGCGACTTTATTGTCAGATAATGTCGATGAATTGCCCAGTGAATCAAGCCATAATGTTGAAACTGAAACTGAAACAGCAACCGTATCGAGTGACGCTGATAACCATCATGCCGATAGTGATGTCACTGATGACGTTGCAAATGACCATGACGTGGAGAATGCTGCCAAGGCATCAACGAAAGATGCATAACCCTATTGATTGTATTTAGTTTATTGAGTTAAGAGAGTGTATGAAAGGTTTTTTACAAGCAGTTCCAAATTTGACATTCGGCGATGATGTTTGCCGTTTATTTCACGGTCGTGGTGGGTTATTCGCGGGCGATGAACACCTGTGTTTAGATTGGTACAAGCCGGTATTATTGCTTACCAGTTTTAAGATGCTCGAAAGTGAGCAACTCGATGAATTAGTTGCTGCCATAGTGGTACTTTGGCAGCAACAACGACCAACTGAAACACTTAATTTAGTCTACCAATACCGTCATGGTGGCCAAACATTGAGTGAGTTATTGCATGGTGAAGTACCAGAGCAGCATATAGTGACTGAAAACGGTGCGCGTTTCTTAGTGCATTTATTACGCGGTCAAAACCACGGCTTATTTTTAGATATGGCCAACGGCCGAGCATGGGTGAAACAACACGCAAAACATAAAAAGGTACTTAATTTATTTGCTTATACTTGTGGCTTTTCAGTAGTGGCTTTGCAAGGCGGCGCAGATGAAGTTGTCAACATGGACATGAGTAAAGGTGCATTAAGCATAGGTAAGCAAAACCATGTGTTAAATGACTTACCTGCAGGGGCGCGTTATTTAGGCCACGATATTTTTAAGTCTTGGGGTAAGTTAACTAAGCTTGGACCGTATGATTTGATTGTGGCCGATCCTCCAAGTAATCAACGCGGCAGTTTTGTTGCCACTAAAGATTATGAGCGCCTACTCAAACGCCTGCCAGACTTACTGGCGCCTCAAGGCGAAGTGTTATTGTGCTTAAATGCGCCAGAACTAGGGTGTGATTTTTTGATGCAACAAGTGGCAAATACGGCGCCACAGCTTACCTATATTGAAAGAATTGCTAATCCGCATATTTTTGCCGATATCGATGAACAGAAATCATTAAAAGTATTGCGTTATCGCTTAAGCTAATCTCTTCGTGTGTTACAAAAAACCGACAGCCATTTGGCTGTCGGTTTTTTTTGTCTATAAACTCGGATCAGTCTACCCATCTTCAGCGTGGGCTAGGTCATTATTTGCACTATTTCATATATGAGTAATAGGATGCAATAGTCAAAATGACTGCCTCAACCATGATCGAGCCCGCATTTATTGACTACTTTTTTATGCTTAATCACTCAGTTCACGCGTTTTAGCTATTTAAAATGTTGATTTAGATCATGTTAATCCGTGTTTACCAATTTGTGAGTATATAGTTCGCTGCTGCATTAACGCTAACATTCCCCATGGACCGAATAAACAAGCAATAAAGCAATGATGAATTATTGCTTATATCCCCACTCTTGGAGGACCCATGAGTAATCAAATCAAAAGTAAAAAAGGTTTAGAGTTAAAGATTTTTATCTTTTTAACTGTCTTTCTAGCCCCAATTTTATCTGTATTACTGGTTAGCGCACTAGGTTTTACTATCTGGTTTAGCCAAATTTTAACTGGGCCTCCAGGCGCGGGCTAATCCTAAAAATAATCAACAATGCGAGAGCGATGTATGAGTAATGAACTTCACGTAACCAGCCTAATTGTCCAAGTACACCCCGATAAAATGGCTGACGTAAGACAAAAAATTATGGCCATCAAGAATGCTGAATTGTCAGCTAATAATGACGTTAAGTTAGTGGTTGTCGTAGAAGGTCCTAGCCAACGATCGTTGATGGATGATATCTCAACCATTAATGCCATTCCCGGTGTGTTGACGGCCACCATGGTGTATCACCAAAGTGAAGAGCTTGAAGAAGGTGAAGTATGAACATGAATAGACGCGATTTTATGAAAGCCAATGCCGCTATCGCAGCGGCAAGTGTTGCAGGATTAGCACTACCGACCAGTGCAAGCAACCTGATCACTAGCTCAGAACAAACCAAATTAGAATGGAACAAAGCACCTTGTCGTTTTTGCGGTACCGGTTGTTCAGTGATGGTTGCCACCCGTGAGGGTAAAGTTGTTGCCACGCATGGTGATGCCAACAGTGAAGTTAACCGCGGCTTAAACTGCATTAAAGGCTATTTTCTTTCTAAAATTATGTATGGTCGTGATCGTCTGCAAACGCCTATGTTGCGTATGACTGATGGTAAATATGACAAGCATGGTGAATTCACTCCTATTACGTGGGAAAAAGCCTTCGACACTATGGCGGAGCGTTGGAAAGCCACTATAAAAGCCAAAGGCCCAACTGCGGTGGGAATGTTTGGTTCTGGTCAGTGGACCGTCTGGGAAGGGTATGCCGCGGTTAAATTAATGAAAGCTGGTTTCGGTTCAAATAACATCGACCCTAATGCGCGTCATTGTATGGCATCTGCGGTAGGTGGCTTTATGCGTACCTTTGGTATTGATGAGCCAATGGGCTGTTATGACGACATGGAAGCGGCTGACGCGTTTGTGCTTTGGGGCTCAAACATGGCAGAAATGCACCCCATTTTGTGGACTCGTATAACCGACCGTCGTTTAAGTGCGCCACACGTTAAAGTTGCCGTGTTGTCGACCTTTGAACATCGTTCATTTGACCTGGCTGATTTGCCAATTGTATTCACGCCACAAACCGACTTGGCGATGCTTAACTTTATTGCCAATTACATTATCCAAAATGGCAAAGTGAATAAAGATTTTATCAAAAAGCATGTTAATTTCCGCAAGGGTACAACGGATATTGGCTATGGTTTACGGCCAACGCATCCACTGGAAATGAAAGCTAAAAACGTCGCCACAGCGGGTGACTCTACACCGATTGATTTTGACGAATTTGCTAAATTTGTGGCTGATTATGATGTTGAATCTGTGAGTAAGTTGTCTGGTGTACCAGAACATAAGCTTATTGAATTAGCTGAGCTGTATGCTGATCCTGATCGTAAAGTAACGTCATTCTGGACCATGGGCTTTAATCAACATACTCGTGGTGTGTGGTGTAATAACCTGATTTATAACATTCACTTGTTAGTCGGTAAAATTTCTACTCCAGGTAACAGTCCATTCTCATTAACGGGTCAACCGTCTGCTTGTGGTACAGCTCGTGAAGTGGGCACATTCTCACATCGTTTACCAGCGGACATGGTGGTGACTAACCCTGAGCACAGAAAGCGCGCCGAAGAGATTTGGCACATTCCCAGTGGTATTATTCCCCCTAAACCTGGCTACCATGCAGTAGAGCAAAACCGTCGCTTAAAAGATGGCGATTTAAATTGCTACTGGGTACAAGTGAACAACAATATCCAAGCTGGTGCCAATATTAACGAAGAGGGTTTACCGGGCTACCGTAATCCAGAAAACTTTATCGTAGTGTCTGATGCTTACCCAACCGTGACGACTCAAGCCGCCGATTTGATTTTACCAACAGCAATGTGGGTCGAAAAAGAAGGTGCTTATGGTAATGCTGAACGTCGGACTCAATTTTGGCATCAAATGGTCAAAGCGCCAGGCGAGTCACAGTCTGATTTATGGCAGTTAATGGAATTCTCTAAGCGTTTCACCACTGACGAAGTGTGGCCTGCAGAAGTGTTAGCTGCTAATCCTTCATTTAAAGGTAAAACCTTATATGAAGTGCTTTATCTCAATGGCAATGTCGATAAATTTCCATTGGCAGATGCTGATCCAAAATACTTAAATGATGAAGCTAAGCATTTTGGTTTTTACGTTCAAAAAGGTTTATTTGAAGAATATGCCACCTTTGGTCGAGGTCATGGTCATGATTTAGCTGACTTTGATGTGTACCACAAAGAACACGGCTTACGTTGGCCTGTGGTGAATGGCAAAGAAACCAAATGGCGTTTCCGTGAAGGGTCAGATCCCTACGTTAAAGCCGGTACCGACTATGAGTTTTATGGTAAGCCAGATGGTCGCGCGGTTATCTTCGCCTTGCCTTACGAGCCTGCGGCAGAGTCTCCAGATGAAGAGTTTGATATTTGGTTATCAACAGGGCGTGTGCTTGAGCATTGGCACTCTGGTTCTATGACCCAACGTGTACCTGAACTTTATAAAGCTTTTCCTGATGCAGTGTGTTTTATGCACCCTGAAGATGCTAAAAAGCGCGGTTTACGCCGTGGTGATGAGATTAGAGTTGTGTCTCGCCGTGGTGAAATTAAAACCCGTGTTGAAACCCGTGGACGTAATAAGCCGCCTGTGGGCTTAGTGTTTGTGCCTTGGTTTGATGCCAGTCAGCTCATTAATAAAGTGACGTTAGATGCGACAGATCCTTTGTCAAAACAAACTGACTATAAGAAATGTGCAGTAAAGATTGTTAAGGCTTAAGGAGACAGACCATGAAAACAGGTAAATTATTATCGATTATCGCGTTATTAGGTTTCTCTGTCAGTGTAATGGCTACCAGCATACCTGAAGACAAAATCGACACATTACGTTTAGCGCCAATTAATATCGAACCGACACCGCCTGCAATGCAAGCGGTGATCAATACCGATGTTAAGCAGGTTCGTAATTATCCTATGCAGCCACCGGTGATCCCGCACAAGATTGATGGTTATCAAATCGATCTTAAAGTGAACAAGTGTATCCAGTGTCATGCGCGAACCAGTACCGGTCATTCACAGGCGCCAATGGTGAGCGTGACTCACTATATGGACCGTGACAATAATTTCTTGGCTGATTTATCACCCCGTCGTTATTTCTGTACTCAGTGTCATGCACCGCAGTTAGATGCCAAGTTGTTGGTTGAAAATGACTTTGTCGATATAGACCACTTAATGAAGGCGAAAGCCGCAGTTAAGCACTAGGAGCGACTATGTTTGCAAAATTATTTGAGCAACTAAAACTGGTGTGGAAAGTGCTGCGTCGTCCGAGTGTCCATTACAGTCTTGGCTTCTTAACCATTGGTGGATTTATCGCAGGAGTGATCTTCTGGGGCGGATTTAACACCGCTTTAGAGCTGACTAACCGCGAGCAATTCTGTATCGGTTGCCATGAAATGGAAAACAACGTTTATCAGGAGCTGCAAACCACCATTCACTTCACTAACCGAAGTGGTGTGCGTGCAACCTGTCCGGATTGCCATGTGCCACATAACTGGACCGACAAAATTGCCCGTAAAATGCAAGCGTCTAAAGAAGTGTGGGGTAAAGTATTCGGTACTATTAGCACGCGAGAAAAGTTTGAAGGAAAGCGTCGAGAGCTGGCGGAACATGAATGGCAACGCCTTAAAGCTAACGATTCATTAGAGTGCCGTAACTGCCATAATTTTGATTATATGGATTTCACTCGTCAGTCTAAGCGTGCATCACAAATGCATTCAACGTCTCTGGCTAGCGGCGAAAAAACCTGTATCGATTGTCATAAAGGGATTGCACATCAATTACCTGATATGGCGGGTGTAGAAGGGTTCTAAACGGGTTAAGATTGTAAGCGTATAGAAAAGGCCAGCAAATTTGCTGGCCTTTTGTTTTATGCATTTCGAACTAAAGTTGTTTACGTTAAATCAAGCTGTTGCCCAATCACATCAATTAAATATTCAGTGAAATCATGGCCATGGTTTTGCAACATCTTCGGGAACATTGAAATAGGCGTTAACCCAGGGAAGGTATTGATTTCATTCAAAAGGATTTGATTATCATCAGTTAAAAAGAAATCGATACGCGACAAGTGACGTAATTTCATCCCTTTAAAGGCTTTTATTGCGTAATCACGGATCAGTTGACTGATCTCAGGGCTGAGGTTCTCTGCAACCACGTCGGTTCGGGCCTTACTATTTTTAGCGTACTTTTCATCAAATGAATAAAAGGTATTGCTGTCACAAATAATCTCGCCCGGTAAGGTCGCAACTACTTCACCTTGATACTGGTATACGGCGACTTCTAATTCACGCGCATGGATAGTTTGCTCAACGACCACATAAGGGGCATAACTGAATGCGTCTTTAAGTACGTTAGCGATATTGGCTTTCACATCAACCTTATAGCAACCCACAGACGATCCTTGTGAAGCAGCTTTAACGAAAACGGATCCCCAATGATCAAATGCTGTTTCAGTTTGCTTGATTGCATCATCATCTAGTTGATGCAAAAAGATGTAAGGCGTGTTTGGCACACCTAAAGCTGAAAACCACATTTTAGCGGTGATTTTGTTAAAACAATTACTTGAGGCTTCAGACTCACAGCCAAAGTAGGGCAGTTGAATTAAGTTAAAGTAAGATTGAATATCACCGGTTTCGCCCGGGAAACCATGAATACACGGGATCACATAATCAACGGGCCATGCTGGCGTATTGTTATCTTCAAAACGAATCTCACGCCGATTAGTCAGGTCGCATAATTTTCCGTCTTCAGTGTGATAATGACCGTGTTTATCGAGTACTAGCTTAAGTACCGAAAATTTATCTGACTTTGCCAGTGATGACTCAAAAAAACGTGCAGACATTAATGAAATATCGTGTTCTGCACCGCCACCGCCGCACAATAGCAGCAGATTAATCTTTGGCATGTTTGCTCCTGAAAGACCAAAAAAGAATGGGCTAGATTGGATTGGATTCGCCCTAAATAAGTAATGCTTATGATAAAGACCCTTAGCCATACAGCGCAAGTAAGAGTTAATACTATTTTAGCTAATTAGGTTTATTTTCGAAGCTAAGTAGCTTAAATAAGTTCAACGAAATAATAAACAGCGGCATATCTACTCGCCTGACAAAGTGAGGGTATTTATAAGCTTTGGCTATACTTGTTTCGATTATCACTCTTTTATAAGCGCCAAAATCTGCGGCAGATTGAATCGTTAATAAGGCGATATAGTTGTAGACGACGAGCTCAACGCTATCTTTGTGTTGGGCCTGCAAATAATTTTATGTATCAGCTGTAAAAGTAAAAACCTCTTTTTATGTTTATAAAAAGAGGTTTTTTATCAATCAATATATTGCCTGTTAGCGTGGTTACCGCACCAATTATATTGATGTGGTAATCAACGCATTAAACGAAAATACTTAAGTTGATGGCATAAATTCAGTCGTTGCGCGGTAGCGTATTCATGCCACTTAAAAGCGATAAGTTAAGTTCACTGAACCATTCACAGGTGCGCCGTAATAGCCAATTGTCGCCAAGCTATTAATGTACTTTTCATCGGTGAGATTATTAATGTTCGCTCTTAGGTTTAAATCGTCAGAAATGTTCCAACTTGCGAAAGCGTTAACCACTAAATAGGCATCTTGCTCTACATTAGAGTCAACGTTTTTGGTTTCTGATTGCCATCTGCCGCCTAATCCAACGCTTACTTCTGGCAATTGTGGCATAGTATAATCCATCGAAAAGTTAACAACGTTTCGGGCTGCCCACTCATTTGCTTCAGCGCCGTTGTCATCTTCTATATCAAGCAGCGTATAAGCGAATACTGCATTGAGGTTGTCTGTGATGCGTCCCGTTACTTCAACTTCAAATCCTTTCGATTCGACGTTTACACCTTTATAAAAATAGTTTCCGTTAGCATTAAGGCCGGCGTAGCTAGCGAGGTTATTTTGCTCAGCACTAAATAGTGCAAAGGTAGCCATTAAATCATTATCAAGCCACAGGGTTTTTAGCCCAAGTTCGTAATTGACGCCTTTAGTTGGGTCTAAAAAATACCCATCGTAATCATATTGCTCTTGTGGTTGGTAAATATCTGAATAACTGAAATAGGTATTTATATCCTCTGTGATGCTGTAAACCACGCCTGCATAAGGGCTTAATTCACTCTCATCGTTGTCAATATCAACACCGCTATTAATACCTTCGCGGGTATATTTAATCGCATTAAAACCAGCAACGACAAATAGGCTGTCATTGATATTGAACTTAGTCGAACCATAAGCGCGTAGTAAGCTAACATCTATGTCAGAGTACTCGATTTTATCGGCCCATTCTGGCTCAGGAATAGCATCGAGATCGTAAGGGAAGGCTGGCGTGGGCCCATATGCCGGCGTGGAAGTATAATCAAATGGATGTTGGTACATGTATTTTTTACTTTTTGAGCCGCTTAAGCCTAAGGTCAGTTCGTGATCTTGACCAAATAAGCCGTAATGACCAATTGTGGTGATATCTAACATATCGGCTGAAAATTCAGTGTCATAGCGACCTGGCGACCCCATTAACCCTAAACCAGTTTCTTTATCAATGGTGCCAGAAGCATAAAATAGCTTACTTTCATCTTCTAATCCTTGATGATTATAGGCAACTTTGAGATCCCAATCGTTAGGCAGTATGTAAGTATACTCAACAAACGCGGTTGTATTAATGGTGTCCCACATGGTCCAGTCTTGACTTGTAGTCGCACTAGTATCCCACTCAGCTTGGGTACCGTCAGTATAGTTAAATACTAATCCACCCCAGGTATTACCGTCTGTGTTGGCATCTTGGTAAGAAAACCCTAACGTTAAGGTTGAGTTATCTGTTAACTGACCATCAACGACAGCGTAAAGATAACCACGGTCATTTTCTAGGCCATCTAGGTATGACCCTTTGTCTTCTACTACCGCAACAACTCTACCAGCCCAACTACCGCTTTCTGTTAATAGGGCAGAGTAATCAGCCTGTACGCGCTTAAAATCATCCGAACCGTATGAGATGCCTACTTCACCTTCATTTTCATTCGTCGGGCGTTTACGCACATAATTAATGGTACCAGCAGAATTACCTATCCCGGTTAGTAGGCCGTTAGCGCCACGAATAACTTCAATTTTTTCATAACCATAAGCTTCCATTGCACCAGTGACTATCCCCCAGTCATTTGGCAATCCAACGCCATCAATTTGGGTACTTTTAATTTCAAAACCACGAGAAGTATATTGTGTGCGGTTGGTTTCCCATTCTTCAACATTAATACCAGTAGCAAGACGAAGTACGTCGTTAAGATTATTAGCGCCAAAATTAGTTATTTGATCGTTGGTGACCACACTGATTGATTGAGGTGTCTCATTAATCTCCATGGTTAAGCCTGTTGCACCTTGGCTAACGCGTTTATAACGTACACCTAAGATTTGGATTTTTTCAATGTTTTGATCATTGTTGTCAGCATTTTGTTGTGGTTCGGCTGCTAGGGCGAAGGGCTGTACTACAAAGCCCATCGCCAAAACTAATGATGAAAGTGCAAATATGTGTTTCGGTTTCATGTTTTGCTTTACCTGTATCTTTTTCAAACGATGAATAATATTAACGGCCAACCATAGCGCTTATTAGATGCTAATGTTATTGCTAACGATTATCATTAGCAAATATAATTAAGGTCAGATTGATAAAAATGCGAGGATTAACCCAAAATTTACAATTGATAATAATTATCACTCAATATTTGTTGAGATTGGTTATCAATCGTATTAGCATGTGCGGGATATTCATGTATATAACGACAGCGAACAAATTTGGAAAACAGATGGCAAAACGTAGTAATCGATTTTGGTTTAAGCTTCATGGCTGGTTTTCATTACCCGTATGGATAATATTTTGTTTTGTGTGCCTTACCGGGACCATTTCAGTGATAAGTCATGAGTTAACCTGGCTGACCAATCCTGACGCTCGCGCAACTAATCCGCAAAATTTGACTGAAAAGCCGATGTCAGAACTCGTTGACATTGTGCAACAAGCGCACCCAACAGCAAACATCACCACAGTGATGAGCTTTGAGTCTTATCTGGTTAATGCAGTGATCTTTAGTGATAGCGATGTGCCTTTTGCTATCGCTTACGTCAATCAATACACAGGCCAAATACAAGCAATCAACCTTGGCATGACCTTCACTAATTTTATGCGTTCCTTACATGGCTGGTTGCTGTTTCCTTGGCACAGTAATTACAGTGTTGGCTATTACATTGTCTGTTTCATGGCCATTGTGATGTTAGGTGCGCTGGTATCTGGACTGGTGATTTATAAAAAGTTCTGGCGCGCTTTTACTCAGCCTAAATTACGAATAAACCAAGGTAAAAAAACGCTGCTTGCAGATCTCCATCGATTGGCTGGCGTGTGGTCAATGTGGTTTTTAATGTTAATGAGCATTACGGGTTTATGGTATTTAGCACAAGCGATTATGTGGCACAATCATATCGAGATTGAAGAACATCCTCCTTTAGCCGAAGCCAGTCAGCTTATAACGACAACCAATGGTGCGCCAATTAGGCCATATACTTTGGCCAATGCACTTCATCTCGCAGAGCAAACCTTCGCGGATTTTAAAAGTACTTACATTATGCTTCCTGAGCACAATCGAGATACTTACAAAGTGTATGGTCAAGGAGATCATATTTTCTATGATCAATACGCTTATGGTGTGACGGTTAATCCTTGGAGCGGCAATATTGAAAGTGAAAGATCGCCAGCGGCAATGACGACGTTACAAACGCTATCACATATCGCTAATCCCCTGCATTACGGCACAATCGGCGGTCTGTGGACCAAAGTGATTTGGTTTATTTTTGGCGTATTTCTAACGGGTATGTCTATCACAGGATTTTTAATGTGGGGAAGTCGAACTGTAAAAGCTGCTAGAACCGAACTCGACGATTCGTTGACAATGCATAACTCATCGCTAGTCGAGCAGGAAGGTAACTAATGGCCCGCATTAAAAACACCACATGGAATCGTTACAAGTATAAAATAAATGGCCTAATGCTAGTGCTAGTCGGTTATTTTCTATATCAGTCTTTATTTCCGCAATTCCCTGAGGCATGGGAAACCCAAGCGGTCGGAGCTTTTGAAATAACACCTATGCCGTATAATCTTGATCCGCCATATCTTCACGATGGTACCTACACTAAAGATTTTTTATTATTGTTTAGTAAGGGGCAGGTAAACCAGATCCGTCAAGCATATTTAAATATTGGCACAGAGCCCTTACCATTAGAAACACTGCAAATGGGCGATGCAGGTATCTTGCATGGAAGTCAGCATGGACAAGAAGTTCATGCTATTGCGCCAGAAGTATTAACAGCAGAACACAAGGCGTGGTTAACCATTGAAAATTGGCAGGGGCAACAGCAAGTTATTAGCTGGAAGTTACCAGATGTATTTTATCAGTCATCAAACTAAACCATTGTAGCTTTTGGGACGGCTTGATTTCATTGAGCAGTTTGTTGATGCTAACTGTAATGGCATTACAGTTAACATCAACGTCTTAGGGCTTATATTCCGAAAGCTTCGCGTTCAGAGACACATTCGTATTCGGCCATTTCAAATTCACGGCAAATCAGTGGCCGAACTTCGTAAATTGAACACATCATAGTGTCTCGATCTAGCGCGGCACACCAACCATCATCAAGACGGCGCATTACTTCTCCGCCCCAATTATCTTTGGCTATATACACTTTAGGCACACCGGTTTCGGTGATTAACATTACTTCTAAGCGGCAACAACAGGCCTGGCAATTTGAACAGGTCACAGCTGCTGGTTGCTCTACAGCGCTTATCGATGCGGGAGTCGATGATTTATCGGACGACTCAGGGAACATGGTAATGATATTGGTGGGCATTTAAGGGCTGCAGTTGAACATTTGGACTAAGGATACCGTAATTTTGCGGCGTTGACGTTATCTTAGCGCAAATAATCATGAGATTGGGATACTTGCCAAACTCACTCAAGAGCCCTTGGCGGTTGAGGATGATAAGGCAACCACTTTAGCGGTTGATGCATGCTCGCAACAATAATGCCGCTACCGCATTGGCAAGTGTCATCGCTGCTGAGTTTATTGTCGCATGTGCCGTATTTTCATTAACCCAGCGCGACGCCTAGTAGGTGTTGTCAATATTGAGCGAGAAGGCTTCAATCAGTCTAGTTTGTCACGGCATTATGTTTAATGACCCGTCTTACGGGAGTAACGCTTCACTTCCCTGTGATAGCGAGACAAATCACCTGATTAATGTTCAGTTTACTTGATACCGGGGCGCGAAGAGCGAAAATAACTGTCACGGCTTTGATCACATAAACCCATATGTACTATGGCTCATGCCAATGTTAATGCTGATGTGCTGACGATAATGAATTACCTTCGCTGTCATAAAATCCTGATGCGCTGTGCTCAATAAAACCTAAGTTGATCATTTTTCTAAAAAATGGGTCATATTCACTATCGCCAATATCAGCAAAGTCGGTCGATTGGTACGCAGATAATGTATCTAACTGTTGTTGAATAATGTTGTTGTCATAAGTTATTTCGCTTAATTGCCAATTTATGGCTTTATCTGCAGATTCACTTTTATCTGACAATACAGTACTAATGCGTTGTACTAATTTTTTTGCTGGAAACCACCATATATCAACTGTTTTTGTATTTGTTTGTTGTTGATAATGCTCAATTTTGTTGCAACCTTGTCCAGTAGTTTCAATGAGTGTTGACTGGTTTTTAAATAACGGATTCAGTAATTGTGCATGATATTGCCATGCTTGATTAGATTTCGTTTTGGTCGCTTCGTATTCAATTGCACGTTTATCATCCATAAAATATGAGGTTTTTTTCATGTGATTATTTGGCAGTGTGGTCCATTGTGTTGCTACTTGTTGATTGCTGATGTGAAATACCGAATTTTGGGCTCTTAATAATACCAGTTGGTTTTGTTTGTTTGATGCTGCATCGTGAGTTGTTTGTTCAATATTATAAGTCGCCATAAGGGTAGTTGATTGGCAGTCTTCACTTGCTGAAGCAAATAACGGCAAAGTGATAGCGGTTATTAATAATAGAGTTTTCATGTGTTTCATCTTTTTGGCTGATTAAGTATCAAGGTGGAAGCTAAACGTTAAAGAATAGGGGCAAGCCCCTATTCTTTATTGATAACGTTTTACTTCTTTACTGGGCTGTACCTGAAAGGTTGCCTGCGTAATCCATTACGTGAAATATTAAGCTTTGCTCATTAGTTCCTGTTATTAATTGGGCACCAGGTCCAACAGCAAAAACACCAACGTCTTCACCCGCATGCGTTTCACTATCGAGTGGTACTAACGACTCTTGGTGGAACCCCGCAGTTGATGTATCAACATCGGTTAAGTCAACGCGGCCTGTTACTGCTGCAGCTGCATAGCTTGCATCAGCATCGGTTTGTGCGCCTAAATTTCTAAAACCAAGGCCGTTGGCATAACCTAACGTTGTATAAGGCATGTCGTCTGAGGCTAAACTTGGCTCAGTCTCACCAATACCAACCACTTTACCTAATATTGGGTTACCACGTTTAGGGTAGCCTGCAATGGTAAATACATGGCTGTGATCTGCTGTAACAATAATTAAGGTGTCTTCTTGGCTAGTTGCATCAACCGCTACTTGTACAGCCTTAGCAAACTCAATCGCGTCATTTAGCGCGTTGTAAGCATTTCCAGCATGGTGAGCATGATCAATTCGACCAGATTCAACCATTAAGAAGAAACCTTTGTTGTTATTATCAAGCACCTTAATGGCAGTGGCTGTCATTTCTGACAAGCTAGGTTCACCAGCAATATCATTCTTACGATCAGCTTCGTATTGCATGTGTGATTCGTTAAATAAACCAAATACGTGTGGTGTTGTTTCAGTGTCGATAGCATTAAATGAAGCTTGGTCATATACATAAGCACTTGTTGCATACTTAGCTTGCCATTCGGCGGTTAAGTCACGGCCATCAGTACGGTCACCTTCAATCGTACTGACTGCGTCATTGCTATTATATGCTGCATCTTTAGGTAAAAAATGACGACGACCACCACCCATAACAACTTCAATACCATCAACATCTACACCGGTATATCGAGCTTCTAAGTTGGCTTCAAAATTGACTAACTGTAATGCAATATCTTCACAATTAGCGCGTTCAGGATTGTTGGCAATATCCATATCAGAGATATCTTCCCAGTCACGATCTGCTGACTTTGCATAAGTCGCAGCAGGTGTCGCGTGCGTAATACGTGCGGTAGAAATAACCCCCGTTGATTTACCTGCAATCTCAGCTAATTCTAAGGCCGTGATCATCTCAATGCCTTTAGTGCTAGCACAATTGCCTCGAACCACATTTTCGTCAACACCTAACACGCCAGCATCCGTTTTAATGCCCGACATCATCGCTGTCATTGTTCCTGCAGAATCTGGTGTTTGTGCATCAACGTTGTAGGTTTTTGCTAAACCAGAAAATGGGAACTTATCAAAGCTTAATTGGTTTTCTTCACCCATCATGCCTTTATTTTGACCATCTAAAATACGCGCGGCAGTTACAGTTGAAATACCCATACCGTCACCAACAAATAAAATCACGTTCTTAGCTGAGCCTTTAAGTGCTGTTATTTCAGCCGCGGTAGATGCTGTTGCAATCGATACGTTGGCATTATTTACTAATTGGCTATCTATTTTTTTCCAAACATCATCTGCCGTTTCTATTTCGGCAGCACCTTGTTTAAACCATGAGTTATTTAAACTGCTCAGCAGTTCGCTATCATTTACTGAGGTTGCGGCAGGCGAGCATACATATTGAGTGGATGTTATTTCAGACGCATCTAAAACGGTATCAGCATTGGTATCGATACCCGAGTCGATTTGCACACCACCATTGAGACAATTTTCATTACCTACCGGCAAGGGAGTTTGTGTGATTAACGCGTTGTTTCCGTTAGTACCATTCGTTCCGTTTGATCCATTTGAACCATTGATGCCGTTGCTTCCATCTGTGCCATTGTCACCGTTGTCGCCGCAAGCTGATAATGCAAAAACCAAAGAAACTGTTATTGTTGATAATATAAATTTATTCATCATAAAAACCTTATAGGGTCTATTGACCAACTAAACCAAGAGCACGATTGATTAAATGGAATACGACACTTTGTTCAACAATACCTTGAACTAAATGCGCACCTGGGCCTGATGTATGAATAGCAACATCTTCCCCCGCGTGAGTTTCGCTATCTAATGGAACAGTCACTTCTTGGTGATAACCTGGAGTTGTTGTATCGATTGCGGCAATGTCTTGACGGCCAGCGACAGCTTCAGCAGCATATGATGCATCGCCATCTGTTTCAGCGCCTAAGTTTCTGAAACCCAGTCCATTGCTATAACCTAATGTGGTGTAAGGATTGCCGTCTGAATCTTCACTAGGCTCAGTAGCACCAATACCAACAACTTTACCCAAAATAGGATTACCACGTTTAGGATAGCCAGCAATCGTAAACACATGGCTGTGATCGGCGGTGACAATAATGAGCGTTTCTTCATCATTTGTTGCATCTAATGCCGCTTGAACGGCATTTGAAAACTCAATAGCGTCATTAAGGGCTGTGCTTGCACTACCAGCATGATGTCCATGGTCAATTCGACCAGACTCAACCATTAAAAAGTAACCTTTTGGGTTGTTATCCAGTACTTTAATGGCTTTGTCGGTCATTTGAGAAAGGCTTGGTTCGCCGGCAATATCATTGCCTCGGTCAGCTTCGTATTGCATATGAGATTCATTGAATAAAGCAAAAACACGTTCAGTCGTTTCTGTATCAATGGCATCAAATCCAGCTTGGTCGATAACGTATTTACCATTTGGATACATAGCGCTCCATTCTGCGGTCAAATCACGTCCATCGGTTCGATCGCCTTCAATAGCGCTAACGGCATCAACACTATTAAATGCAGCGTCTTTAGGGAGAAAATGTCGACGTCCGCCGCCCATAACAACATCAATACCATTTACATCAACTCCGGTATAACGTTGTTCTAGATTTTTTTCAAAGTTAACCAGTTGAGATGCGATATCTTCGCAATTTGCACGTTCAGCATTATTGTCAATATCCATATCTGAGATATCTTCCCAGTCACGGTCTGCTGATTTTGCATATGTGGCGGCTGGCGTTGCGTGGGTAATACGAGCGGTTGATATCACACCCGTCGACAAGCCTTTTATTTCGGCTAACTCTAGAGCCGTTACGACTTCGTTGCCTTTAACGGAAGCACAACTTCCACGAACGACGTCTTCGTCAACACCCAAAACACCAGCGTCTGATTTTAAGCCGCTCATCATGGCTGTCATGGTGCCAGCTGAATCTGGTGTTTGTGCATCTACATTGTATGTTTTAACTAGAGCTGAATAAGGAAATGTTTCAAAGCTTAAGTAACCTTCTTCACCAGAATTACCAGCTAATTGTCCTTTTAAAATCCGAGCAGCGGTAAGTGTAGAAATACCCATACCATCGCCAACAAACAAGATGACATTTTTTGCTCTTGTTGATCTTGATTGTTGTAATTTTTCGGTGATGGTTGCTTGGCCGTCTTTATACCAAGCATTATTGAGTTGTGTGTCAGTCGTTGTCGCTGCGGTTGCAGAACCAGCGTATGTTGCCGAAGACAATATACTAGCGATAACCACTGATAAGCCTTGTTTGAGCATATTCATATTACCCTATGTTGTAGTTAAGTTATTTAAGGACCTAGCCATAACATAGAGGTTTATAATGAACATAAAGTAACACCTGGGTTACAATTTGTTTACAAGTGGGTTTCAGTTTTAATTATATCTATTAAGCTATTAATTTTTATAGTTATTGAGTAATTGATACTGTCTTGTAATTTTGCAGATAAATAAACTTGCTACCTTGTCTGTACTTGAATTACCCTGAATGCAATTAACATCCAATACTATGATTAAATTAAATATTCTATAAGTAAGTGATCATAAATAACTATCGTAATCTGAGTTCAAAGAGGTTAAGTTGTTTACCTGTAAAAGAGGCACAGTTGAATTCTGGTCTCGCTTGTGCGCTTGTTGATATAATCAATTTCAACGCTATCTAGTGGCAGAATGCTTGAGTTAGATGTTATCAATTCAAACTATCAGATAAGGACCTTTTATATGAGTGACAAAATAAGTGAATCGGCGCTAAACGCATTGAAAATTGCGTTTACCTACATGCCAAAATCAATTGAAGTGACTAAATATGAGTATGGTGATGATTACCAAAAGATTTTAGATCACATTGAAACAGTCAGGGAAATATTATTGATTAATGATATCGATCCTGAAGAGGTTTATGGTGAGGTTAATCCTGAGAGTACGCCCAACTCATCGTATTGATAGAGTGAGTCTTGTTAGCTAATCATTTTAGCCGTGTTAGAACACCAGGTTACAGATTTACATCCCCGAAGCCGGCAGATAACGTCAGCGTATTTATTGTGTGACGATATTTTTTCATTATAAAATGGTTTTTTACGACTCCTAGCATTCTGCATTGCGCTACAGTTATCTTGTTTGCTTAAGCTCACTAAAAAGCTGTTCATGTCTTGTGGGAGTCATCAGAAGATAATGCATCTCCTGATGACTTGATGCTTAACAGCTCATGTATCTTTGGCCAAATTATTAAGGCGTTTTCCGTCGATGTACTCACAACATATGGTCTATCTGAATAGGTTCCAGATAATGGTATTGTCTGCACCAAGACTCCACAGTAATACAACGGCGGCTAGTAAAACCTCTAGTACTAATACACCAATGGCTAGCGTCGTGCTTGATATAATAAAGCCCTGTTGATTACTTATGCCTAAAAAGCTTGGTGTACCACGATAGAGTAAATAGCCTGTATAACAAATGCCCATAATGCAGGCGAGTGTACATAACCAAATCATAGGGTATATAGCAAACAGGCCACTTAAAAACATCGGTGTTGCAATATAACCGGCAAAGACAATACATTCATTTCTGCTTGGGCAATTAGGGTATTTACGCGCCAACCCATGGATCAAACTACCGACTATTGTCACTGCCGTTAAAATTAACACATAAAATAAAATTCCCAGGCCTAAACCGCTCTCCATTGAGACCTTGATTGTGTCTTCACCACCAAAAGTCCAGCCAAACTGTGTCGTACCAATAAAAGTACTGACCACTGGGATCGCCGCCAACCACAGTACATGACTGGTGTACAAATGACTGACCGTTTCATGTTCATTACTTATGTTGCGCCATTCTTTATCAGGATGATGTACAAGTCCCCAAACGTGATTAATCATGCTTCCTCCTCGCTTTTTTCAAGCTACAGTTTTTTCTAAAACCTAAGGTTACTGGCACACTATGGTGTGTCTTAAATAACAGTATAGGAGGTAAGCGCATATTTGCTTTATTCGGTGCTCTTTTTATTATCCTTTAGTGAATGGTAACTGCAGTTAAGAGTGTTTGCGCAATCATCATAAAAATCGCTGGCTTAGTTACTTTTCTCAAATAAGAGCAATATTTTTTACCCGTTATATATTCAATGTAATGATTTAAAGACTAAACCAGTTATTGCTATGACCCCCAATTACTGAGACCCTAAATAGTGATCGATTAACGTATTGACGTTGTTACTTTTTTTATTAGAGATCTATTATGTGGTTTAGTTCGAAAATTAGTCGGAAAGCGCTGGCATTGCAGCTAGTTACCACGCATCAGTCAGCTGCTGTTGTGGTCGATGCTCAGCAAAATATTATTGTCGTTAATGATGCTTTTAATCAATTAAGCAAGCGCTTAAAACAAGCTGATCATAATCAAACCTTTACTTTATTGCTTACTCGTTATGACAGTAGCAGCAAAACTATTCGCTGTGATGAAAACCTACTCCTTAGTCAGCAAGTTACCCAACTGACTTATAAAAACTTAGAGTATTGCTCACTTTATACGTTTGATGCTGTATCAACTCCGTTATTAACTGAAAGTGTTTGGCAAGAGTTATTAGCTTTCAGTGGCAAGGCCTATGTTGTATTTGATAACAATGAAAAGTTAGTAACAGCTAATTTGGATCCCGTAAATACTGACTCTATTTATTTAAATCAAGCAGATATCAATTTACAGAGAACGTTAAAAAATGGGTTTAACAATAAAGAACACCTACTTTGTTTATCTGAGCAAGATAAGGTCGATGTTCATGTGGCGCTCCATCAAATAAATTCTGGTAATCAAAAGTTCACCGCCTATGTATTATCCCATCAAGAGCAAAACCAGCACATTAAGCAATTTGAAATGTTATCAAAGGTGGTAAGTAACACTAGCACTAGTGTATTGATCACTGATAAAAATGGTTTAGTTGAATATGTAAACCCTGGTTTTGAAAAACTTTCAGGCTTGACCCTTGCAGAAGTAAAGGGCAAAAAACCCGGTATACTTTTGCAACGAGAACAAACCGACAAAGAAACGATTAAGCGCATATCTCAAAAGCTCAAAGCAAAACAAGCCTTCTATGAAGAAATATTGAATTTTGATAAAAATGGAGTGCCATATTGGATTGTATTGGCAGTAAATCCGATTTTTAATGACAAGGGTGAGCACACAGGTTTTGTTGGTGTGAGCTCTGATGTGCGTGAAATCAAACGTATTGTGTTAGAACAGATTAATCAAAGAGATGCAATAAGCAGTCATTCGGCAGTGTTAGAGTTTAATCAAAGTGGTCAGTTTATTTCAGCTAATGACTATACTAAAAAGCAGTTAAATTTACACGACGATATACAAATGCAAAATGTAGTGGGAAATTTAAAAGACCACTTAGACCATTCTCGTACGCAGATGATCCAACGAGGCGAACCGACAGCAGTCATGATGAAACTGACTCATCAAGGGAATGAAGTGATTTTAGATTGTGTTATTTCTTCAATTACGGATTTGAATGGAAATATTTCTAAGTATATTGTTTTTGGTAGTAATGTTTCTTCTCGTAATAAGTTAGTGACCGAAACGCACAGTGCTATGTCTATAGTGTTGAGTAAAATTCAAAATACAGTAACGACCATTAATGCGGTCGCCGATCAAACTAACCTATTAGCCCTCAATGCAGCCATCGAAGCAGCAAGAGCAGGTGAAGCCGGACGTGGATTTGCCGTTGTTGCGGACGAAGTTCGTAATCTTGCGAAAACGTCAAATGACGCCGCGGTTCAAATTGGCCTGCTCATCAATGAAACTCAATCTCATGTTGATGAGTTAGCTTCTTTTTTAAGTGAATAAGTCGAGCTCAACTCGTTCTAGCTGCCTATAAGTTGTTCAAAAGACGATAATAGAAGCCCACTTTAATGAGTGGGCTTGGAATGAGTTGGTTTATACGTTGCTTGAATGAGCCGCTTGCTCGAATGGCCAACAAACCAGATAAGTGCACTGGCAGATTTTACTCGTTCCCGACTAATTTGTGGGAGGGTATATTTACCTATTACTTTATAAAAAACAAATCATTATTAGATGAAGAGGCAGGGTGGGCTTTGTGGCTTAATATTTAAAACAAGAACTAACGCTAAAACAATAACCTCATTTCCTGCTTGATCTCAATCAAGCCGCGAATGCTTTAACTTTACCGTATTGCTCATCCGTTTCCATATGCCACTCAGTTTGTTGATGATTTTTGTTCAATTTCTACATTTGAATAGTCAGAAAGCTATCGCAATCAACGCTAAAAGCAGTTATGTTAATTCATCATAAAAGTGGGTGGGATGGTTATTTCCGTAAATCGTTCGAACTGCCTGATGGTTTAGGTCGATTGCTTGCAAGTGACCAATCTAAAATAACTTCAACGGATTTTTTATAAAATGAAATCTATTTTAAAAATATTAAGTGTTACTTTTTTGTTTTTAATTTTTTCTCTGGGCTATATACCTAAGTCTTCAGCAAATAAAGATGAAATTAATGGCAAATGGCAATTAACCGAATTGCAGTACGAAGATGATAGTTCTAACTTTTTAGACGGTGGTAACTTTGTCGTCATTGAAGATACTCGAATAATCGAAATATTCTCAAAGCAAGGTCGCAAGACATATAGTTATTATAGAGAGGATAAAATCCTTTATGTAACTTCAGGTGATGAGATTATGGAATGGAAAATACAGTCATTAGATAGTTTTAATTTGCATCTAAAAACCCCAATAGGTGTTTATATATTAAAGCGCTAGGGGCTATGTTGTAGTAGTCAATTACTTTTGAACAATAATAGATCCTAAAAAAGCACCCCCTGATTATCAGTAATAAAAATGGGTGACATGATTAATTCTGAGGAAATAATCATGTCAATTTATGAGTTGTTTTCAAAACGACAGAAAAAATAAGAGAGGAAGTTCCGGGTGCCTATGTATATGAAGACATCCCTTAGTCTTCACGTGTTAAAATAATCCATATCATTCGCGATACTGTTGGTCAAGATAAATACGAGAATCATGTTCGTGGTGCTTATGAATTTATACATAATGCGCTCTGTAAAGAGTACGGAGTGTTCCCTTAAAGTGTAGGGGCAATTTAGCTTGACCACAAAGTGGAAACTATAGCCGATGGATTAGGTAGTCTTGGGATTATTGAAAAGTTACGTTATGTGGCAGAAGACCTCATACATGGTGTATTTCCAATTAATTCATCTTTAACCGCAGTAGGGTAATAATAACTAATGACTTCAAAGTTTAATAAGGTATTTAGTGTATATCTTGACCCTGATGAATTTATGCTTTTGAGTGAATCCGCATTTGAGCATGTTCTACAATTGACTGAAAATAGATTGCTTTCATTTAACGGTGATACACAAATGAAAGAATTTTGGGGGTTACTAAATGTTGTTTGGCAAGTTGAACCTTCGAACGAACAGAAAATTAAAGTACCTGACATAGCTGGCTTAGGAGCTTCTACCTTTGTTGTATCTCCAATGTATTCGCACTTATTCTTTAATGATTTTGGAGAGAACATTGAGCTTCTAGAATGTAATAATGGTGGTGAGAAATGGTTTGCATTTAATGTTTTAGGGTTTGACAACGCTTTGGATGAAGAGCTTAGTGAAAGGAATATGCGTAACGGTCGACCTGATAGAATTCGTAAGTTTAAGCGCATGATGTTTATTAAGAGTGGTATTACTAACCCGAACCTATTTAGAGTACGCGAAACTGGCCTTTTTTATTACACTACAGATGCAGAAAATAGCTTATATTCAATAGTTAAAAAATATAATATTTCAGGACTCTTTTTTAAAGAGGTTGAGTGCTATTAAGGGTATGATTTGTTGTGTTGTGTTGTGTTTTTTAGTTGAAAAGGCTGTAGCTACTGTAAAATTGGCCACGGCGGTTTTAGAAACAATCAGCCCCACAATCTCCAAGCTAGCCCAGATGCTCGTGATGTCGCTTGTTTGCTGGCTTTTTCAAATATCATTGCCGTGCCTAAACAATAGAAATGATTTTTGGCGCGGGTGATGGCGGTGTAAAGCAGTTCTTTACTGAGTAATTGCCATTGGGCGGAGCTGGGTTTATGCGGCAATACAAAGCTGACTTTATCAAACTCGCTGCCTTGGCTTTTATGTACTGTCATAGCGTAGCAAGTGTCGTGGCTGGGTAAGCGTGCGGGCAATACTTTAAGCAGGCTGCCATCGGCCATGACAAAGTGGGCCATTAAGCGGCTTGGCTTAGTGCTGTCTTGCAAGATTAAACCAATGTCGCCATTAAATAAGCCTAAGTTGTAATCGTTACTTTGAATAATGATCGGTCGGCCTAAATAGAACTCATTTTGAGGAGTAATCAGTTTGGCGTGTTTAAGGCTGTCGGTGATGGCGATGTTCATGCCCTCAACCCCAAATTCACTTGCTCGCATGGCACACAAAACTCGATATTGGTTAAAGCTGTCGATGATGGTTTGTTCAGCATGCGGCAGTGTTATGGCGCTGTCTTGCCGATCCGCTTGATCGATAATGGCCTGTTGATTCTGTAGTACCAAATTAAGGTAGTCACCATAAGCGTGTACCGATAATGCCAATAATGCTTGTTTACCTGTGTTATCTCCCTGGGCATTATGCTGATGTTCAAACCAATTCAATTCAGCATGATTATCTTGCCATACTTGGCGAATCGCATGCACATTTGATTGATTAACCGCATTGGCCAATAACCCAATACCTGCATCACCTTTAAAACGATGGCTGTGCATCAACATACACAAACTGTCACCAATTTTAGGCTGTTGATGAATAAACTGACTGACATCTTGTTGGGTTAATTGCTCAATGAGCTTTGCCTGTGCGGCGCTGTAACGCATTGACCATGGTGATGTTTGTTGCGGGTTAGCTTGTTTTAAACCAACACAAATATCCGCGAGCACTGCGCCAGCTTCTACGGATGCGAGTTGATCTTGGTCGCCTAACAATATCAAACGGCCATGAGACGGTAGGGCGCTGAGTAATTTATACATCATGGGTAAGTCGACCATCGACGCTTCATCGACCACCAGTAAATCTAAGCGCAACGGATTATCCTGATGGTGCCTAAATTGATATGAGTTTGGGATAACCCCCAATAGTCGATGCAATGTTGAGGCTTCTTCTGGTATTTGTTTTAGCGAATCTGTTAATACTTTCGCCAATGCTGGGTCGCTGACTTGAGTTAGCTGTTGCAGTAAACGATGTTTAGACGCCTTGATCGATTCACTTAGCCTTGCTGCCGCTTTACCTGTAGGCGCGACTAAACGGATTGTTAGCGGCGATTGGGTTAACAGTAACAATAATAGCTTGGTTACTGTGGTGGTTTTACCGGTTCCTGGGCCGCCGGTTATTACCGCTAATGCTTTGGCCAACGCTGTGGCCGTGGCAATTTTTTGCCAATTAAACTGGCTGCTATTGCTGTCTTCTGCGGTAAATAAGCATTCAATCAGTTGCGGCAGATTACTGTTAGCTAGGTCGATTTCAATTTGTTGATTGGCTAACTGGGTCAACTTAGCCGCCACTTGAGTTTCAAAGAAGTGGTATTTATTTAAATATAAGCGCCCATGTTCAAAAATCATCGGTTTGTTGTCACCGGGCTGGCCGACGGCATCAAATAGCACGATTTGTTCAATCAATTGTTGATGGTTAAGTTCAATCCGACAATTGATTTCAGCGTTGCCGCGGTTATCCTCTGCCATGGGATTGGCTAAATCAATTTGCTCGATGACTAAACAACTGTGCTGATTAGACAATTGCTGACTGAGCATGGCGCAAACAAGCAAGAACAGTTGCGGCTGTTGTTCGTTTATTGCGGGATCGTTATTGATGGTTTCAATATTGGCCAGCTCTAAAGCAAAATGACGATCGAGTGCGGTAATGAGCCGCTGTTCTTGCCAAAGGTGCAATAACTCAGTGATTGGATGGGTGAGTATTAGCATGATGACGTCTCCGGCGCACGATTGTCTGTATTACCTGTAAATAAGCGGTCGAGTTGTTCGATTAATGCTTGCGGTGGTTTGTCATAAAACACCCCCGCGCCAGGATGCTCAGGATGCATGCCGCGTAAAAACAGGTAATAGCAGCCGCCAATATGTTGCTGATAATTGTAGTTTGGTAATCTAAGCGATAAGTAACGATGCAATGCCAAGGTATACAAGATGTATTGCAAATTATAACGATGAGCATCAATGGCTTTAGCCATGGCTGAGCGAGTGTAGTCGCTATAGTTATCACCCAAATGGTTGGACTTATAATCGGCAATATAAAATTGGCCTTGGTGCTCAAAGGTTAAATCGATAAAGCCTTTTAACATGCCTTTTAAGGTATCAAAGTCGAGTCCGGCGACATAACCGTGTTGCTGCAAAATATGATTTAATTGCGACGCTTGTAAGGTTGAAATAGGCAAATAAAACTCCATTTCGACCATTTTTTGCTTGATGCCTAATTGGCTTAATGTCAGTGATGTGTCCTCTGACGATGTCTCGATAAACAGCGGCGCTGCCAATATTTGCTGATACCAGTCCATTAACGGCTGTTGCCACAGGGCTTCGTCAAATCCATATTGTTTCATGGCTTTCGTTAGCGCAGGTGTCAGTTCAGTGTCTGCTTGGGTAAAATCAAACAGCTCTAACACTAAATGCATAAAACTACCGGCGTTGGCGCCGCGTTCAAAGGTAAAGCGATCAAGTACGGGTTCGCTGGTTAGCTCATCTTGTAACTGTAATTGGATTAACTCATCGGTGAAGTCTTCATCGTCGGCACCGGGCGCGACTCTCTCATGAGGCAGATGTTTTACTAAGCCAGAATAACTGCCCACGCGCCATGCAAGGCTCTGTACTCGCGTGACTTTTTTGGCCGCTAGTGGCTCATTATTGTCGTGGATATCGGCGAGCACAGAATCGTCAATATCGTTGCTTAAGTATTCCACACTCATCGCTGGCAAGGTGGCAATTGCATTCACTTTGGCTTGAACAAGAGCAAAGTCAGTTTTCTTGTCGGTAATCCCCAACAGATAACCAATACCTGTTTCAGGTAATTGGCTGCTGATCCCCGCTTTTAACTGACGGCTTTGGTTGGCAATATACAAATAACACACGTAAACCGGCCGTGTTAACGCCACATACAGTAGGCGTAAATCTTCAGCGAGGGTTTCTTGTTTGAGTTGTTCCCAGCCTTCGTCGGTGGCGTCGATATCCCAAATGAGCTGCTCATTTTTATGGTACATCATAGGTGCAGGGCGTTTTTTATTGCCACGGGCTAGGCTGACAAACGGCACAAAACATACCGGATATTCTAAGCCCTTACTTTTATGAATAGTGACAATTTGCACTAAGTTCTGTTCACTTTCTAAGCGCAGTTGCTGCTCATCACCGCCATTGTTACCAATCAGTTGTTGCTCGTACCAATTGATTAGGGCGCTGCTACCATCGAGCTCAGTGGCTTTTTGCTGCAATAATTCGGCTAAATGCCTAAAGTCGGTTAAGCGTCGTTCACCAGATGCTTTGAGATCTGCTGCGTTGTCGTCATCAGCATCATTAAAGCTATTGTCACTATTATTGTCACTATTGCTACTATAAGTGCTATCACTGTGAGCATTAGCGTTATGTTCATTAGCGCTATTGATGTCAGCTGTGACAGATTGCGACAGATAACGATGGATCAGTTTGGTTTCGCTGGCAAAGTTAAGCAGCGCAGGCATCACGCCGCGTTGTTGCCACAACTGATGCCAATGAGTGAATTGATCTAATACCTGTTGGCGTTGTTCTTCATCTTGGTTAAATTGATGGATCCGCTGGGCATTAAACCCGACAAGCTCAGTTGCCAGTGCGGCGCGGATAGCACGCTCATTTTTAGGCGTGGCTAATGCATACAATAAAATGGCCATTTCACGGGCTTCAATGGTGTTAAACACACTGTCTCGGCTTAAAAATACTGCACCAATTTTACGTGCTGATAATGCCGCTTTCATCACTGCGGCTTCGTTACGGTCGCGCACCAATATGGCAATGTCTTTGGCAATGAGCGGTTTACCTTCCTGCTCAAGGTTGGTATTCACTCGGCATAACCCTTGTTGCGCTTCGGTTAGTATGCGCTTTATTTCGCTGGCAGCATCAGCGGCTAGGCGTTGTCTTGCGCTGGTTTTATTGAGGCCATTAACATCGTCTTCGGCTAATAAACGGATCCGCAGAGCGGCAGGATTGGTTGTGGCTTCACTCAGGTGTTTATTGGCTGCCGATGATGGGGTTTTAACAATATCATAGGGAATCGCTTGGCTAATAAACGGGTCTTGATGTTGGCTAAATAGCTGATTAACGCCATTGACTAATTGAGTCGATGAGCGGTAATTGGTGTCAAGATTATAATGGGCCTGTGTTTGTTGGCGCGCGGCAATATAGGTATAAATGTCGGCACCACGAAAAGCATAAATCGCCTGCTTAGGATCGCCAATCATTAATAAGCTCAGCTGACCTTTACTGGCGTCGTTAGCTTTGTTGTCATTACTATTGTCTTCATTAGCTGGGCTGTGCACAGTGGTCGCTGTGGTTAAGTCCAGTTGCGATGCTAGCGGCTGTTGATACACCTGATTAAAAATGGTGAATTGCAGAGGGTCGGTGTCTTGGAATTCATCAATTAATGCGACCGGAAAACGCTTAGCTATAGCATGGGCTAGGGTGATCGGGTTTTGGCTGAGCGCCATGGCTAAGCTGAGCAATAGGTCATCGGGTGTCATTAAATTGCGTTGCTGTTTTTGGCCAGCAAAGCGTTGACGAATGCCTTCACGGGCGCGAACTAAAAATGACGGAATAAGCTGACTAATTAACTCAAGCAAGCGCTCGATATGATCCAGCAACGGCGCTTCAGCAGCAGTGGGAATAACGCCCCCTTTATTGAGTTTGAGCTCGGATAATGCCAATTGCTCTAGCGCTTTTATTGGCGGTAATCCTTGGCCAAATTTTACCCAGTTACTAATGCTATCAAACAGTTGGCTTAGCTTAGGATAGCCGTCGGCGCCTTTGCCAAAACGTTGACCGTTTAATGGTAGCGATTGCAATAATTCAAGGGTACTGTCGTGCAGGCTGTGCCACAATAAGGTGAAGCGGCTGATGCTTTGGCTTAGCTGCTGTTGTAGGGTTTCAAAGGCCAGTGGTTGCTTTGACAACACAGCTTGGCTTGCACCTAATAGCGGGCGCAGCTTTTGCGCTAACACGTCTGGTTCAGCAAACACATCACTAATGGCTTGGGCCAAAAAGGGCGGTAATGGATAACACACTTCACGCCAGAAATCGCGCACCGCATGGTGTAAAAACTCACTGTCGTCGAGGGTGAATTCGGACTCAAATAGCAGTGACGACTCAAATGCCATGTCTGACAATACGCGTTGGCAAAAGGCGTGAATGGTAAAAATGGCCGCTTCATCTAACGACTTTAACGCTAAGTCTAAGCGTCTTAACGCAATAGGACGTTCATCTTCTAAGGTGTCTTGGTAAAGCTGTTCAATAAACTCATCATTGACGGCTAAGCCTAAAAAGCGTTTAAACGCTAAGTTAATCCGTTTACGAATACGGTCTCTGAGTTCTTCTGTGGCGGCGTTGGTAAAGGTTACCACCAAAATTTGCTCACAACTTAATGGCGCTTTACCACCGTGGCCTAACAATAAGCGTAAGTATAAACCCGAAATGGTATAGGTTTTCCCCGTACCGGCACTGGCTTCAATTAAGCTGGAACCATAAAAAGGTAAGGTGAGGGCATTAAGCGGTGTCACGGTAATAGCATCCATTAATGCGCTCCTGGTTTAGCTGCGTTGGCAATGAGTTGCGCTTGAATATCGACTGCGGCGCCACTGACAAAGGTGTCTAATTCTGCCAGTTTATCTTTGTGATACAGGCTTAACATCGGTTGCAGTAAATGGCTGGCTAATGCGCCAAATGTCGCTTCACTAAAGTCTTCTGGGAAATGGAATAAACGCTGGTTATGTGGATCGTGCCCTTCGCCGAACGGGTTCTGGCCGTCATCCCATTTTTGCTGGGCTTTGAGTAACTTTTCTTCATGATTGCCATCGGTTTCAACATAGGCAAAAGCCGTTTTAGGCATAAAGCACAAGGGTTGAGTTTGCCCTTGAATGAAACCACTGATAAAGCGCAGGAGTTGTGCCTGCGCTTGTTCGGCGCTGATAGGCGCAAAAGCATGAAAATGACCAATGTCGAGTAAGTAACTAAATTGATTTTTACCCATGCCCGCGGTGGACGAATTGGCCATAGCGTTGATGCATAAATGGCGTAAGTACACCCGAATAAAATCTCGTCCGTGGGCAGCGCCGGGGCGGTAATTGACTAAGCCTTTAGGCAAAATGTCGTCAATACGGCCGACAAGATTGACTCGCACTGTCGACGATTGGCTTGGATCTGCTCTTGCTGGTAAATCCTGCATCGGTAGATCAAAGTTAAGATCCACATTCAGCGTGTGCATGGTTTGTTGATCTTGTAAAAACTGCACCCGATTAATCAACGGCGATATATCGCGTAAATATTGATTAATTAACAAGTCGTCGAACGGCGCCATGGGCAATTCACCGCTGGTTTTGAGCTTACTGAGTAATTCGTGATCTGGGCTGTCGAGTTGATGTTCAATGGCATTGTCGAGCATGCGTGATTGCAATAAATAACGCTCGAGTGCATTTAAGCTAAACGGCTCGTCATTGTCATCGGCTTGAATATCCAGTGATAAATCAACTTTTAAACTGCGGTTGAAAAAAAATTGCGCAGGATTGCGATAAAAACGGATTAATGCTGACAATTCGAGTTCGACCACTTTAATGCCATCGCTATTGATGTGAGTATGGGCGAACACTTCATCTGCCTGTTCGGCTGACAAGGGTAATGCTTGCTCAAAAAAGTGATTGTTAATGGTCGCATTGGCGGCTGGCGGACACCATTGGGCATTAAAACTGTGTTGCAGTTTACTGACAGTGTCCGCTGATTGTGGTGTCTCTCGAAATAGTTTTGCGTCAAATGGTTGCAAAGGTTGCGCTTGAATAAGCTGTGCCAGTACGGATTTATCAGCATCATCAAGATTGATTTCTACTTGCTGTTCAAGCTGTTGCTGTAAGGATTGCGGTAGGTAGCTGAGTTGGCAATATTCGACCAATTCAGACACTAACATTGAGGCGATACGTTCAGCATTATCGCGCTCACTGTGGCCAATATAACTGATGTAAAGCTGCTCTCTAGCAGACAGTAATGCTTCTAAAAATAGGTAGCGGTCGTCTAATCGGCGCGAACGGTCGCCTTTTTTAGGCCCAAAATGAGCCATTAAATCAAACCCGACAGGATGTTGAACCCGCGGATAGACGCCGTCATTCATGCCCAGCAAGCACACTACTTTAAAGGGGATTGATCGCATTGGCATTAAAGTACAAAAATTCACGCTACCAGCAAGGTAACGCTGGCCGACCCGAGATTCAGTTAAGCGTTGATTAAACCACTGTTTTAGGACTTCAATATCGACTTGGCCTTGATGGCCGGCGCTTTCAAGCTCGGTATCTAGGGTGACTAATGCATCTCGAATGGCTTGGATTTGTTCACGCTCGTCATCTGTGGTGTCGTAGCAATCGGTGAGTAGCTGTTGTAATTGTTCAAGGCGCTCTGCGGTGCTGTAGTCATTGGCAAATAAAGTGAAATAGGTGTCGATGGTTTCTAAGAAGTTGAGCAACTTACCTAATGCCTGCGATGACTGACCTTCAATGCCTTGCACCATTAAGGTATCGCGATAAATATCGGCATCGTCGTTAAAGGCGTAACCCAGTATTAAACGCTTAATGCCAAATGCCCATGAGTTTTGCGTAAAAGGCTGCACACCCAGTTGGCTTCGAGTGTGTTCACTGCGGCCCCAACGGACATTGGCATCATCTAACCAGCGGCGGATTAATGACAATTCGTCATCATCGAGTTGGAAACGACGCAAAATAGCCGGCACTTCTAAAATACCAATCATGTCAGTGAGGCCAAAGCGACTTTGATTGATATTTAACAGGCTTAAAAAGCTATTAATCAGCGGTGACTCTTGCGCTGCGCCCCTGTCGGCAATGGCGTAGGGAATGTAGTAATCGCCTTTATGCGGATTTTTGTCGGCAAAATACTGACTGTTGGCGGTGCCAAATACCGCATCAATATACGGCGCATAGGCCGCAACATCGGGCATCATGATCACTATGTCTTTAGGGCTTAAGTCGCTGTTGTTTGATAATAATTCTAAAAGATGATCATGTAAGGTTTCAACTTCACGCAAGGCACTGTGACAACTGCGTAAGGTAATAGAGTCATCACTTGGCAATAAGGTGCGGCGAGCATCAATATCTTGATACAAACTGGCATTTGGCCCTAATGGTTGACCGAGTGTTTCCATTTGTAAAATGTCGTATTGTACCCCGTGCAGCAGATTATTCGGCTCAGGTTCAACATAACAGTCGTAACCAAAATCGGTGTGCTCTGGCGGTAACGACAGTAATAAATCCAGTAGTTCACGGCCCATTTGACCATTATTGGCCAGTATAGGATTACCTACTTCTAGCTTGTCTTCCCAGTCTTGGTCGAGTTGTTTTTTATTGGCATATTGCAACGCCATGCGGGCACGGGTTTTCGGCTCAATAATATCACCCCAATAATGCTGGCAAGGGCTGAGAGACAGCATAATCACATCAATGCGACTGGCTAAATGGTACAGCACATCGAGGGTTTGTGGCGGCATGGATGAAATACCAAACACGTATAATCGAGCCGGCAACATGGATAAGTCAGTATCTGGATTAGCCAAGGTTGCAATTAAATCGGCATGTAAATTGGCGCGATGATAATGACTTGCGTGTAAATGATGTTGGTTATAATCGATTAATGCTCGCCACAGGATCGGTTGCCATTGCTGGTTTTCATCTAACGTTAAGCGATTGTCTAGGCTCGATAATGGCTGATTTTGCTCCCACGCTAAAATCCACTCGGGACGATAAACTAAGTATTGGTCAAAAATATCGGCAATGCGGCCACACAATTGAAATAGCTTAATCGCGTCATGTGACTGATTGAGCTGCAATATGGCGTGGGTGTTTGCTGTATGAATATCAGTACCAGTATTCGCATCGATATCTGTATCAGTAATATCACTTGGAGAATCAACTTGAGGTGATAAGTACTGTTTGAGCGGGCTAAAGTCTGGGTTATCTAGCAGACTTGGCAATAAGTCCATTAATTTCCACGTCATTGCCGCTTTGGTAAAGGCATTATCTTTTGGCACATCGGGCAGCAAGTCATGGCATAATTGCCAGGTAAAGCTCGAGGGTAGTGGGAACGATAATGCGGCGGCTATACCATTGTGTTTAGCGATTTCTAAACGCAGCCAAGTCGACATCCCCGGGCTTTGAACTAACACATGCTCACAGGCTAATAAACTGACGTTATCTAAGCGAATAGCCAATAGTTTGGCCAGTTGTTCAGATAACACTTCCATCTGATTAGATTGAATTAAAGTAAGCATGGGCGACCCGCTAATTTGAGATTAATTCATTCTATGGACTCTGCCGTAAATCATCAATCAAAACCGTTAATAATCAGGATGATTGCTGCTGTAGTGCACAAGATCAGTTGCGAAAGAGTCGCAGGCGCAAGCGACGATATAACTGGCTAAAATGTTGCTGTTGTTGCTGGATTTGCGACGCTGTCAGTGGTTGATATTTAAGAGCTACATAGGCACTGCTCAAGGCCGTAAAGTCCGCTGCCACTTGAGGAGCAAGGGCACCTAAATGTGCACTGACTGCCTCAGCGTAATCGGACGGTGCTTGGCCTTGTTGGCGGGCGATGCCTTTTTTGGCTAAGCGTTGGCAAATGATTTGATAGCGTTTATTGAGTGGGTCTTGTTGGCGAACGGTACTAAATAACCCAGCATAATAAGCAATAATCAGCGCGATAATGATAAAACTAAACATCATCAATAAGGCGATTTTAGTGCTGCTGACATCCCCCAATAGCTTGGCTAATACCTGTTGTTTTCGTTGTTCATCGAAACCTAATACCCACACGCTCCAGTAATAATCGACACTGGCAAACTGTTGGCGTAATTCATTTAACCATGGGTATTGCTTCATGTGCAGCGTGCTAAACGGGCTGTCTTGTAAGTAGCTGCTTTGGCTGTCAAAGGTGGCATCAAACCCATCGAGTACCCGTTGCGGGGCAATCATTGCGGTAGGATCAAAACGTTGCCAACCTTGGCCTTCTAACCACACTTCGGTCCAAGCATGCGCCATGTATTGATACACACTGTAATAGCCCGCTTTGGCATTGTATTCTCCGCCCTGATAACCGGTAACCATCCGCGTTGGTATGCCGCTGGCGCGAGCCATAAACACCAGCGCCGAGGCGTAGTGAGCACAAAATCCGGCACGGTTCTCAAATAAAAAGTCATCAATTTGCTGCTCACCAACACTCGGCGGACTTAAAGTGTAATAGTAGGCCTGCTCAGCAAAATAATTCATCATCGCATTAATGCGCGTCTGCGGATCTGGATAATCTTTGGCAAATTGTAAACCAAGCTCAAGGGTTTTTGGGTTGCTGTTGGGCGGTAATTCAAGGTTTAGCTGTTTGGTATTGCGATCGAGTTTTTTATCCATAATCTGATCGGGATATGAGGTCACTCGATAACTCATGCGCTGATCGACAGGCCTGAGTGAATACAAACGATAATCCGCTAATTCAACCACTTGATCATTATTGCTAAACGCTTCATCTAAGCCATACAACCATTTTTGATGACTGGGTTCGCTAATCACCACATAATCGATTTTGCTATTATTGCTGTTGGCAGCAGGGGCTTGGCGATCGGGTTTTTTAAAATATGCCTGCTGTTGAATTTGTTTGATACTTGGGTCTTGGCGCCATGTTTTACCATCGTAATTTTCCAGCACTAAGGTGCGCCAATATAAGTCTTGGTTTGCCGGTCCTAGGGTACTGCCATCTGGGTTGTCAAAACCGACGCGAAAGGCTAATTCTGCTGAACGAGTGAGCTTACTTATGTCACCAAAGGAGACTTCATCGGATAATCCAGTTTTGGCGGTTTTCATATTGGGCACTAACCATAAAGGCCCGAGCCTTGGGAACACCACAAACAGTAATATGGCTAATGGTAGGCTTTGTAAGATGATTTTTAGACTAAAACTGAGGTTAGCCGCTTTGTTGGATTTGTCTTGATAAACACTGATTAACACACCGGTATTGAGCACCGCAACGGCCAATAAGTGCAAGGTATCAAGCATGCTTTGTTGATCAAGCAGGGTGAGTCCAATAAGGAAATACCCTACTAATACAATCGCTTTTACATCTCTTAGTTGGCGCATTTCGATGTATTTTAATGCGTAACCTAAAATTAATAAGTTAACCAAGGCATTGAGTAAACCGATTTCAGATGACACTAAAGCAAGGGTTATCGCGGCGCCAATCGCCAAAGAAGTTACCAGCAATTTAGGCGGCGCAGCGACTTTACCGAGAAAAATGCCTACTCGCCAAACAAAGCAAATCGCACAGATGCCGATGCTCCATAAGGTGGCTTGTTGATACAAGGGGCTAAGGATGGCGACATTAGTGACCAATAGCCAAAACAAGGTATTGCGACTAATAATGGCATCAAAGTTATCGGTCATAGTGATTTACCTACCGTTGAGGAAGTCACATCGCTTGGGCTAAAATCTGGATTCATATTGGCGGGTAAACGATAAGTTGCAATCATGGTTTGGCAAGCCACTCGGTGTGCTTCGCCTGTTTGCTGGTTGATAATATGCTCATCCAGAATTAAGCCAAATACTTGCTTGGTTTGGCTGAGTTTATCAACTTGCCAAGCTAACTTACTCAGTTTGTGTTCAATGTTATTGCCCGATGTGTTGGCCAAGGTTAACCAAACAGGTAATCCTTCAGGCTCTGCAAACTCTTTGGATAACATGCCTTTGTCTTGGGCCCATTGTTTCCATGCCACTTGTTTGAGTGATTCCCCCGGAATATAAGTGCGTAAGCCTTTGTAGTCATCAACGCCTGGGCGTAATTTACCGTGCTCATATTGGCTATCATTGTCACTTATGTGGCTTGCAAGCTCAATGTCACACATTTCTGGTTTAGCAAAAATAACATGATGAATATCTAAGTCTACATAGGACCATGCACAGCATAATCCTAACGGAAAATAGGACGATACTTTGATCCGCCCAGGGGTTAATTGACCACGCTTAGCCCCTTTAAATGGCACGATAGCAATAGTTTGCTCGTGCATTTGTTTGACGCGGACATGGCGCTGATAGCTAAATTGCAAACAAATTTGCTGGTGGGTGGTATCGGGATTTTTCTGCCGAGTATGACCAGTTAACATGATGGGAAATGGCATGCTGTCGCCAGCATAGCATTGTGGCGGCGTGACTGGATTAAAGGTTAACCCTGCAAGGTTTTTATAGCTGTATATGATGCAGGTATGAAACACACTGGCGAGTAATAAGCTTAAGCCAATCACCAAGTTATTTTGATAATTGGTGCCAAATAAATACAGTAAAACAATGAGTCCAATCCACACCAAGCCAAAACCACTGGGAAGAATAAAAATACCTTTGTGGCTGAGGGTAATTTGCTTTTGTGCTGGTAGGCGCTTACTTATCCACCTTGACCAGCGCTGGGTTAACGATGCTGGAATTAAACGACGCAACCGTGACGGCTTGATAGCACCATTGGCATAGGTTGGCGAAGAGTGCTTTTTTGCTGTCGTCGATTTAGCCATGGGTATCTGCGCCGTTAACGTATTGGGTTAACACTAGCGAGGATAGTGTCAGACAACGCTTCGCCCTGAAATTGACTACTGCTGCGAATGCGATGTTCTGCTACTGAGGCAAATACCGCTTGAATATCTTCAGGGACTACGTACTGGCGTTGATTGATAAAAGCCCATGCTTTGGCAGCTTGAAGCAGAGCAATACTGGCGCGTGGCGATAAACCGTTAGCGGTATTGTGTTGCCGAGAAAAATCGACCAAGGCAATTAAGTAATTTAGTACTGCATCAGATGCCGACACTTGCGCCACTTGTTGTTGCAGTAGCATTAGCTCTTGCGGGGTTAAGCATTGTGATAATGAAGCCGGTTTATTCGCTTGAGTGCGCGATTTTAACATGGCTAATTCCGCTTCTGCGCTAGGGTAGCCGATGGAAATTCGCATCATAAATCGATCAAGTTGCGACTCTGGTAAGGGGAATGTGCCAGCTTGATCAACTGGGTTTTGGGTCGCAATAACAAAAAACGGTGAGCTAAGTTGATGGGTTATGCCATCGATAGTAATTTGTTGTTCTGCCATGGCTTCAAGTAAAGCACTTTGGGTTTTCGGGCTAGCGCGGTTAATTTCATCGGCCAACAACATTTGATTAAACACTGGGCCTTTGTGAAATATAAACTGTTGCTGCTCTTTACTGTAGATGGATACACCAAGAATATCAGCCGGTAACATGTCACTGGTAAATTGAATACGCTGGTAACTCATGCCTAAACTGTTGGCAATACCCTGGGATAAACTGGTTTTACCCATGCCGGGCAAGTCTTCAATCAGTAAATGGCCTTTGGCGAGGATACAAGCGACGGCAAGTTTTATTTGCTCTGGCTTACCGAGCAGAACTTGGCTGAGTTGAGTGAGTAATGTTTGAATATTTGATTGCGACACGAAAACTCCAACTTGTCTGCAATAAACCCTTATTGGTTTATTGTCGAAAGGGTTTATTGTGGGTTACGGTTTGTCGTTCAGTATTTGATCACTATCCTTGCCATTCGGGCTTATGATTACTGTGCGTTAATGGTGATAGATGACCATTGTGATTAGCATCAATCACCACCAAGCGCTTCAACACCTATAATGCCAGCACAATACCTACATCATAGGTTATCTTGTGAACCCATGTTAGCAAAATACACCAATATTGAATGGCGAATATTGGCTTCAACCAGAGCTAAAACGGGTCACGATTTATCATTGCTAGTAACGATAGCTAAGCTCTTTACGACTAAACATACCGTCTTTAGATGATTTATTCTGTTGGAATATCATGCGATAGCTCAGTACTGCTTGAACATATTCCCGGGTTTCAGTGTACGGAATTGTTTCAATGAAGCTCATTACATCTAGGCGACCATTGGAGTCTTTTAACCAGCGTTTAACACTACCTGGGCCAGCATTATAAGCCGCAGTTGCGAGTACTCTATTTTGATCAAATTGTTTAAGTAATTCACTGTAATACGCACTGCCCAGCATAATGTTCACTTTCGGGTCGTATAGGTCTTTTACGTTATTAAAAGGGATTTTATTTCTTTTAGCCGTTTGTTTGGCCGTAGCTGGCATTAACTGCATTAAACCTCTGGCTCCTACACCTGAGGTTGCATAGAGATAAAAGGCACTTTCGCGACGAGAAATAGCACGAATTTCATCAATATTAACCGAGAATTTTTTACTGGCGTTAACGAACTCATCGTTAGCCGCTTCCGGAAAGCGCAGTGCCAGTGAATCCCATAACTTACCTTGAATACTTGATTCAACGCTCAATGCATGCCAACCGTTTTTTAAGGCTAACAAACCGTATTGTGCCGTCATGTCACTGTTATGGCGGCGCATTAAATACAACCACTCATTACGAGCATCAATTTGCTTATCTAAAGCCATTAATTCAATCACGCGAGCAAGGCCGGGATCTTGATTTAACTTAGCTTGCAATTCTGGATTGGGTGCTAAGTTATTATCATTCATCGCCAAAGGTTTACCGAGCGCTTCTGCGGCATTAAAGCCGTAAAAGTTACGTTCGCCACTTAAGGTCAACTGCAGTTGTGTTGCACGGGTTTTGTCATGGCTAGAGGTCATCTTAGCTTGCCAATATTGCCAACGAGGATCAGCTTTACCTTGGTCGCTTAATAAGGCTAAATACTTCTCTACTGTCGCAAAGTCCTGTTGACGAATGGCCCAGCGTAAGCGCATTTCATATAAATCATCAGACTTGAGTAATGGCAACATGGTGTCAATGTGTGACACTAATTTATCGTCTTGCTTTATCAGTGCTCGGCGAACTAAATAGCGATTAAGTTGGCGTCCGCCAAAGTCACTGAATCGATCTAATTTTTGATATTTTACATACAGTTTAATTGCTTGATGTAAATCTTTGTAGGCCAGCTTTCGCAATCCGGCATCTACAATATCACCTATGATAGGTTTTGAGCTGGCAAATTTTTTCATGTGCCGTAAGCTATTTGGGTCGCGATACACTGACAATAATAGTTTGGCTTCGTCATCATGTTGGGTGATTTTTTGAGACAAATAGTTGAGTAAACTGGATTGGCCAGCGTCGAAACTAAGTAGCATGCGGGCCCAGATAAGTTCTTGGGTGCGA
The DNA here is from genome assembly GCF_041439795.1 of Shewanella sp. 5S214. Taxonomy (NCBI): domain Bacteria; kingdom Pseudomonadati; phylum Pseudomonadota; class Gammaproteobacteria; order Alteromonadales; family Shewanellaceae; genus Shewanella; species Shewanella sp. 5S214. The sequence goes on from NZ_JBGOOV010000009.1 coordinate 124,344, forward strand.
TAGCCCGCTTTAGTCCATTGATTAATCACCGCATCACATTCTTTCGGACGTGAATAGCCATAAACCCATATGCGTTCTACACCTTTGTATGTCATCTCTTTATTACCCGCATCAAGTTGTGCTTGGTAGTAATAACATTGCAGACGGATATCATTAGGCGTGTCTGGTGATATCACCAGAAAGTCTTGCCAACGTTGTTTCTTACCTGCATTAAGCAGATAGCGATAACGGGCATTATTGTACAACGGTGTAGTATCAAATTTGTTGATAGCATCGAGTGCTATGCTACCTGGAGACTGCACTATGCTGTCGATGGTTGCGTGGTAGTCGAGGTAAACCGTTAATGGATAATCGGCTAATTTTTTGCGTAATGCTTGATACTTATCCAGCTGGTTTTTATCCAGTGCTTGACGAGCATCAAGATAGCGTTGCTGTTGTGAGGTCAGCGCATTAGCTTGGCTTATAAAGGCCAATGATGTACTGAATAATAATGCGCTAGCCATTAACATGTTTGCCCAAGTATTACGCATTTAAATAAGGATCTCCGCCACAGTAATTTGTTTCCTAAAAAGAATGGGTGATTAATGCTTTTGCTAAACAGTCGTTGTACGTTGTTAAATCACTATTAGTCTTATTGATTAAATAAAGATTAATTATTACTTATTATTGCAATTCACTATCACTAGTGTGTTTTTCGACTGATTCATCTAGTGCCCGGTTGAGCAATTGTTTATCTAACTGCTTGCTGGTATCGACACCTAATTGCTGCATGTAATGTGCTTGTCTAATGACATTGCCTTTACCTGAGGATAATTTTGCCATGGCACTTTGATAGCTTTTGTCTGCCGTGTCTAAGGCACGGCCAAGCTTTTCCATGTCTTCAAGGTAACCGCATAATTTATCGTAAATACGACTGGCTTGCTTAGCGATATTTTGCGCATTTTGGTTTTGGTACTCATAACGCCATATATTGTTGATGGTGCGCAAAGCTACTAATAAGTTGGTTGGACTCACCAGCATAATATTTTGCTCTAAGGCAAAGTTAACTAGGCTTGGATCATATTCAATGGCCAGTAAAAATGCTGGCTCAATCGGAATGAACATTAGCACATAGTCCAAACTCTTCAGCCCATGCAGCTTATGATAATCTTTTTGGCCAAGACCCTTAATATGTTGTCTAATTGATAACGCATGTTCTTTTATTGCCTGGTCGCGAATGTCTTTATCTTCGCTATTAAAGTAACGCTCATAGCTGACCAGCGACATTTTTGCATCAATTACCACGTCTTTTTGCTCAGGCAAATGCACGATAACATCGGGTTTAAAACGCTTGCCATTATCGTCTTTTAAATCTTGCTGTGTTTGATACTCATGGCCTTCGCGTAAACCACTTTCTTGTAATACGCGTTCTAAAATCACTTCGCCCCAATTACCTTGCTGCTTGTTGTCACCTTTAAGCGCTTTGGTAAGGTTAATGGCATCTTGGCTCATTTTTAAGTTGAGATCGCGTAGATTGTCTAATTGATGCTTTAACGCGCTACGCTCAGATTGCTCATGGGTGTACGACTCTTGAATTTGACGTCGAAAGCCTTCTAATTGTTGTTTCAGCGGCCCGATAACACCGTCTATTTGCGAGACATTTTGTTGTTTAAAGTTTTCACTGCGTTCTTCGAAAATTCGATTTGCCAGGTTTTCAAATTGCAGTTTAAGGCGTTCTTCAGCCGATTCGAGTAAGGCTATTTTATCTTGTAATGATTTTTGCTCAGTTTCAGCTTTGACCAGAATCGTTTGTTGCACTGCATTAGACTTCGCTAAATTGAGCTGTGATTCCATTAAACGATGTTGAATATCAACCATTTGTTGTTCAACAAGACTAACCCGATCTGCTTTGGTTTCTGCGCTAGACAGTTGGCCAATCAGATCTTCAATTTTACTTTGCAGATGATTACTGTGATCAATTTTGTCATCGAGATTATCTTGTAATCTGGACATTTCAATTTGGACTTCATTGAGTTGTTGAAGCGTTTGCTGTTCATGTTGAAGCTTAAGTTGCTCCCATCGTTTACGAGTTAATCGTTGATTGATTAGGGCGCCAATGAGAAAGGCAACAAACGCGACAGCAATCAAAGCTGCAATTTGAGGAGGAGTTAACGACACTGCAAAAGGCATAACAAAAACCGATAGAAAATAATGGTTAAGGGTCGCACGGCTAATAATCCGCTGCAAGAGGTAAACTGAGGATTTAATCAAATATTATTGTTAATGATTAAATTTAAACCTAACCCTTATATAGGTTCGTATGGGATTTACAGTGACACCATTTCGGCAATCGATAAAGGTTGACGGCCTTTTGGTTTTTTTTAGTCATGTTCTGAAATAAAAAAAGGTTTTTACCTGTCTATTGAGATAAGTATGGCAGATTATGGTAATACTTTGCTGTCGAAAAATATTTTATTGAGGTGATTTATGACCGGTAAAAAACGCTTTACTCAAGGCATACAACAACGTGCGGCTTGGCATATTCCTGATAACCAAGTGACACCCGAATCGGTATTTAATGATCGCCGTAACATTATCAAAGCACTTGGGTTAGGAGCGTTGGGAGCCAGTTTGCCTGGTCAAGTTCAAGCCGGTATTTTTGATTTATTTGGCGAGCAAAAAGCGCAACATCCTTTTGTGACTCAAGGTCTGCAATATACAACTCCCGCTAAGTTTGTGTTACCCAATCCGAAAACCCCAGAAGATAAAGTGACTCGTCATAATAACTTCTATGAATTTGGTACCAGTAAATCCGATCCTTATGACAATGGGCAAAACTTTAAGGTTGATCCTTGGACTCTGACCATTGATGGCTTGGTCGATAAGCCGATTACCTTAGACCTTAATGAGTTGACGACCCGTTTCGCTCTTGAAGAGCGCACTTATCGTTTACGCTGTGTTGAGGCTTGGTCGATGGTGATACCTTGGGTGGGCTTTTCGTTAGCCAGTTTACTTAAACAAGCTGGGGTGCAAAGTAACGCGACTCACGTTGCTTTTGAGACCTTGTTTGATCCAGAGCAAATGCCCGGACAAAAGAGTCGCTTAATGGGTGGTGGGATCCATTATCCTTATGTTGAAGGCTTAACGGTTGCAGAGGCAATGAATGACTTATCGTTTTTAGCCGTCGGTTTATATGGTAAAACCTTGCCGCCACAAAATGGTGCGCCTATCCGCTTAGTCGTGCCTTGGAAATACGGTTTTAAGAGCATTAAATCAGTAGTGAGAATCCGCGTGATGGATAAGCAGCCACCAACGAGTTGGAATCAATTAGCTTCGAGTGAGTATGGTTTCTATGCCAATGTCAATCCAGAGGTTGATCATCCACGTTGGTCACAAGCATCTGAGCGCAGTATTGGTGAGGGTGGACTTTTCTCAGCGAAACGTATTCCGACGCAAATGTTTAATGGTTATGGCGATTCAGTCGCCGACCTGTATAAAAATATCGACCTGAGGAAGTTTTACTAATGCGCATAAGTGCTCAAGGGCTGTTTTGGCTAAAAGTCTTGTTGCATATTAGCTTTTTATTGCCAGCCTTTTATCTCGTGGCGCTAGTGTTAACTGACAATGCGGGCGGCGATCCTGTGCAGTATATTATTCATTATACGGGCATGGGAGCGCTTAATAGCTTGTTAGCTACTTTGCTTATTTCACCTATTGCGAAACGTTTTAAGATAGCCGCGCTAATCCAAACTCGCCGCTTGGTGGGCTTGTATGTGTGTGCCTATGCACTGTTACATATTAGTGCTTTTATCAGTTTAGACTTACTGTTTGCGTGGGGATTATTGTTTGAAGAGGTGATTAAGCGGCCTTATATTTTAGTTGGCGCAGCGGCATTACTAATCATTTTATTACTGGCGCTAACGTCACCTAATAGCATCAAACGCCGCATGGGAAAGCGCTGGCAGTCATTACATAATTGGATTTATCTGGCTGCGATTTTGGCACCTATCCATTTTTATTGGTCGGTAAAGTCTGAAATTATTGAGCCGAGTATTTATATTGTGCTGTTTGCGGCGTTATTGCTTTACCGAAAAGACAGTATTTATAAATGGATTAAACCGAAAAAATAAGCTTTTTTTTATCAACTAACGTCTCAATTTTTGATTGAGGCCGTTAGTTGAAAAGGCGGCAAACACAGTAAATATCATCACAGACAGCATGATAATAGCCAACCTTAACCAAGGTTGTTGCAGTGCAATGCGCATATCAATAAAATTAAATGCGCTGACCGACCAGACAAATACTACGCTTACCAGTAAACCTATCTTGAGTAATGTGTGGGTAAATGAATGCCGAATAAGCATGAGTAATGGTAAGCTCATGGCAATAATGGCTAAGACGTGCTGGTCAAAACGTAAAAAATGCGCGCCTAATAACAGGTAAGCTAAACTAATTATGGTTACTCGCCACCACATACCATTCTTCCTCATTAATACGCCACAACGAATGCCAATAGTGCCACTACGAAAGTGTTACAAGTGTGTATGTCGTTGGCGATGAATAATGCAGCATAGCGTTAAATGATGGCTGATTGTTGGCTGCGGTTCACAAATTACTTATTTGTCAGCTTAATGATTCTCGATAATCAGTGATTAACTGAGGGTTATTTCAAGGGTATTATTTATCGGCGCGATGATTAGCTAGGCGCAGGCTTAAATTACAATTTGAGCGCCAGTATTAACCTTGCTTCACCAGGGGAAAAATAATCATTTTCGTTAGTCAGAATAATAAATTCCATTGATTGATATAAAGACAAAGCGACAAGATTGTTAGGCGCAACTGTGAGTAATAAACGTTTAATTGCCCCATTGGATTCACCGCGGGCAGTAGCGATAGCGTGATTGATTAGTCCACGAGCAATTCCTTTACCACGAGCTTGTGTTGCAACGGCCAATGATAAAATCCAAGCATCACCAGTTTGAGCGTTCGACTCAACCCATAATAAATAGCCTAATAATGAGCTATCCTGTTTGGCAACTAATAGTCCTTTAGGACAGCAATCAAAAGCTTGTCTAAAGAAAAAGGCAGGGTAACAAGGTTCACCAAATATCGTCTTTTCAAGTTGATGGATATCAGCTAAATCAGTTTTTTGGGCGAAATGGATCGGCAGTTGATCAAGAGGCAAAATATAATATCCTTATTATCTAACTTAGATTAGCGATGACTGATAAAGTGATTTTAGTGATTATCCCTTATGGATACAAAGCACTTATTAGCAAAATTAATACAATAGCATTATTCTCACTATCAATAAGCTACAAATGATTGTTGAATTAAGGTAAACACCACAGGAGTGTTGGCAATGAAGGCATATATGGCTGTAGGGTTACTCAGCTTCACATTAATCATAAGTGGTGCCAGCAGGGCACAAGAAACTGAACATGATATCGATTGCGATGCAGCAATGAGTACGGTTGATATTAATCAATGCGCTAGACAGGAATTTGAAGTGGCGCAAGTTAGGTTAGATGAATATATTGCTAAGGCTAGTGACACTTTTCATGATGATCCTGAAGTGCTTGAAGCACTCCAGCTATCGCAAAGAGACTGGCTGACTTATCGAGAGTCTTATTGCCATGCGATATACCAATTATGGCGAGATGGCACAATAAGAGGGGTTATGTATCAAGGATGTATGCTGCAACTTACGGTGCAGCGTACTCATAATATTTGGCAAAACTATTTAACCTACATGGATTCAAGTGAACCTATATTACCCGAGCCACAATGATGACTTTCATTAATCTCTTACTCATTGTATTGACTCAGTATAGGATTATTTACTCGCTGCTTCCAAGCTGACTATTTTAGCCCAAATTTGTTCCGATTCAGCCGTAAGTAAAGAGTAGGTTTTAATATCGCCTTTTCGCTGCGCTTGCATGGCTTGCTCTAGTATTGCATCGTAGCTTTTGCGCAATTTTTTAACTGGATCTGGCTTTAAAAATGAAAACATTATAGTGCTCTTTGTGATGACGATTGTTATTAAATACGAAGCGACTGAGGTTTCAGCTCAATGTGAATAAGGTTTTTGTCTATTTTAGCATTTATTCAAATATGCTTGGTTGTTTGGCCTATTGATAAAATCAAAAGACTGGGTAAACCGCTTGCCATTATTTAGTCGACAAAGAAGGTTTACAGACTATTTTTCGTAAGATAACCAATTAATATCATTAAAAATCATCGGTGCAAGGGAGATTTTTTGCATGACTCATTGCGTTGTCATCACACCTTTATTGATTAGATTTCAAATGACGCTTGCTTTGATGTGGCTTTTTTTAATGAAGATAATATTTTTTGCTCACCTTGTAATAAATCCGCCATTGATGCTCGGGCCTTGATCCGCGTATAAAGCGCTGAAAGATTCGGCCAACGCTGTGCATCTAGTTGCTCTCCTGCGTGCTCCATATTGACCATTTGAGAAGCAAACGCTAAATCGGCGAGGCTTAAGGTGTCTGCCACAAAGAATTTAGCATTACCTAAGGTGTGTTCTAAGTAATCAAAGTGGATGGGGAGTTTATCGTTTAAAGCTGACATTACCGAAGGTTCATCGCAAAGATGGCCCATACTGGGATTAATTATACGCTGTTGAAATAGGGTAAAGGTGACCAGTGGGGCCAACTCATAATCAGCATATTTTTCTAACCAACGTACCTTGGCATGTTGCTCTGCGGTTTGTCCTAGTAAAGGAGTAAGCTCGCAATATTTATCTTCAAGGTATTGGCAGATCACGCTGGAATCAGCCAAGGTTAAGTCACCATCCTTCATAGCTGGAATACGCCCCAGAGGATTGAGTTTTTTAAACCAAGCCGGTTGGTCAAAAGGCAATACAATGACCAACTGATAATCGAGCTGTTTTTCGGCCAGACATAAACGCAGTTTACGTACATAAGGAGAAAGTGGCACGCCATAGACAATTAGGCTCATTATAGATCCTTGTTAGTTAACCAATTCATAAGCTAGGTAGGTTAATTACTAGTGAGCAGCCATCACGATTTCATTTAGCGTAATGCAAATATCGCTGGCTGATTGAACCTCACAGCATGATCCTGCTAAAGATGTAATGGATCATGCTGTGTCGGTCAGGGGCTATTACTGACGTCTAATAAACGATTCAATATAAGCCGGAGTCCGTGCATTTAAAATAGGATCCGCTGACGGTGTAATCCCTTTTGGTAACAACACAGGGTTAAAAATACCATTGCCACATGTTTGGATCGTTGATTCGTTATCTCTTTCGCCGTTAATGATAACTTGGCCAACTAATAAACGCTGTCTGTCTTCAGGCCAAAGTACCGTTGGGTTATTAATTTCATCACCTTTTTCTGCAAGCTTAATGAATAAATTCCAGACTGCGGGTTGATGTTTAATTCGTGTTAATAATTCTTCTTTTAAAAAGTCATCTGGAAGCTCTGCAAGTTGAGCTTGAGATAAATTAACGACGCCGTCTTCAGGTTCAAAAATCCAACGACCAGGAACTATGTCGTTATTTTTGGTTGTGAATAGGAAGCTATTAACACCGAAATACGGGCTATTGGCAAAACTTGCACTGGGTGGCAATTGTTTGACGAAGTCAAAAAATGCCTTAGCATCGGGTTTGTTATCGATTAACCATTGTTTGCCTTCAGGCCCTTGTTTTACTTTAACTTGAAAAGTAAAAAAATCATCTAGGTTACCGGCAAAAAATACCGGTGAGTTTGTGGTGACAAAATTGAGGTTTTCTTTGTCACCATCAATTTTAAGTGACATAAAGCGTCCGGCAGTTTTATCTGAAGCGTGTGGATTTGTGCCACCCATTGAAAAACGCGCGGTGACATTAATCTTTGATTGGTCAAAGAAAGGAATCGCTAATTCATCATTTAATTTAGGGTTAGGTGCAAAATATCCAGAGGTACAGAATCCTTTAGCATGATTGCGCAGTTTGACTTTTTTACCTGCTTCTCGACTCGCCATATCAGGTGTGCCATTAACAGCATCAACGATTTCTTGCATGGTTTTTTCTGATGCATAAAGTGACGTTGATAGAATAGAAAGACTAGAGAGTAAACAGATTTTTGACAGTAATTGATATCGACGAGTCGTCATTTTTATTATTCCTAGTGGGGTAATGTAATCAGTATAGACAGGCAGAACCCGTGAAATATTTCACCGCTAAGGTATTTATTTTATATTTACGCTTAAATAGATTAAAAATCTCAATGTAACGTATATCAATGACAGCCATTATTTGAACCGTTGATCATTTTTTAGGTCAACGAGATAATTGTGTTATTAATAAAAGATGGCTTAAAAATAACCCCTAGATGATTTTACCAATGGTGTTTTAAAGTTGTACCCTTAATTAGATAGTGTATTTTTCTCTAGTTATTTTTAGGGGCATTGAGAAAGTTTTGAAGGCTGCTTATAGCTAAACCATAACATTATCTGTTGCGGTATTTTTATAATGCATCTCATGCTTATCAAGCAGAGGCCATGAAGTATTAATGGGACAAACTTCTGGCCATTTGGAAATTAACCTAACCCGTCAAGGTGAAGGCGTATTATTTGATTGGGTAGTCGGTTCGGCAGCTCGTCAGTCACTTCCTGCTAAAATTCGCAGAAGTTAATATTGGCACCTAGTTTGAAGCTAACAACGCTTTCCATAAAATGGAAAGCGTTGTTAATTTATGCTGAACACTGTTCCAGTTGAGTATTTTTCTTGTTCATTTGCAGATAACTTAACAGCCACATGATTAAGCCGCCGGCAAATAGCACTGCCGCCACATAACCGGTCTCGTTAGGCATGGCACCTTGTGCGATAAACATACCACCCACCCAAGGGCCGATAGCATTGGCGGTGTTAAATGAACATTGCACTAATGCACCTATCATGGCGTGACCATTTGGCGATACGTCCATCAGTAAGGTTTGAATTAATGTGGCTAAACCCACACTGCAACCAATAAAGAAAATCACCGCATACAATAGCCAAATATTATGGCTGGCGCTGACATAGGCCACAGAAAATATAATCGTACACACTAATGCGATACCTGTGGTTTTTAAGGCGGCGCGATCGGCCGCTTTGCCTAATACATAGTTACCTAAGGTACAACCAATACCAAACATCACCATGGCAATTGAAATCGTGTAGGCCGGGGTTTGTGTCACCACTAAGATGGTGTCGGCGATATAAGTGTAAATACAAAACACACCGCCAAAGCCAATAATCACAATGCCTAAAATTGACCACACCAATTTATTTTTCAACACACTAAATTCATTAATTAAATTAGATGGTTGGCTATTTTCTATTTTTGGAATTACCACATAGACGCACACAAGTGCGATTAAAGCGAGAGCCGATGCACCTGCTAAACAATAGCGCCAGCTTAAGTTTTGGCCGACTAAAGTGACAATTGGAACCCCAACAATGGTCGCTATGGTTAAGCCCATAAACACTTTAGACATATAGCTGGCACGTTTATGTTGTGGGGCAATATCGGCAGCCAATAAAATTGCGGCACCAAAATAAGCGCCGTGAGGTAGACCGCTTAAAAAGCGAAATACAATAAGCTGTTCAAGTGAAGTGGCCATGGCACTTAAGCCATTTGAGATAAACATTAATGTCAGAAATATCGCCAATGCATGACGTTTTTTCATATTGGCAGTTGTCAGCATCAAAATCGGTGCACCGACAACAACCCCTATCGCATAAGCACTAATAGCATAACCGCTTTGAGATGGCGTAGAGGCAAATGTCTCGCTAATTAATGGCAGCATTGGCATCATCGAAAATTCAGATAATCCCAAAATAAAGGTGCCTAGCGCTAACACGAGTAAAATGGCGGTAGTGTTTAGTTGGCTTGGTGATGTTGCCGCCGGTGTCATATGTAATCCTGTTATTGATAAGAGACGAATAGTGGTGAGTTTTATTTTTAAGCTTATGATAGTCATGTTATGTAAAGACATTATTACGGTTTAGATCTGGCAACAAGCAACAAGCTTTAATGTGCCAAAGACATAATGGTTAAACATGACTGCATCGACAGTGAATTCGCTATTATTAGGGGAAACTTAGCGACTGCGACATCATAAAGCACCACAGTTTATTAGATTTTTAATAAAAGGCCGCAATAAATTAAATTTTTATTATAAACAGGCTATTATGATTATTTAATGTGTCCTTTTATTGTCCAAGTCGTAAATGCGATGTAATCATGCGGTTAATCTGAACGGTTAATCTTAGCTGTTAACTTGAACAGGTAACTTAAGCGGTCAATCTCAGCCAACATTGATTCTTGATTCTTGATTCTTGAAATATTGATTTTTGGGTGCCTAAATTCCTTTCGTCTACGTTAATCTTTAGTCTAATACACCCCTTTTTTACTTGTGAGTGACCCCATGCATTGGTTAGTTTGAATAAGACGAATAACATTATTCATTATAATAATAAATGCACGGAGGCTTTAATGGTCAAACAACACCAAGCGCAACTTCCTCTTACTCTGAGTGAATACCATGGTGCCACTTCAATAACGCTTATCAATAAAACCATTGGTCAATATTTTGATGATATTGCTAACACCTATCCAGATAATCTTGCCGTTGTCGTTTACCATCAACATATCCGCTGGAACTATCGCCAGTATCAAGAAAAAATAGACTCCCTTGCCACAGGTTTGTTGCAGCTAGGCATTCAAGCAGGAGATAGAGTAGGGATCTGGTCGCCTAACAACATTGAGTGGTGTTTAACGCAATTTGCGACCGCTAAAATTGGCGCCATTATGGTGTGTATCAATCCCGCTTATCGACCTGAAGAGCTGGAATACTCCTTGAGCAATGTTGGTTGCCGTGCCGTGATTTGTGCTGATAGGTTTAAGTCCAGCGATTATCTACAAATGTTGAATGAGTTATTGCCAGAATTGAGCAGTAATCAGGGCCGTTTATCCGCTCGCGCACTGCCAAAACTTGAATTTGTTATCCGCATGGGTACAGACAAAACCCCTGGTATGCTTAATTTTAATGATTTGCTGGTGGAGGTTAACGCTGATGATCAACATGTGTTGGCTAGCATTGCTGACTCTCTTAATACACATGATTCGATTAATATTCAATTTACCTCTGGTACTACTGGCAGCCCCAAAGGCGCGACATTATCGCATCATAATATTTTAAATAATGCTTATTTAGTGGCTGAGGCGATGAAACTTACTCCGGTCGATAAATTGTGTATTCCTGTGCCGCTATATCATTGTTTTGGCATGGTATTAGGCAGTTTATGTTCAATTATAAATGCCTCCGCAGCTGTATACCCGGGAGAGTCTTTTGATCCGCTAACTACGTTAACCGTGGCTGCACAAGAGCGTTGTACTGCACTACATGGTGTACCGACCATGTTTATTGCTGAATTAGAGCATCCGCAATTTAGCGAGTTTGACCTTAGTTCATTGCGCACTGGTGTAATGGCGGGCGCCACTTGCCCCGAAGAAGTGATGCGCCGCGTTCAAAATGTAATGTATATGAAACAAGTATTAATAGGTTACGGACAAACTGAGTGCAGCCCGTTAAATCATATTACTGAGATTGATTCTTCCATCGAAAAGCAAGTACTCACAGTTGGTCGTGCATTGCCGCACACTGAAGTGAAAATCATCAATGAATTTGGTGATGTGGTGGCTGTTGGCCAACCCGGTGAAGTGTGCAGCCGAGGTTACTGCATTATGCAAGGTTACTGGAATGATCCGGTTAAAACTGCCGCAACCATTGACAGTGTAGGCTGGCTGCATTCAGGAGATATCGGTCAAATGGATGAACTTGGCTACGTACAAATTGTCGGCCGAATTAAAGACATGATCATTCGCGGCGGCGAGAATATTTATCCTCGTGAAATTGAAGAAAAACTCTACAGCCACAAAGATGTGCAGGACGCAGCCGTTTTTGGCGTTCAAAGTGACAAATATGGCGAGGAGGTGTGCGCATGGATTAAAGTGCGCGCCAATGCCGATATTACTGAAGACGATATTCGTCATTTTCTCACTGAGAAATTTGCCTATTTCAAAGTGCCGCGCTATATCAAATTTGTCGATCAATACCCCATGACAGTGACAGGTAAAATCCAGAAGTTTAAGATGCGTGAGTTAATGTATCAGGAGCTACACGAAGCGATAAATTAGTCTTTGAGCATTGAGTTTATACAACACCCAGTATTGCGTCATTGATACTGGGTTTTTTAATGGGTTCAAGGCTGTTGTACCGAAGCAATACCACACTTAACTTCAAAGAGATAAACCGTTGAGTTAGTCGGTTTAAACCAAAGTATTTCAACGACTCCGCATATCTCCATAGGACCAGCTAAATGAGCGGGTTTTATTCTCTGGCTTGAACTGCATACATCAACTACAGCGTTTATTTTTATGCGAGTAAATGCAAGCTCTGTTGAGATAACCGTAATATTTAAAAAGCTAAAATGTGTAGTTGTCATTCGAAAGAATGAGAACGCCAACTCCTTGATCAGCATAGTCAAAAATATCACTTTTTATTGATCTGACCCCGTATTTTTAATTAATTGAAATTAAATATTTTTCAAGTCAAAAAGCGCATTTTGATGGATTAAGGGCTATTTTACCCTCTTGAATATTTCCACATTTTTTGTATGGTTAACGGTATGTTTAATAGGTTTCTTTTTGGTAATAAAAAGGTGGTTTAAATGTTATATGTCGGTGCCGGTTGTTTAAGGTTTTGACTGTTGGATCGACTGGCGAACAAGGTTTACAGAGTGCATAAACCTTGTCGAGTTTTAATACCGCCCCAACTTAGTTACATAAAAATAAAATATAGGAGGTTGTTATGGTTGATTAATTTAATCCCAAAATAATTACAGGAGGTTGTTATGTTATTTGTTAAATATTTTAATAAAAAACCGCTTGCCCTTGCTATTTCTATAGCATTGCTTGCCTCAATAGGGAGTGCTACGGCTTATGAATCGCCAGTGCACGTTTTTTCAGTTAAGGATGTTCTGGGGGGACTTAATGGTGTGACTTTCTCTGAAGATCCATCAATTATTTGTGATATTGGAGAAATCAGTTGTCCTAGTGATAATCTTCCATTTCTTGATAAGTCGGGGGTGATGTTATATCCCGTCGATAGTGAATTTGGATTTTACGTTGTAGATTTTCTTGGCGCCCAACCCAAAGCGCGCAATGGTGACTACCTAGAAGGATTCGTTGGTAATATTCTCGATGGAGGAGAGATTATCGGTATTCAAGTTGCTAATGCTGCCACCGAAAAATATAAGGTGAAACCTCCATTAGGTACTTGGTGTCAAGGGTTAGGTGGCACCTCGGTAAAATGTGAAACGGAACATTATACCGTTATGGAGCATGCCCTTAGTTGTTATGAAACCATCCCATACTTTTTTGCCAGTCCAGATGGTACCCAAGCGATTTTATCAACACCAGACGGCAGTCTCTCGTTTGACTGTGCAAATGCACCACTGGATGATAATGTCCAAGTTTTAGTCGGTGGGAAAGCATATGAACGCTTGATCAAGGCAACACCTTGTGTGGCAGATAATGATCCAATTGGCTGTCAGATGTTCCCTAATGATAAGACCAATATGTTAGATAATATTGCCTTAAGTACTGATTATTCAATACAGCTCAAAGATGATGGTAAGCCACTTTATGGTTGGGGAGGAATACATAAACGGCCTAATGATATTCGCATGTATGCTCAGCTGGCATTGCCGGCAGAATGGAAAGATCCAGCAGCAAACTTTGTGGTTACTCGAGCAGAGTTGGTGGTTAATCATTGGATCACTAATAATCCTAATGACCAACTTCGTCCTGAAGACTTGGAGAATGAGGCGGCAACAGGTCGTAAACCATCTTATAGAATTGAAGGTGAAGGTGACACTGCTATTTGGAAAAGTACTGTTCCTTGTTATGAAGGTGATAGTGACATAATTGATACCGATGAAGGGTCTTTAGAACCGTCTTTTATCGGAATCGGTACCGTACTAAAAAATTCCCCTAAAGCGCTAGACCCTGCAGCTTCTCCTGGTTCAGAACCCTCCGATCATCCTTATGCCTTCTCATCGGATCTTGTTGGTGGTTATTCTAACGCCTACTATACCACCCTTAATCGAGACCCATTTGAATGGTCTTATGATACAAATCCAGATCCAAATATTCAGGACTTCATCGGTAGTGCATTGCCCGATGCTTCGCTTGGGGAGCTGGTTTCTGGGCCACGCTGGAGACTTAAACCTAATAAGTTTGGTCAAGACCTTCCTGGAATGGAAATCCCCTTGATTGAATGTAGTGCGCCGCCTTTTGCCAAAGATAACGTGAAATATACTGTGGGTATACCGACAACAACAGTGATCAATTTACTCGATTGGGCTGAGGGCGAAACCTCTCCACTCGCAACGAGTAAAGGCTGGGTAGATGTAACTGCAAATGAGTATGTCACAATTGTTTCTGACTCAGGTGAACCGCCTGTCACCAGCAATGGTTTGCCGATGACGTCGGACTTTGATCTTGCGGTCTATATTAAAGGCGATAGTAAATCGACGGCTTTATATAACGCGCAGCTTATCATCGAATATGAGGGTGAAGTACCTGTGGTGAATACTGAGGTAGATGTCGCATTGACGGCCTTTGCTGCATCAGCACAAGCTAAGTTTGGTGACACTGTGGCTATGGTTGTCGAAGTGGCCAATCTGAAAGAGAGTAGTGTTAGTGGCGAGGTAAGTGTGAGTGGCGTAACCAATAGAGGATTAGTTATTCACCTGCCTAGCTTGGCTTTTAGTGACTTAGCTGGCGGGGCTGCTACATCTTTAAACTTCAGCTGGCCAGTCAATATCCTAAAAAACGAGAAAATTATCTGGACGGCGACAGTGTTTGCCGAAGGCGATCTTAATAATGATAACAATACTGGTACTGCAATAACCAAAATCCGTAGATTTTAATTAAGGATTGACTGGTGAATCAAAGGGGGAGAGCGCTGTTCTCTCCTTTTCACTCAAGCTAAATAGAAACTGTTATTAGCCGTTTTTATAGACCGAAAGGATAGGAATAGCAGATGCGCATTATACAAATTGTCTTCATTGCGATTATTATTTTATCTTCGGCAATTATCACTTTGTCAGCTGAAGATAATCGTGATCCAACCCAATTAGAGACACCTGTTACTTCAGCTACGCCTGCTGAAACAAGCACGAAACCGTCACAAGTAACAGTAAAGCCAACTAAAGTAGTTCAAATAACAGTCACCCCAACAGCTAAACAAAGTGCTAAAAAACCGGCAATGGGCCACGATTACCAGAAAAATATGCCTAAGCTTGGTAAAGGTGAAGCTAATTATCGTGGTGGAAAGGAAACAACATCAGAAGAACAAGCTAAGGATAGCCCATTAAAACAATCACCAATCATAGATGAACAGCATATAAATAGTGCTAATGTTGGTTATCCTGGATATCGAGAACAAGGAGGTTCTGCTTACTTTCAGCATCAACAATATGCTAATCCACCCCGCTCTTCAGCAAGCCAAGCTGACCCCAAACGATTAGACCAACGCAATGATTTGCAACATAATCCGTTATTGATTGATGCTCAGGATAATAATGCTAAACCCCTGAAACCCTCTCACGAGCAACGCAGAGCATTACTTCATGCAGCCGCTTTTGGCGATGTGCAAGCGGTGAATAAACTTCTTAAAGAGGGAGCAAGTCCTGATGCCAGAGCAAAAGACAGAATAGGGCGTACAGCCTTAATGCTCGCTGCGTTGAGTGGGCATACCGACGTCGTTAATACTCTGCTTAAGCAAGGGGCGAGCGTAAATATAAAAGATAAAACAGGGCATACAGCGCTGAACTGGGCGGCAAATCGTTCAGATATAAATATCGTGACGATATTGCTCAGCTACGGAGCCGACATTAATACTCAAGATAATGCTGGAACATCTCCTTTGTTGTATGCCATTGGAACACACAATATTGCAATGGTCCGTTTATTGTTATCTCATGGCGCCGCGACTGAAATAGAAAGCGATGAAAGTAAGATGACCCCCTTGCTACTTGCCATCGAGCACAATGATCTGGAATCGATTAATCTTTTGTTAGATAACCGAGTCAATGTTAATGGAAAAAACAATGATAATTTTCGGCCATTAATGGCTGCGGCAGAACAAGGTCAACTCAATACTGTGCAACAACTTATCTTTCATGGTGCAGAGGTTAATCAGTATGATAATAAGCATTTTTCTGCATTGATCTATGCCGCGAATAAGCAACATATTGCTGTAATGGAGTTTTTATTGGCCAAAGGGGCAGATATTAATGCTCTTGATGGTAAAGGGTTGTCCATTGTGATGCGTGCCAGACAGCAGGGTCATACTGAAGTGATAAAGTTACTATGTGGAAATGGAGCTAAGCTTAACGCCGACGACTGCTGATATAAAGGGTGCTATCAATCTTTTATTATTCTGAATTATCATCTGCAGTACATATGCCGAAAGTCACGCTGATAATCAACGTATTGGCCGTTATAGTGAATATTAACTAAGGTTAGAAACCATCTCTTTACGGCTTCTCAGTGCAATATTGTAAAGCAATTTAAGCAGGACATGACTCAGTATATTGGTCTTTGTAGGATTTAAATGAAGGTTGAAATACGACATTATTTCGTTGTGCAGTGAATATCAATACATGTACTAATGTTACTGCTTTTAATCGTCGCACCTTGTCATACAGATGCTGCAGAAAAATGTGTGTGAAAGTTCAATTCATGCCATTCAATTTTGTAAATTACAGAAAAAGGCCCACAAGCTTTATGTCGTGGCTTAGATGACGTAAAAGTCAGCATTGATATTGAGTTTATAGACAGTCAGTTCTTTTATGAAACGATCCGTGTGGCTGATTTTTATATTGCATTAAATAACTCACTTTCTTATAAACAGACATACGACGGATGAATACTTCTGATGATAATGCTTTGGTATTTACTCTTAGGCATCAAGAAGACTTATTTGTGAGTGTCACGACAGTATTTTAGGTGTAAAGGGAGGCGGGAGCTCTAGATCACCGCGAAATGCTTAAAGACATGGGATATCACTTAGCCTAAGGATATGGTATTGCTAGACATATACCATAAAAAATTAATCAATTGGATAAAGCATTGAGTCCTTTAAGAGGAGTTGCTTAAGGCTATTTAGTCTCTGGCTCAATGTCGATATGAAGGTTACTGTTATGCCTTTTTATTTTGCTACCAGCGGCACTCTGTATTCGATATAGTCTTCATTCGGAGTGAATTATGTTATGACAGCTGTAAAGGAGTAATACCATGAAAGTATGCGACATTATGACCCCAAATCCGGTGTGTATTAGTCATGAAGCTAGCCTTAAAGATGCTCACCAATTGATGCAAAGCCGTAATGTGCGTCATCTACCGGTTATTTCTGAGCAAAATGGACAACTCATCGGCATGTTGACTCACAAAAAGATGATCGCCAGCGTGTTGAGTATGCTTAATAAATATGGTCAAGGAGCGTTAGACAGAAAAGAGCGATATACTCCTATTGCCGATATTATGGACACGAAAGTACAAAAGTTAGGCTTAGATGAACCGCTAACCATAGTCGTACAATATTTTATTGATAATAAACTAGGTTGCTTGCCGGTTGTTGATGAGCAAAATAATGTTCTTGGTATCGTTACATCTTCAGACTTTGTCAAACTGTGTCAGCGCTTATTACTGGCACAAAAGTAATAACGTTCAAACTAAGCTGACAATTTGATCAATCTCCATAGCTACCATTTCGCTTTTTAACAATGTTGCCGGAACTATGGGGCAGTGATTTAGTGTTTGGTTTTTATGTGGCGAAGTCTACTGTGTCACAGGCTAAAGGCTATAAAAGAATTAACTGGATTGCTCAACACAAACTAGAAAAACAAAACCCCGTTTCAGTGTTGCTGAAACGGGGTTTTGTTTAGGTCAATTTCGATAATATATCGAAATAAAACACCTGATTTGGTCGGTATGAGAGGATTCGAACCTCCGACCCCTGACACCCCATGACAGTGCGCTACCGGGCTGCGCTACATACCGAGTTTTATAGTACTTTATCACACTAGCGGTCAATAGTTAGTATCAAGCTGGTTGGTAAAGTATCACTTAGTTCGCCTAATGGCTTTGGGGTAACTCAGCTGAGTTCACTAAGCGGATAAGCACTTTATCAACAGTAATTAACGAGTGCAAGCAGTTAGTTAAGCGCTATTTATCGATTGACTATAAACTGCCCAATTACGATAACGAATATTGGATAAGCGGCTAGAATATAGCCTTTTGCATAAGCGTTGATCATGGATATAGGTCGATATTGACTTAGATGCTGAAGGGAACATTTATTGTATTACCTTCAGAACTTTTTAAGTATAACTTACACCAATGAATGGTACTTTGGTTGGTTTATTGGTTGTATAGCCTTCTACCTTCGCGCATCACTTGGATGAGTTCTGGTGCACTCATTTTTTTATCTAAGCGTTTTTTGTAGTCCAAATCATAGATACGGTACTTGCCGAAGCGATCCAGCACGGTAATTTCAGATTTTTGATAGATAGCAAAACGGCGACTATCTCCTATATAGACCCAGGTTTCATTATTAGGCTCTAGCAAGCTTCGGCCCGAGCTGTAATCAGTACTTGGGTTTGTGCAGCCTAAGACATGGCTTAGCAAGGTTGGTGCTATACCATAATGGCTAGTGCGGTAATTGACTTTATTACCACTGCTGTTTGGCCAATGAATGATCAGTGGCACTTCAACGTTACCGGGTGATAAATCGCTGCGTGCATCACTGGCGTTACTGGTGAAGACTTGACCGTATGTGCCGGTAATAAGCACCACAGTGTCATCACTGACATTATTGAGTAACGTAGCGAGTTGCTGGTCAATAAAGTTAAGCGACTGACGATATTGGTTAAACAATACTTTCTGTGCTGGCTTTAATGGCATTTGCGGTTTTACAGTTTGCACGCCTAAAAAACCAACAGGAGTATCGTAGTCTTTCGGTGCAGTCAGATTGACTAAGCTGAACCAAGGTTGTGTTTGATTCTGTTGCCATTGATTGACTGCGCTAATGGTATTGATGTCGGCATCTGCACTGCCATTTTGACTTTCGCTGATGTGCATGGTCATGCCGTTAAACATTGCGCTATTGGCAGCGTATTGTTCATTTTCGGGGGCAAACATGGCTAATTGATAACCTTGCTGCTTAAGGATGTTGCTTAAGATTGGGCTAGTACTGTCAAACTCTTTGCGGTCACTATAATTACCTTGTAGACCATACATGAGAGTAAACATACTGGTTTCAAAGTCAGAACCACCAGCATAGTGATTCGTAAAACGCTGATTTTGGATTCGATATTGGCTTAAAAACGGCATAGTGACGTTATCGACCATGTCTGCTCGAAGGCTGTCTATGGTGATCAGCATAATATTAGGTTGGCTATCAGCACTGCATTGCATCGGATTGATTGGGTAGCTTAACTTTCGCGATTTAGTGTTGCGTGATTCTGTTGACTGCATGCTGCTGTCAATGCCGTGATTTTCCATAAACGATCGCGCTGTTGCTGGGTATGACACTGGATAAGCGTCATCAAAACGAGTGACTTCAGTCATGTTAGTGGCATCGGCCCAAATATGAAATAAATGGCTGCTGACGAAACAAATTCCGACAAACAATACCACTTTATTACCCCATTGTTTTTTCTGGATTTTGTCGATGCGTTTCCACAAATAATTGGCCGCGGTAAGTTCAACAATCACAATGACGATAGGGGTGACTATGTATGAGGTACTGTGCAATAGCGCGTTGAGGTCTTGCCAAGCTAAATCAAAGGCAAAAGGACTTAAATGAATACCATAGTCGTCATAAATAATGGTGTCATACAGTAGGGCATATAATCCAATTGAGGCAATAAATGCAGCAAAACCGCGTAAAATTTTAGAGTAAGGTAGGAGTAAGGTAATCGGGAAGATAAAAACTAAGTAACCGATAAAAGCCAAAAAAGTAAAATGGCCAATGGTACTGATAGTAAGATATGCCCAGCCAATAATGGATTCTGGATAGCCGACACTGCCGATATACCGAGCGCCAATCAACATCGCCAATATGCCATTAAAGAAGGCAAACCAGTGACCCCAATTAACTAAGCGTGACACTTTATCACGCGTCATTTGCTGCTTTTTGCGCTCGATCATGTTAACTCGTATTCCTACGTTATTATCACGGCTTTTTTTTCAGTGTAACTGATTGTTAGCATTAGTGATAAATTTTATTTAGTCGTTACTTAATCGACTGTGTTAAAGCTTTGGCAAATTGCTCTGCTACTTTTTGACGAGACTCATTTGGGACTTTTTTGTCAAGCAAATGGGTCACGCAGTTACCTAGTACCATCAGGCTTAAATCGGTAGGTGCTTGATGCTTTGCTAGCACAGCAAGCAGCTCACTGATAAGTGCCTCAACTTGAGTGTTTGTGTATTTAGATTGAATTGCCATAGTCAGAAAACTTCAATAAAGAATGAATTAGCTGCACATAATAACGGATTTAGCCGGCGCTCGCCTCAAGTTTTATTCGCTCTATGTGAGGAATATCGTAAACCCTTGTTCGATTTATACGGTTGGTCTGATATCATTCTTTTTAAAATTATCATCTGTGACTGACTAGGATTAACAAGGCTTATGGGCATTAGTATTGAGCAAGCAATTATTCACGAAATATCGCAAGACAGTCAGGGGCAAATGCGTTGTCGTTTACGCCCGCAACCGTTGTTGAATACTCACGCCGTTGAAACCATGTTAGAAGAGTTACATCAGACCTATTCGGGCAAAGCGGGAAAAGGTTTTGGCTTTTTTGGTACCCATGACGATGATGGCGAAGCCAATAGTGCATTTTCTGATGCTCTGACAGGCTATCGCAAAGGCGATTTAGGCTTTGTAGAATTTAGCGGCCAAGCAAGCCAACTATTGCAGCAAGAATTGTCTAAGTACGACTTTAGCCAAGGCGGATTTTTATTGATGTCTTGCTATACCAGTATGACAAGCGACTATTTATTTGTGGCGTTATTAAGCGCTAAGTCGTCGATGACTGTCTTAGATGACATGGAATTGTCGCAAAATAATCACTTAGATTTAAACAATATTCAACTGGCCGCCCGCATTGATTTAACTGAGTGGCAGGCCGATAAAAGCTCGCGTAAATATATTTCGTTTATTCGTGGTCGTGCGGGCCGTAAAGTTGCCGACTTCTTTTTAGATTTTATGGGCTGTGTTGAAGGGGTTAACATCAAAGCGCAAAACAAAACCTTGATCCATGCGGTTGAAGACTTTGTTGCGGGCAGTGAGTTAACCAAAGATGAACGTCAAGAGTGCCGTAACAAGGTCTTTGACTATTGTTCTGAGCGCGCGGGCTCTGGTGATGTGATTGAAGTTAAAGATTTAGCTGACGAGTTAGCTGATTCCGGCATGGATTCATTTTATGATTTCGCCTGTGGTGGCAGTTATGAGTTGGATGATGAGTTTCCGGCAGATAAAGCCAGTTTACGCAGTTTGAAGAAGTTTTCAGGTACTGGCGGTGGAGTAACATTGAGTTTTGATGGCGGCCATTTAGGTGAACGGGTTATTTATGATCCTATTTCTGACACCATTTTGATAAAAGGTGTGCCGGCCAATTTGAAAGATCAATTGGATCGTCGTTTAAAAGGTGAGTAACTTAAGCTGAACTAACTCAATCTGCGTAGTGTGTTGTTATAGCGTCCTATCTGGGCGCTTTTTTATATCTGCTGAAAACATTAATGAAGGTTTAGCGCGTGTTATGCTGTTGTGAGTTAGCAGCTGAAGTCACTATATGTGATGTTACACATTGGTTTTTTATGGGAATGTTATGTTGAATATCGTGTTCGTTGACGCGAATATTAATGATGAAAATAGTCATTCTTTACATCAGTATCCAGATAATTAAATAGCCTAAGTGGCGCTTAATTCAGCACAGTCTAGTCTAGACTTATCTCATGTCTTATTTCACGAATGATGTCTCTGGTACGATCTTTGGCGCAGTTGAATATTTTACTTTTCATTCATTTGTAGTTGAGTAAACTAGCGCCACTTTTTGAGTGTTTTTTGTTTGTTGTGCTTTATAGCCTAATGAACTTTGGGGGAGCGATGATTACTGCATACGCCTATCAAAATAGAGAGTTAATCACCACCGAATTGAAAGTGGGCGATAAAGTGCCCGAGTCGACCTTATGGTTAGATTTATTGAAACCCGATGATGAAGAACGTCAGTGGTTGAGCTTGTTTTCAGCTGAAGAAGTACCCGACGAAGAAGATATTAAAGAAATTGAGGCATCAGCACGTTTTTATCAAAACCAAGATGGTTTACATATTAACTCGTTGTTTCCTCAACGTGTGAGTTCAGATGTGCGTGCAGTGAACGTGTCATTCAACTTACGTGAAAATTTTTTGCTGACAATGCGTGAGGAAGACGTTGGTCTTATCCGTTTATTGCGTAACTACTTGCGTTTAGGTCGTTTAGATATTACCACCCCACAAGGGTTATTATTAGAGTTATTTACCCTAAAAGTAGATTATCTATCTGACTTAATTGAAGATGTTTACAGTGTATTAGAAAATGTCAGCGAGCAAGTGTTTAATGATGAAGAGCTTGATGACGTATTTAAACTGATCACCTTGCAAGAAGACTCTAACGGTAAAATTCGATTAAGTTTATTGGATACCCAGCGCTCCTTGCGTTATATGCAACGTTATTATCGTGATCGTTTGTCGGATGAAAACTTGAAGGATATTCGAGAGATGTTATCGGATATTGAATCATTGATGCCACACAGCCAATTTATTTTCGATAAGTTACAATTCTTGCTTGATGCAGCCATGGGATTCAGTGGCTTGCAACAAAACAAAATTATTAAGATATTTTCGGTATCGGCGGTGGTTTTTTTACCTCCCACGCTCATTGCCAGTAGTTATGGGATGAATTTTCATATTATGCCCGAACTCGATTGGCGATTTGGCTATCCCATGGCGGTCGGATTAATGCTTGCCAGCGCAGCGGGAACTTACTTTTTCTTTAAACGAAAAGGCTGGTTATAACCACAAATTATGCTATAAGAAAGCCATCAATTGTTGCCAATTGATGGCTTTTTTATTTCTCAACAAGGGTGTATCAATTTGTGAATAAGGTCGTTGAATTTTATCATTATTGACATGACGACAACCCAAAAGCAGTGTCATTTAGCTGGCTAGCTTTGACCGATACCTAAGCTGATTTGTTCTCGAGGATTTAGGTATTTATGAATTTTCTCTGGCAATGCGGCGGCAGGTAAACTACGGACAATGGTGAGGCCTTCTTGTTGTAAACTAATGATAGGCGCCAAATCTTTAGGTACTAACTGATCGTATACCACAATATTAGGACACAATAAGTGTTGTAAGTTTACTGACATCACCAAGGCAAATTGGCCACTGGATAACTCGATAATACTTCCAGGAGGATAAACACCTAATAGTTTGATTAGTTTACTAATATACTCAGCATTTAGTTTATTTTTATAATTTTTATATAATAAACCTAAAGCGATACTGGGCGGCTTAGGTTTGATTTGATTAGTACCATTACATAGATTGTCATATTCATTGATCACCGCGATCAATTGCGACAACTTGTCTATCTTGTCTGCTTTAAGGCCTTGTGGATAACCACTCCCATCTAAAAATTCGTGATGATTAGCAATTAATGGTTTAGCCTCTTCCGGGAAATTATCTGCAAGTTTGAGAAAGTTAATGCTCATTAAAGGGTGTTGTTTAATAAAGTTTTCTTCTGGTGTGGTCAGAGGTACCCGCTTATTGAGAATATTACTTGGAATTTTGAGCTTACCTATATCGTGAAATAGCGCCCCCATACCAATAGTCTCTACCTCTTGGCGATTCCAGCCCAGCTCTTTTGCCATCAACATACACAGCATGGAGACGTTAAGTGAATGATGGTAAATATGTTCATCATTTTTAGCATCGGCCATTAAATGCAAGGCTAAGTTATCACTGTTGAGTAGCATGGTGGTCATGTTACTAATGAGATCTTTAGCCTCGATAACCGAGTTAAGAGGTCTGCTGCCGATTTTAGCGACCATGGAATGCATCATTGACACTGAGCGATTAAATTGTTGTTCGGTTTTCTTTAAATCGCGTTTGAGTTTTTGTTGTTCATCTATCTGCGCTGATTTTTGACTGAGCATTTGCTCTTTACGTGCATCGATTGTTTGCTGGTTAGGTGCTGTAACGTCAGCCGTGTCAGATGTTACCGGTTCAATGTCGCTTTTATCAGGATCAAAAAAAACATCCTTTAGCCCTAATCCTTTGATTAGCTCTATTTGTACTGTGTCTTTAATTTTAAAACTGCTGAACAAAAAAGGATGGTCTTTCCAAGAAATAGGCAAGCGGATAAAAGTACCCACTTCTAATTGATCTACAGATATTTTTTGATTTTTTTTCATATTCAATCGATAGTTACTTTGAAGAACAAAGAGGTATGTTGTGCATTGCGCTTTACAGATGCTTTATAGGCATGGCAGCATACTACTATACATTTATTAACAATAGTTACTCCCTATGGATTTTATTGAAGTATATCCCAATGCGATAAGTAATGACCTATGTGATCGTTTAATGGCAGCATTTAATGCTCATCCGAGTGTGGGGCCTGGTCATACTGGTTTTGGCATTGATACCGACAAAAAGCGCAGTCGTGACTTAATGTTAGACGCTTTTGATGATTTAGCTGAATTGAAAAATGAGCTATTAGCGGCAACATTTACTCACATTAGTGATTATTTCACCCAATACTCATTAACCCTAATGGGGGCCGTGTCAGTGCAAGTTGCTGATGAAAATGGTCAAGCTCAAACCCTGACGCCTGATAATTTTGAAACATTAGGTCGGCCAAGGGCTGCAGCGTTAACTAAGTACTTGTACCGCAGTGGTAGTATCAACGTGCAGCACTATCAGCAAGGTGTCGGTGGCTATCCGCATTGGCATTCAGAGCAATTTCCACAAAATGGCCATAATGAGGCGCTTCATCGGGTAGTGTTATACATGTTTTATCTTAACGATGTAGAAGAGGGCGGTGAAACGGAGTTTTATTATCAGCAGCGTAAAATAAGTCCTAGAAAAGGCACTATGGTTATAGCTCCCGCCGGCTTTACTCACAGTCATCGTGGTAATGTGCCTATTAGCAACGACAAGTATATTGCCACTTCTTGGGCAATGTTTAATCGTGCAGAGCAGCTTTATGCGCCATTGAGTTAGTGAATACTGTCGAGTAAAGCGTGTTGTTGCTGTATTTACTGCCCTGATAGCTTGCTTAGGTACTTATGTTTAAATGATATTACGTCGTTGCGGAGAGCTGGATCACAAAGGCTGCTCCGCCTAATTCACTGGTCGTAATGGTCATGGTGCCACCATAACTGCTAACGATTTCATGACATACTGCTAAACCAATGCCTTGTCCCGATGATTGGGTATCGGCTCTCATTCCGCGTTGAATGATTTTTTGTTTAATGGCGTCATCAACCCCAGGGCCATCATCTTCGATACTAAGCTGAATCATGTTGCCATCAAGATGCTGGGCGGTAACTTGTACCTTGTTACTACACAAGCGAAACGCATTTTCCATTAAGTTACCCAATAACTCCATTACATCCCCTTTGCTGAGCGGTAAGTGTAATGACGCCGATACTTGCAGTGTGAATATAACGTGTTTGTCCCGATAAATCTTATCAAGCATTTGTGCCACTTGTTGGGCAATAGGTGCGACCTTTGTTTGTTGTTGACGTAAGCCTTGCTGGCCTAACATGGCACGTTTGAGCTGATACTGCACCAGATGATCCATATCATTGATTTGTTCTAGTATCTTTTGCTGTTGCTGCTGACGATCTAAAGAGTCATCGTCAATGATGGCAATGCTGGCAGCAAGACGTGTCTTTAAACTATGAGCCAAATCATTCATCGCATTTTGATAGCGAGTCTGACGTTGATCCGTTTGGTCCATAAGCTGATTTAACGCCATCGTAATACCGTGTAATTCAACGGGATAATCCTGTGAAAGGCTTTTTTTATGTCCTTGTTGTAGTTGTAATAGTTCTTGTTTTAATTGTGTTAACGGCCGCATGCCCCAATAGGCTGCACTGACTAACAGTAGTAATGCAATAGCCATGACGATGGCTAATCTAAAATAAGTTAATCGGTTAAATTGTTTAAGTTCCGTTTTTAATGCCGTCGCGTCTTTTAAAATCAATAGATGATACATTTGCTCTTCAACATCAATACTGAGCAAATAAGCAAAGTAGCTTTGCTGGGCGTCAAAATTAAGATAAAACGGCGGTAAATCATCTTTTATTTGAAGATATTTTTCACAGATGTTATTCAATTTTAAGCTAATCGCGAAATCAGAACGCCATAAAGTGTGATAAGCACTATTACAAGTCGCCATAATATATTGCGTATCGACGTCATCACCTTCACGTGCTTGGGTGATGGGGATTAAATTGTTTTCGCGAAACTCCGCAGCAATGATAGGTAATTTAGCGATTAACGCGCTGGTGGTTTGGTTATAACGGTTTTGGGCATGGAGCAGGGTAATTAACCAAGCCAGACCAAATCCCACTAATGTGATAATAGCCAAGGAAGTAACAAACATCCTTGTTAGCAGGCGTTTTTGAGGTCGGGGAATTAGTCGCATGGGTGATTAAATTTATATCCTTGACCGCGAAGAGTCACAATCGCCTCTGCTATTCCGCCCTGAGCCAGTTTTTTTCTTAATCTACTGATTATTACTTCAATGGTATTGGGATCGCCTTCTTTGTCTGCATATACCACATCAAGTAAACGCTGCTTAGCGATAACTTCATGACTATGGCGCATTAAGTATTCCAAAATAAGGTATTCAAAGGCCGTGATGTCTAATGGTGTTTGATTCAGTGTCACGTTTTTTGCTGCCATATCAATTTGCAGCGCCCCACTGGTAATCGTTGAACTCACAAAACCACAGCTGCGGCGAACGATGGCGTCAAGCCTAGCGATGAGTTCTTCTTTTTGAAACGGTTTAACTAAATAGTCATCGGCGCCAGCATTAAGCCCTTCGACTTTGTCTTGCCACATGAGTCGTGCGGTTAAAATGAGAATCGGGGCTTTGATATCGGCACTACGGAGCATTTTGATTAAACTTATTCCGTCTTGATCGGGTAAACCTAAATCAATAATAGCAGCATCTATCGGATAGTTAGTCGCTTGATAAAATCCCTCTTTTGCGGTTAATGCGACTTGTACTTGGTTGCCTTGCGCAGATAACTGAACCTGTAAGTGATGTGACAAAATAGGATCGTCTTCAATAACCAATATGCGCATAATTTATCCTTGTTTCGCCGCTGCCTTAGGTAAAATGTGCTCGATTAGTATTACCTTATCAATCTTTTAGGTTAAATATTAAATAGGCTTTGGGTGTCGATATAATCAAGTTTATAACAATAATACTAATATTTTTTATTTGTTTTTACTCACATTTTTTATATTGAGTCGCTTTGGCTATGTAATCGAGTAGCAGGTAAGTTAGAATAGCGTTAACAACCGACTAACTTATAAGATTAAGATGAAACTAACACATTTATTAGCAGCGAG
The DNA here is from genome assembly GCF_041439795.1 of Shewanella sp. 5S214. NCBI lineage: Bacteria > Pseudomonadati > Pseudomonadota > Gammaproteobacteria > Alteromonadales > Shewanellaceae > Shewanella > Shewanella sp. 5S214. The sequence goes on from NZ_JBGOOV010000009.1 coordinate 152,106, forward strand.
CTTTTTAAGTTTATTTTCGACGTTTGCATTAAGTGCAACCTTTACCTTTACTGCTATCCCTGATGAAGATGAAAGTCAGCTTCGTACTCGATTTGATAAAGTAGCTGATTATTTATCTGAGCAATTGGGCGTGGAAGTAAAATATATTCCAGTAAAGTCTTATTCTGCTGCGGTAACGGCGTTCCGTAACAATCAAGTTCAGCTTGCTTGGTTTGGCGGTTTATCTGGGGTTCAGGCTCGTCGCTTAGTGCCTGGTTCTGAAGCTATCGCTCAAGGTTTTGAAGATCAGTACTTTAAGAGTTATTTGATTGCGCATCAATCTACTGAAATTGTTCCTTCCAGTAATTTCCCGCTACTAAATGATTATACTTTTACGTTTGGTTCTAAAGATTCAACGTCTGGACGGTTAATGCCGCAGTTCTTTATTGAGCGAAACTTAGGTAAGCCGATCGAACAGATTTTTAAACGAATCGGTTTCTCTGGTGATCATAGCCGCACCATTAGCCAAGTCGAAGCGGGTGTATACCAAGTTGGCGCGGTTAATTATAAAGTGTGGGACACTGCTGTTGAAAAAGGCGAGGTTGATACCAGTAAAGTGAAAGTTATTTGGGAAAGTCCTAGCTACCCTGACTATCAATGGACAGTACGTGCTGGCGTTGATGACTCTTTTGGTGCAGGTTTTAAAGAAAAATTGACTAAAACATTAATTGGTATGACGGATAAAGATTTATTAGCCAGTTTCCCTCGTGAGTCATTTGTTCCCGCCCATAACAACGACTATGAGCCGATTGAGCGCGTCGCAAAAACCATTGGAATGCTTGATTAATGTTGTCTTTGGTTGATGTTGATTTAGGTTATAGTCAGAACATTGTTTTATCTAAGGTTAATTTGTCATTTAAGCCCAATGAACATGTGGCTATTTTAGGTCCTTCAGGCGTGGGTAAAACCACGTTATTGCATCATCTATATCTACAATTGGCTCAGCAAACCTGTTTGTGTTCTCAAGCACAAGGGTTGGTTGATAACTTGTCGATATATCATAATGTATTTATTGGTGGATTAGCGCGTTACTCTCGTTGGTACAATATGGCTAATTTATTATTGCCATTTAATAAGCCACAACAACAAATAGCCGCTATTTGTCAGCAGTTAGAGCTCACCATGCCATTAACACAAAAGGTCAGTGAGCTGTCTGGTGGACAACGTCAACGTGTCGCATTAGCCAGAGCATTATTTCAACAGCAATCCATTTTTATGGGTGATGAGCCCTTTTCTGCATTAGATCCATTAATGGGCTTACGGCTATTAAATTTGATTAAACAAGCACATCAAAGTGTGATTTGTGTGCTGCATGATGCTGAGTTAGCCTTAGCGCATTTTGATCGCATTATCGTGATTAGCGAGGGCAAAGTGGTGCTAGATGATGGCGCCGATAAGTTATCTCTGGCCCGTTTATCACAGCATTATGCTTTGGCCGATATGCCAAAGCAGGTTATGGCGTGAATATGATCACATCGCTGCAGCTCATTATATTGCTTATCACAGCTCTATCTGTGTGCCGTTACTGTCTTTTCTATTATGTCTGACGCTATGATTTTTCGTGGACGCGCTTTTGTGGGCCACTGGCAGAAAATCACTTTACTACTTTTAGTTACGGTATCTGTGTGTTGGTTTTTTGCTGATACCGAAGTGATAGCAATCGATCCTTGGTCCGAACTCGGCCGTATGTGGCAGGGTTTTGTGCATCCCGATTTTTTTGCGACAGAGAATCTGTTTGATGCACTGTGGCAAACTATTAGTTTTGCCTTGCTTGGGATCACGGTTGGATTGCTAGTGGGATTTCCATTAGCCTTGTGGTATCAGCATCCCTTAATTGCGGCCTTGTGTGCCTTTATCCGTGCGATCCATGAGATTTTCTGGGCGCTGATATTTTTACAGATCTTTGGTCTATCAGCCATTACCGGTATCTTAGCCATTGCACTACCTTATGCTGCCACATTTGCCCGAGTTTTTGCGGATATATTACAACAAGCGCCAATCCATACTTTATTTTCACTGCCCAAGGGTACTGATAAATTATCGGCATTTATCTATGGACGTTGGATGCACATGTATCCACAGATTATTGATTATATTCGTTATCGTTTTGAATGTGCATTGCGCAGTAGTGCGGTATTGGGTTTTATTGGTATGCCGACATTAGGCTTTTATTTAGAATCCGCTTTTCGTCAAGGGCGTTATGAGCAAGGTGGGGCATTACTGATTTTATTTGTGTTATTAATTGGCAGCATACGCTTTTGGGCTAAACCGATTTTGCTGTGGCTATATTTACCGCTTGCGGTGTATTTTTTACCACCAATACCTGTGATTGACTCGCAACTTATTTGGCGCTTTATCAGTGTTGATATCTTACCGCCAATGCTCCAAGGGCAGGCTTTTTTTACCTGGTTTGATGCAGATAATTTATCAAAGTTGTTTGACTGGGTTTATGAATTAATAAGCCAACAAGTGTTTCCGGGAATGATTGCCACTTTAGTATTGGCTTTTTGTGCCTTAGGATTAACTCACTTATTCACCATGATATTGTTGCCGCTAAACACGCGTTTAATGATGCCAAACCTGATCATCTTGTTCATGCGTGCGGTTAATTTAATATTACGTTCACTGCCAGAATATTTATTGGCTTTTGTGTTTATGATGTTGCTGGGTCCTTCTATGTTACCCGCTATTATCGCGCTAGCATTACACAATGCCGGTCTTATGGTATTTTTAATGGCGCGCCAAGCTGACAACGTGAGTGTTCCGCTCACATATCTGCCAAGGATTGACCAATATAGTTATTTGGTTGTGCCTACGCTATATCCACATTTTATGGGATTACTGTTTTATCGTTTTGAAGTGATTATTCGTGAAACGGCTATTTTGGGTATGCTTGGCGTGATGACGTTAGGCTTTTATGTTGACAGTAACTTTTCTGAAATCCGCTTTAGCGGTGCCTTATTGTTATTGGTGTTCACTGCGGGTTTAAATGTTGTCGTGGATTATCTAGCGCGTCGATTACTCCATTATCCTCGGCATCGTATACAGGTTTGCTAAAGCAGCCTTAAGATTAACCCTCGGATTAATCTTGGCCACGAATTACTTATAAGGCTTAAAACTCAGGCCGCTTTAAATGAGTCTATCTATTTCAATTAGCTGATAATTTGTTGGATAATATTACTTGCAATAGTCAGCGCAACGGCAATAAAAATAATTCCTACCAGTAAATCAATAATGGTATTCGCTGCGAGTAATTTTTGCTGAACCCGAGGTTTAGATAATACTAATGCCAGCAAGCTAAACCATGCTAATGACAACACAAACAATAATACTGTCGCAGCTATTTTGGTTGAATGATTGACTTGTGGCGTAATTAATACTGAAAATAAAGTAATAAAAAAGATCAGCGCTTTAGGGTTGAGTAGATTGGTATAAAGACCCACCTTAAACCCTTTTAACGACGAGACTATAGCCACCTGGGTGAGATTTTGCTGAACTGAAGGGATGTCTACAGTCCGGTGTTTGCTGATAATACTCGTCATCGCTGATTTAAGCGCCCCATATCCCATCCAAGCTAAGTAGCTGCTACCAATGAGTTGTACAGCCATGAACGCAATATGAGATTGTTGGATCATCACACTGATCCCCATCAAAGATAGAAAGGTATGTATCAAGATCGCCACCGCAATACCTAAGGCACAATAAAGTGCGGTTAAGCGTGTTTGTTGTGTGGCCATTTTTACAATAATGGCGAAATCGGGTCCAGGGCTCATCAATGCCACTATGTGAATAACCGCTAAACTTGCCAATAAAGTAAGGTCCATATTTATTCCGTTTTTTGTAAGCTATGACGAGTCATTTACCCATGAGTTTTAATGATAATGAAAGCCTATATCAATGTAAGTTGATGATAATGACATATTTATGCAGAAAAAAGATAATAAAAAAGCGCTAAATTAGCGCTTTTTTATATAAGGTGATGTTAAGTGTTAATTTTTGGAATTGAGCACTTGCTCTTCAAAGTTTTTAGCGACTTTACCCGCTTGTGAGTCATTGAATATTTGTTCATTGAATTCACCCTCTGATTTAGCAATAATCACCGTCGCTACCGCATCACCGGTTACGTTCACCGCGGTGCGGATCATGTCGAGCATTCTGTCGACACCAATAATTAATGCAATCCCCTCTACAGGTAAGCCAACTTGGTTTAACACCATGGCGAGCATGATTAAGCCTACGCCTGGCACCCCCGCAGTGCCAATGGAGGCTAACGTTGCAGTGACCACCACTGTAGCGTAATCCATTATGCTCAGTTCAATACCAAACACTTGGGCAATAAATACCGTGGCGACACCTTGCATAATGGCGGTGCCATCCATGTTAAGTGTTGCACCCAGTGGTAAAGTGAATGAGGCAATTTTGTTGTCAACCCCCATTCGGTGTTCAGCTGTTTCAATGGTGACAGGTAATGTGGCATTTGAACTGGCTGTACTAAAGGCAAACAGTTGCACATCACGAATTTTACGCAAAAACATCAGTGGACTCAGGCCTGAGAATAACTTTAATAATGTCGGGTATACCACTAAGCCTTGAATAAATAATACTGCAACGACCAGGAAGAAGTATTTTACGACGCTACCGAAGGTTTCTAAGCCTAACGTTAAGCTGAGAGTCGCCATCAGTGCAAACACACCATAAGGCGCGAGCTGCATAATCAAGGTAACTACACGCATAATCACATCATTTAAATCGTTAAAAAATGATGCTATACGCGTACCGCGTTCACCAATATGTGAGATGGCAAAGCCAAAAACAACTGCAAATAGGATAATCTGCAGCATATTGCCTTCACTCATGGCTTGCATAGGGTTTGTCGGTACAATATTAATAATGACTTCAGACAGGCTAGGCGCGTCTTTTGCTGAGTATTCTAATGCGTTACCGGCCAAACTAGCATTACCTGGATGGATCAACACTGCGGCTAGAATCGCAATCGTGAGCGCAATAGCGGTAGTGAATAAATAGAAGGATATGGTCTTGCCACCAAGACGCCCCAATTTAGATGGATCGCTAAGGGAGCAAGTACCGCACACTAATGAGATAAATACTAAAGGTACGACAAGCATTTTTAAGCTTGAGATAAAGATAGTGCCAATGACATGCAAGAATCCATCGGTAATGTACTCTTGAATAAATTGGCTATCAGGAAAAGAGTTTCTCAATACTAGGCCAAATATAATGCCTAATGCCATGCCAAATAAAATTTTGCTCGTGAGTCCGAGCTTGTATTGTTTACTCACAGAGTGTTCCTTTCATCATATTATTTTATTTCTTTATTGAATGCGCTAAAGACTAGCAGGAATCGTTAACTTAGGAAATGGCCTAAAAGTGAAAGTTTTAGCCGATAAATAGCAAAGAAATTATTATAGTTATGCTAAAGTTATAGGATGTTTGTGTATTGTTTAAATATAAGTAACTATAATAATTCTTAAGTTTTATTTCAATGTAACAGGGAGCCTGACAATGAGGTCAGCATATAAAGTTTATTTCGCACTTTTATGTACTTTTTTTCTCGTCGCATGTGGTGGCGGCGGCGGTATTACTGATAGTGGAACCGGAGGCGATGGAGGGACGGATCCTACTGAGGTTATTTCAATAAAACTTGAGACATCTTCAAATGAGATTACGGCAAGTTCATCAGCAATGTTAAAGGCAACTGTTACAAGTTCTTTAACTGGAGCTGTTGCAAATACAGTTGTGACTTTTTCCTTATCAGATCCATCTTTGGGTTCATTTACCCCAAGCGCTGGGACTGCCAAAACTAATTCTGAAGGTGTGGCCGAAGTCATTCTTAGCACATCAACCACTCAAGGTGCTGTGACAGTAACGGCTTCTTTAGATTCTGGTGAATCAGCGTCTACAGGTATATCAATGGCTGGAGATGGGGCTGTTACTGGTGAGAATTTAATAACGCTAAAATTAAAAGACGCTGCTGGAAATGCAATTAGTAATATTAGTTTTTTAACACCAGGTTATATTCATGTAGAGTATAAAGACCCCACAGGGATACCGATAGCCAATCGCTTAGTTACTTTTTCTCTTAATGATTCTGCTTTAGCGACTTTTGTCCCAAACAGTGGGACTGCGTTGACTGATACTGATGGTAAAGCTGTTATCAAGGTTACTTCAGCAAATAAGGAAGGAGCAGGTACGGTTAATGTTGAGATTGATGAACAAGAGATTGTTAATATTAATTTTTACTCTAAAGGTGATGCTGGAGTATCCGGTTCGTCATCTTTGACTGCAAAATTAACCAATACTTCAGGAACTTCAATAACTGAAATATCGGATTCTCAACCTGGATTTATAGAAGTACTTCTTGCTGATTCATCAGGTGTAGGTATTGCAAATGAAGTTGTTTCATTTGCCTTAAATAATAGTTCTTACGGTACATTTGAACCTTCCAGTGGAACCGCATTGACGAATGCTACAGGCGTAGCAAAAATTAAACTCCGTACTGCTAATGTAGAAACTGCTGCCACAGTAAATGTAAGTTCTCTGACTGGACTAACTACTTCTGTAAGTTTTTATATGCTTGGCGATGGGTTGGCTACTGGGACTAATCGTTTAAGCATTAAATTAGTAGACTCTTTAGGCGGACAATTAAGCATAATAAGTAAAGATACTCCTGCATTTATCGAGGCGACTTATTTAGACGTTAATGGTGCCCCTCTTGTTGGTAAAATTGCTAACTTTTCGACGTCTTTAGGTTATTTAACACCAGGAACCGGCACTGCAATAACTAACTCGAGCGGTATTGCAAGTCTTTCAATCAATGCCGGAAGTGTCGCAGGTGCAGCAGAGGCTTCAGTTAGCATAGCGTCATCGACAGCGAGTATTGCTTTTGAAACATTAGGTGATGAGCTGACTAATAATACTATCGTGCTTGCCCTGAAGGATGTTACTGAAGTAAATATCACAAATATTAGTGCAGTTAACTCTGGCTATGTTCATGTTACTTACACTGATATTCAGGGTAATCCTATCCCTAATAAAGTAGTATCTTTTGCCTTTGATGATTCAGCGTTAGCGACCTTCGTGCCTAATAGCGGTACTGCGTTAACCGACTCAACGGGTAAGGCAATTATTAAAGTTGTCGCTGGCGATAAAGAAGGTGCTGGTAATATTTCAATTGCTATCGATAACGAACCGTCTAAAACGATTGGATTTTATTCCATTGGTGATGGTGTTGTTACCTCTTCTCTTTCTGCAAAGTTAGTGAACGCGACAGGGGCTGCCATCAGTACAGTTTCTGATATACAACCTGGGTTTATCGAAGTTTTATTTACTAATACAAATGGTGCTGGTATTGCAAATGAATCAGTAACGTTTACTTTAAACGATAATGCTGTCGGTGTTTTTGAGCCCTCTACAGGTACAGCATTGACTGATGTTAATGGTATAGCAAAGGTTAAACTGTTAAGTGCCAATATTGAAACTTCAGCAACGGTAAGTATTTCTACAGAGTCTGGTTATACTACCTCGATAAGTTTCTACATGCTTGGTGATGGAGTCGCTGTTGGTACAAACCGTTTATCACTCAAGCTATTTGATAATAGTGGTAACCCTATTTCAGTTGTGAGTAATGCTACTCCAGCAGTAATAGAGGCGACTTATTTAGATTTAAATGGTTCACCGTTAGCCGGTAAGTTAGCTACGTTTACGACTACGTTAGGTAATCTGTCGCCAACAACGGGCACAGCAATGACTAATAATAGTGGTGTAGCCACACTTAATTTAAGTGCAGGTTATGTTGCAGGCGCAGCAGAGTTGTCAGTTAGCATAGCGTCATCGACAGCGAGTATTGCTTTTGAAACATTAGGTGATGAAGTTATTGTTCGTCCTATAGATTCATACACTTTAAATTTAACGGTACTCGACTCATTAAATAATGAGTTACGAAGTATAAATAAGAGCTCGCCAGGATCTGTAAGGGCTACGTTATTAAAAGACGGAGCAGCTTCACCGAATGCATTAATTAATTTTTCTTTAGTTGGTGAGGGGGTCATTAACCCTACATCAGGAAATGCACTAACTGATGCGAGTGGTTTTGCTAAAGTGACTCTATTGACTGGTATGGTGGATGGTGCTGGTACTGTTCAAGCAACCTTTAATCTAGATAATGAACTATTAATAGAAACATTTAATTACAGTGTTGCTGGTGATGCTCCTGGTGGCGATGGTGAAAACAACTCATTAACCATAAGCTTGCTTGATGGTACTGGAAATCAGGCTTCTACTATTAGCCAATCATCTCCAGGACGTGCACAAGTTTATTTACTTGACCGAAATAACAACCCACTAAGTGGGAAAGTTATTTCATTTTCTAGTAGCTTAGGTGAGTTTCTACCTTCAGTAGGGACAGCCCTTACTGATGGCGCTGGTAAAGCTGAATTAGCTATTACAGCAGGAACCGTAGAGGGGGCTGCTACTATCACTGCTAGTTATGGTTTAACAGTTGATACTGTCAGTTTTACTACCGCTGGTGATGATATTGATCCCGTTGCTGCAGATCCTTCTATCTCATTTGAAATTTATGATTGTAATGGCGTTGTAACATTCGACAAGACTTTGAAAAACTTTGAAGTCTGTCCTGTTACCGATAACATTACTAATCAACGCCCTGGTATTTTAGGGGCAATAGTCAAACTTGATGGTTCTAATCAACCTTTAAAGCAAGTACTAATTACTGCTGGTACGACTTTAGGTGCAATTAGCCCAAATTCTGCTACAGCAATAACTAATGCTGACGGTAAAGCTGTTTTAGATCTATATTCAAACGGTGATGTTGGTGCTGGTGAAGTGTCTTTAAAAGTTAAACAAGTTACTTCTACCAAAGCTTTTGAGATTGGTCGTGTCGATATCTCTCTTGAAGTTAGTACATACATAGGTACTAACACTCTTCCAGCTGGCGGCTCTACTGTTATTGAAGTAACCGTTAAAGCTCCGGATGGCAGTATTGAGACAAGTCAACCTTTTACATTAGAGTTTTCTTCTCAATGTATGTCGGCAGGTAATGCAGTTGTTGATTCTCCGGTGATAACAAATGCGGGTAAAGGTTTTGCAACCTATCGAAGCATTAATTGCCAAGGTACAGATACTGTTACTGTTTCAGCAATTACAGGAGCATCAAGCGTAAATGCTACTGCGGATATCACCATTAATCCTAATGCGGTCGGTGCAATTCAATTCGTCAGTGCGTCACCAAAGGAGCTCGCAATTAAAGTCTCTGGGGGCCTTGATGGTGCAGGTGCTCGTTCAGAAACCGCAAATGTTGCTTTCAAGTTGCTCAATGAGATCGGTCAACCAGCAAGTTCTGAAAGAGTTTGTTTTGAACTCTCTACTGATGTGGGGGGTATGGTATTAACTCCAGCACCATTAGCTGATGATTTTGTAAATTGTCCTAATTTTCCTAAAGTAGGTGATGCTGAGTATCCTAGCGATATCAGTACTCCTAATAAATATGCAGTAGCTTACACTGATGCTAATGGTAATGTATCTGTTACTGTTCGTTCAGGAACAATACCAACGCCTGTTAAAGTTTTTGCTCTTTGGCAGGATGCTATAGATCCAACAAGTCTTATAGTGTCAAATGTGTCTGATAGTTTAACAGTGACAACAGGCTTAGCTGATTACAACAGCTTCTCGTTATCGGCGACACAGTTAAATGTAGAGGGCTGGAGTCATGATGGAGAGTCATCGACGATTACCATTCGTTCAGCAGATCATTTTAACAATCCTGTTCCTGATGGGACTGTGATCAACTTTAGAACTGAAGGTGGCTCTATCGGCGCGAGCTGTGAAACGGCTGGTCGAACAGGGGCTTGTTCTTTAGATTGGACGAGCCAGAATCCACGCCCATTTGAAGGAACATCTGTTGTTTGTCCTGTTGCTTTTAACGGTTTATTAACACCACCATGTACCGGTAATCAGTTAGCGGGTTATTTAGATGGTTCTACTTCTGTCATAGCAGAGCCTCGACCTGGTCGAGCAACTATTACTGCATATGGGATAGGAGAAGAAAGTTTTGTTGATTTGAACGGCAATGGTTTATTTGATATTGGTGAAGATTTCATTGATTTAACAGAAGCCTTTACCGATGATAACGAAGATGGTGTTTATCGTGGCTCATCAGTGCCTTTAGGCGCTGTAAATGAAGAGTTTATTGACTTTAATACCAATGGTAGCTTTGATGGTAAAGATGGTTTTTATACTGGTCTTTTGTGCGCAGCATCTTCAGTATCTAATTGTACCCAAACTGGAGTTAATAACACTCAAGCACAGCTTAATGTATTCAGAAATATGCCAATTGTTATGTCTGGTTCCGTGCCTTACGGTCGTTTAGTTGATATTGACAGCTTGGGGAATATTACCCCTGTAGTCGATATAGATTTAACTGCGGCAACAGGCATATCCTCAAAAACTGTTTATTTATTCTTGTCTGATATCAATAATAACACTCTTGCCAACGGTACTGAGATTACAACCAGTATTGACAATGGTGCATTATCTACATCTACATCGTCGTACACAATTGGTAACAATACCTCCAACAAACCATTACTGTATGCATTTACTGTAACTCGAGAAGCTAGTCCAAATCAAAAATCAGCTGGATTATTATCTATTACAGTTAAAACCATTTACGGCGATCCGGTTTCATATAGTGTTAATGTTCGAGATGATGGCTAAGGAGTTAGCTTTATTTCTTAATTGATTGATATAAAATAATTAATCAATCACGTGTTTAGTAAATAAAAAATAGGCCATGAACTCGTTCTTGGCCTATTTTTATATTTCTAAGGTTTTGATTTTATTTTAATTATTGATTTTTTGAGTGATGGGTTAATTTGTTTTATATCCATAATTTACTATATTTTGGCTGTCATCAACTAAAGCTGTACAAAATTAGAAACTGTCTAAATAGTAGTAAGTTACTTGTTATAATTAGTTTTAAAAATGATCCCCCCGAGATTAAATTTCATACATTAGATATTCAAATATTAAGTTCTTTAGCGAGAAAAATCTCAAAAGCAAACCGTCACTAATTTTACTTTACTCTACTTCGAGAGGTATTTTAGATTATCACAGACCTAGAGTACCCGTCTAAAATGGCATCCATTAAAAAAGGCGCTTTAAGCGCCTTTTTTGTTTTTACTTTTCTATTAAGAGCACAACGTTTCTAGGTTGCCGCTTTCATTGCTGCGGTAAATTGAGCAAGTTTTGCCAGTAATGTGACTTCATCATGTTGATGAGCTTCGATAATTTTAACCACTGCAGAACCTGATATCGCGCCTGCGGCACCGGCTTTGATGGCCGCGCGTACTTGCTCTGGTTCGGCAATACCAAAACCTAATAGTGGCGGTGGGGCATTAAATTCGACCAATTGTGCCAGAATATTCTCAATTGGCACACCGGCTTTTGATTCAGTACCCGTTACGCCGGCACGAGATAACAGGTAGGTATAACCTTCACCTTGTGCGCTGACCAGTTTTAAGGTGTCAGCATCAGCATTAGGCGGTGCGATAAAGATAGGTGCGATACCATGTGCTTTTGCGGCTAAACTAAAAGGTTTTGACTCTTCAACCGGCACATCGGCAATCAATACCGAATCTACACCTGCAGTTTGTGCTTTGGCGTAAAACTCATCAATACCATTGGCAAATACTAAATTGGCATATAGCAATAATCCGATAGGCAGATCAGGATATTGCGCGCGTATTTTAGCGATAATGTCAAAGCAATCGCTTTGTTTAGTTCCAGCGGCTAATGAGCGTAAGTTAGCACCTTGTATTACTGGGCCATCAGCTAATGGATCTGAAAAAGGAAAACCTAATTCAAGTGCATCAGCACCATTATCAACTAAGGTTTGAATGATCTTTAACGATAATTCAGGGCTCGGATCGCCAATGGTGACAAAAGGAACAAACGCACCTTGATTTTGTGCCTTAAGTGCAGCAAATTTTGCTTGATAACGGTTACTCATTGCCGCTCTCCTGTTGTTTTTGTTTCGCTTCTAAAATATCTGCCACAGTGAAAATATCTTTGTCACCACGGCCTGATAAATTAACCACTAAAATGGTCTCTTTAGTCGCTTCTTTTGCCATGCGAACTGCGTAAGCAAGTGCATGCGCTGATTCTAATGCCGGAATGATACCTTCACAGCGAGCGAGGGTTTGGAACATCTCTAACGCTTCATCATCGGTTGCTGATTCATATCGTGCACGACCAATGGCATTTAAATGTGCATGTTGCGGGCCTACCGAGGGGAAATCAAGCCCGGCAGAAACAGAATACGACTCTTCAATTTGACCATCACTGTTTTGCATTAACGGTGATTTCATGCCAAAGAATATACCGGTTTTACCGTGTTTAAGCGGCGCGCCGTGCATCGCAGTATCAAGTCCTTTTCCTGCCGGTTCAACACCAATTAATTCAACGGATGGTTCGTCAATAAAGTCGGCAAACATACCAATAGCATTTGAGCCTCCGCCAACACAGGCGATGACAGCGTCAGGTAAACGGCCTTCTTTTTCAAGAATTTGTTTTTTGGTTTCTTCCCCAATAATACGCTGAAATTCGCGCACAATTGTCGGGAACGGATGTGGCCCAGCAGCGGTGCCGAGTAAGTAGTGAGCTTTATCATAACTTGCTGACCAGTCGCGCATGGCTTCGTTACAGGCATCTTTTAGGGTTGATGAACCTGAAGTCACCGGAATCACTTCAGCACCCATTAATTTCATTCGAAACACATTTGGCGATTGACGTTCAATGTCTTTAGCACCCATGTAAACTCGACATTTTAAGCCTAAAAGCGCACAGGCTAGGGCAGTGGCTACGCCATGTTGACCAGCACCTGTTTCTGCGATGATTTCTTTTTTACCCATACGTCTCGCTAACAACGCTTGACCTAACACTTGGTTGGTTTTGTGGGCGCCACCATGGAGTAAGTCTTCACGTTTTAGGTAGATTTTTACCATAGGATTTGGACTTAAATTACGGGTAAGTGTTAGCGCTGTTGGGCGGCCTGCATAGTTTTTCAGCAGGTCGGTAAATTCAGCGATAAAGCTTTCATCTTGTTGCGCGTCAATAAAGGCTGTTTCGAGTTGTTTTAATGCAGGCACTAAAATTTGCGGTACATACATACCGCCGTATTCGCCGAAATAAGGGTTAAGCTTGAGCTCGGTCATAAATGTTCCCTTTGAGTAATCGTATGTTCATGTTGATTCGTTGTTCGTTATTCAATGTTAATTGCGGCGTAACTGGGCAAATGCAGCGTTCAGTTTTTGATGGTCTTTATGGCCAGGAGCTGATTCTACTCCTGAATTTAAGTCGACCCCATAAAATCCCTGTTGGCTGGCAAGATAAACATTCTCTGCGGTCAACCCGCCGGCCAAGATGGCGTCTTGTTTATTATCAATATTGGCTTGCCAGTTAAATGTTTGTCCTGTGCCACCAAATTGCTGTGCAGATTTGCTGTCGTACAAATAACGATCGGCCCCGGCAGGTTTTGGACTCACTTCACCGCTCTGACTGTCAATTGCAATGGCTTTCCAAATCTCGGTGCTAAGTTGCTGCTCAGTCAGTAATGTTTTTAACTCTTTAATTTCAAGTTCTGTTTCATCGCCATGTAGTTGCACTGCAAAAAGATCCAGTGTTTTGGCTAAAGCTGCGATATCAGTAACGGCATGATTAACAAACACGCCGACCATGTTTAATCCAATATGATGTTGGTGCATTTGGGCGACTAAGTCACTTGCTTGTGCTGGCGTTACAGCTCTGGGTGATTTAGGATGAAATATTAATCCTCCAAATACCGCACCGGCTTGTGCCACTGCTGCAATATCGTCAATTTGAGTCAAGCCGCAAACTTTATTATTACCATAAATCAATTGTCTACAGGCTAAATCAATATCGTCTTGCGCCATTATTGAGCTACCGACAAGGTAACCGTCAACTAATGGGTTTAAGCGACACACTTGCTGATGATAATAAATCCCTGACTCACTGATCACCACTCTGTCAGCGGGGATTTGCGGTGCTAATAATTCTGTGGTGGCAAGGTCGGTACTTAAGTCGCGTAAATTACGGTTATTAATACCAATAATCGGCGCGTTTAGATCAATCGCTCTAACTAATTCTGCTTCGTTACTGACTTCAGTTAAGCAATCTAAGTGATACTTTGCCGCTTCGTTTGCTAACAATCGATATTGTTGATCATCAAGCACTGACAGCATCAGTAAAATGGCATCAGCGCCTTG
>NZ_JBGOOV010000010.1:0-160013 GCF_041439795.1 Shewanella sp. 5S214
TACGCTTCAAATATTAATTTATACACTTTTGGCTCCCCAAGAGTTGGACAACAAGGTTTTGCCTCGGCTAACACCCATAGACTAAATCAAATTTTTCGCTGCACCCACGGCGCTGATGTAGTCCCAAAAGTGCCTTTATGGCCTTTTATTCATGCGCCTTATCAAGGAGTGGAATATCGCTTAGATAACAGTCAAGGTTTGAGGATTAGTGCTCATGGTATGGATCCTAAAGCTGGAGCCGAACCAGGTTATTTAGTCTCTGCAAACACTGAGCATTGGGGCCATTTACATGTTAAAGCTAGCGAATATTTAAAGCCGGTAAAATTACGTTATGAAAACCGCAATCAAGCAAGCTATTCAGATCAGTGGAGCGACAAACTCAGTGCAGCATTAATTACTGTCTTAAAAGAGGCAGGCTATTATGGTGCAATTGTAGCGCAAGCGACGGCTTCTTACGGTTTGACATTCTATGATCTTGTCGCCAAAACCCTTGAAAAAATTGCTGCCGCGGCAGATTCTTTCGCCGACGATGTCAGAGGCCTACTCGGCCATATGTTGTCTTTTGCAGGGGCTGTAGTCACAACCGTAGTTGACTTAACTTATGCCACTATTCGAGCCATTTTCAATAGAATGCTTTCACGCTTGTATAGTAGTGTAAAAGAAGCGATTAAGTCAGTTCACAAATAATAATTATAATGACGCTAACAAAGGTCTCGGTCACTGTAATATATCATCAGGACCGAGACCTTTTATTTACGTACCCGAATACGTAAGTAATCCCTTATCCTATTAACTGATCCATGATGTATAAGTACCAGACTCCCGAACTCTATTATTCCCCCATTAAACTTAGCTTCATATTGACACTACACACTTATCTTTACTGACACTAAACTCATTTAATCGACTCTAGCCATTGGTTAAATGATGATGCAGGCATGGTACTGGATCGTTGTGTAACAACTTTACTCGGTTCAAATATCATTAGGTAGAAATAAACGGATAGTAAATTGAGCGAATTGTTAAGTTTACTGAACCTGAGTCAAGCGACTGTTTATTTATAAATACTGTCATTGTGCTTTAACCAGCCACTTTGATGTTGTCCACGTGGGTCGTGGTGAGTCCAATGAATAACGCCGCCTTTGTTGTTAAATTCATAAACGCCGTAAAACTCGACCGTATCGCCGACATTTAAGTTTTCTATCCGTGGGGCTAAATCAATATTATGGGCAACTAATAGCGTGTTACCGCCGGCAATTTTCAGAATAAATCGTTGGTGGCGACTGCCTTTCAGATCGTCAGCAAGAATTTTTACCACATCCCCTGAACCACCAACTTGAAGGTTACTTAGCTTATTATCAATAGCATTTTGCAACACACTGTCACTGTCAGCGGTATAATCAGCATAAACGTTTTGTACAATTTGAGTGGTTGAAACCTTTCGGTCTAAAAAGCTAAATAATGCGAGGCCAAATAAGCAGATAACTAAGATTTTTTTCATGTTTATCAAATCCTTTTAAACAACAATCAAAATAAAGCTAAGCAAAAACGCGATAGTTTATCGCGTTTTTAATGAGTAATCTAACGTCCACAATCTATTTAATCGACTCTAGCCATTGGTTAAATGATGATGCAGGCATAGCGCCCGATTGCTGTGCAACAACTTTGCCTTGTTTAAATACCATCAAGGTTGGAATAGAGCGAATATTGAATTGGGCAGCGAGAGCTTGTTGCTCTTCTGTGTTGAGTTTGCCGAAACGAAATTTGGGCTCCCATTTTTTAGCTGCTTGTGTAAATACTGGGGCAAAGTTTTTACACGGACCACACCAGCTAGCCCAAAAGTCGACCACCAGTGGCAGTTCTGATTTATTAGCATGGTGACTAAAATTTGCGGCAGTTAGTGTTATCGGCTCACCCACAAATAGGCTCTGTTTGCACTTTCCACAAGTGGGTTGTTGTTCAAGACGTTCTTCAGGGACGCGATTTAAGGTATCGCAATGGGGACAGGCTATTATCATGATTAGACCTCATCAACTTCATTATTGAGACTATTAAATCATAAACCTTGTTGGTGTGTTAAACGAATAATCGTTTAATCTTCTTTATCATATTATCGCCTGCGGCACTAAAGTGTTAGCCGTTAGTGGCCGCAGGCCATAAGCGAAACAGCAACTCAGTGGATGACCACTGAGTTATTAACACCCTGTAATTACCTTGGTAATCTCTGGTTCACCAGCAGTCTTCCAATGATATTGGAAGTAACAACTCGTCGCGATAACCTCAGCCGACGTTGGCTCAGCTACAGCCAAAACACCTTTGGGTGCTGCAGCAAGAATATAACTCCCACTCAATGTGTAAATGCGATAAGCCCAGTCATTAACGTCCAAACCTGCTGCTTTGAATATCTCTGGTGCAGAAGTATAACCGGCGTTAAAACCAGTTCCGGTTGGATTGGCCGCAGCAGCCCAAGGCTGGTAATTACTGCCTTTTATACCAGAAAACTCAACAGTATCAGTTAATGTATTACCCGATGTCAGTGTTTTGGTTTTAAATAAAGTGACCGCTGTTTTGATCGACCCTGTCGCCCCCTCAATAGCGGCTATATGGGCGTCAGTTTTTAAATTGATAAATTTAGGTGCAGCAACTACTGCCAAAATGCCTAAAATAATAATAACAACCACTAGCTCTATCAGGGTAAAACCTGATTGGCGTGAACCTTTTGTTAATGTACTCATACGACGAATACCCTCTGATACAGTTAATGGCCAAAGTTTATATCAATTCAGTAAGCTAATAACAGTTAAATGATTATAATTAAGTCACTATTTTTTAGTGAATTATTGCCGATTAACCTACCCCAATATTCACCGTCATTATAGTGATTTTTACTCCGAGGTTAATCGTTGCAAGCAGCGTGAGTCGTTTAATTCATCAATCTAATATAACCTGTAGATACAACAAACTAAGTACAGACTCAATAACATTGGCGTAATGACTAGAGTAATCTAGGGTAACGCTAAACCTTAAGTCGCCAAGTATCAAAGGTTTCTCGGCAAAGCTGCTCTCTAAACTTAGGGTGGGCAATATCAATCAGTGCTCGGGCTCTCTCGCGTAACGATTTACCGCGTAAATAAGCGGTTCCATACTCGGTGACAATATAATGCACATGCGCACGAGTGGTTACTACGCCAGCCCCTGGCGATAGTACTGTGGCAATCCGTGAGACTGTGCCATTAGCCGCAGTACTGGGCAATGCGATGACAGAACGGCCGCCTTCAGAAAGGCCTGCGCCGCGTATAAAGTCCATCTGACCACCTACACCTGAGTATATTTGAGTGCCCAGTGAATCAGCACACACCTGCCCTGAAATATCGACCTGTAACGCTGAGTTTATTGCCATCACATTGGGGTTTTTACGGATAATAGCCGTGTCATTAACCTGCTCAATATCCATGAATATTACCGAAGGGTTGTCATCTACAAAATCATAAAGTCGTTGGCTACCCAATGCAAAGCCTGTCACAGTCTTGCCGGGATGAACTTTCTTAAGACTATTGTTTATCACTCCAAGTTCAATCAGATTAAGCACCCCATCAGAGAAAAGCTCTGTGTGTACGCCCAAATCTTTATGTGCGGTTAAACATGCCAGCACAGCATCAGGGATCGCACCTATGCCCATCTGTAAGCAAGCACCATCACCTACCAGTTTTGCCACATGTTGGCCGATGGCCAGGCTGATTGCATCGCTTGGAGCGAATAAATGTTGTGGTAACGGCATGCTCTGCTCATACACTGCGGCCAACTTATTATAATGAATAAAGCCATCACCATGAGTACGAGGCATCATAGGATTAATATGAGCAATGATTTTACCCGCCATTTGGCAAGCCGCTAGCGTGGCCTCGACCGATATGCCTAAAGAACAGATACCGTGCTTATCCGGTGGAGACACTTGGATAATGGCAGTATCGATGTGCTGCTCGCCAGAACGAAACAATTTAGGCACTTCAGAAAGAAAAATGGGCACATAATCGGCATCACCTCCTTGTAGCAACAACCGCGTGGGTGATCCGGCAAAGAAGCAACGATGGCGAATATGATCCTTTAAACGGAGATCACTTAGCGACTCGGCCCCCTCGGTATGTAACTGCAATAATGTTAAACCATGCTTTGTTAACGCATGTTTGGCTAACGCATCGAGCAGTAATATGGGGGTTGCCCCCATAGAGTGAGTCCATAAGGTTTCACCATTTTCAATAAATGAAACGGCCTCTAATGCACTGCTACAAATTATTGGTTTCATTAATATTACTCAACATAATGACGCTATTGTGATGTCAGGGCCAAGCTAACGCTTTACATAGTGTTAACGAAGCTAAGGTTTAGCTCAAGCATAGAGTTAAGTAAATGAGACATAGATACATTAGGAATGATCAAATCATTGCTATGGGAGAATTGAGCCTGAAAGTAACATTGAGGACAGTCTCGAACAAGCCACAGAACCAGCATGTGCAGCGATTAAACCACGCCTATTCGGAGGGTTAAATGCAGCCTCTTCTGGCAATACAAGGCCAAGCTTGCGATCGTAAACTGTTGATACCTTCCCCAAAGACAAAACGGAATTACGACTCAAAAAAACCAGCAAGGTGAATTAACAGTAATAAGATGATTTATCGTCACTAAGTTAAATAATCATTAAAATACTGACTTTTACTTGAGGAGATATTAGTGTACTAGGTCTACAGTTTTGATACCAAACTGATCTATTGCGTTAATTATTACGTATCAGTACTCATAAACCTGCCTATTAAGCTAATTCATCTCAATAACTTAATTAATAACTCTTATTGGAAATCTATATGTTGATGTTTAATGGTCGCTTAAAGCAAGAAAATGAACAATTGAAAGAAGAATTGTTCTCCATGCAGCAAGTCAGAAAAAGTCTCGATAGTGAGATGATATCAATGACACTGGCTGCTGATGGCAAAGTGACTGAAGTAAATCAACATTTTACTAATGACATGTTGTTTCAACAACACTCTCCCATTGGACAACAGTTAATTGATATGGTGCCCCAACGCGCCAGAGGAACAGCTCATTACAAGTCAATGTGTACTGCGATAAAACAGTCGCAACATTGGGCTGGCGCACTGCAAATAATTAAAGGTAATGGTGAAGAGGCTTGGCTAAGGGCAATTTTACAGCCGGTAAAAAAGAGCAGCGGAGAAGTAAAATATTTCTCGATATACGCCAATGATCTTACCCGCACGATTGAAACCTCAAAAGAGCATGAGGATTTAATCCAAGCTTTACAACGCTCTACTGCGGTTATTGAGTTTGATTTAGATGGCACTGTGTTAACAGCAAATGATAATTTTTTAAATGCCATGGGCTACAAAAAAAACCAACTTGTCGGTAAGCATCACAAAATTTTCTGTGAACCGCAGGAGTATAACTCCACCGAATATCAACATTTTTGGGAAAAACTTCGTAACGGAAATTTTGTTGCAGATCGCTTTAAACGTGTTGATAGCTATGGCAGAGTTGTTTGGTTAGAAGCCTCCTACAACCCGATTTTCGACAGCTATAATAAGCTGTACAAAGTAGTGAAATTTGCGACTGTCATTACAGACCAAGTTAACCGTGAACAGGCAATATCAGAAGCGGCCGATATCGCTTACAGCACCTCTCAACAAACCGATATAACAGCACAAAGAGGTAATAAAGTGTTGTTAGAGATGGTTGAGGTCATGAACAAGTTAGCGTTACAAATGAACGCTGCAGCCCAAGGGATAGAAGATTTAGACAAACAGTCGCAAATGATTGGGGCACTGGTGCAAAGTATCAGTGGTATCGCCGACCAAACGAATCTACTGGCATTAAATGCCGCGATTGAGGCGGCTCGCGCTGGCGAACAAGGCCGAGGTTTTGCAGTGGTTGCCGATGAAGTTAGACAGCTGGCATCCCGCACCAGCAAGGCTACCGAAGAAATCGTTGAGGTAGTGTCTAAAAACAAAAAACTCACTGAAAATGCCGTTAGCATGATTGAGGCGGGGAAAAAACAAGCACTACAAGGATTAACTCTGTCTACCCAATCTGGAGAGGTAATGTCAGAAATTCAAGATGGGGCACAAAAGGTTGTTAATGCGGTTGGTCAGTTTGCCAATCAACTTAATACTTAATATTAGTTAATTCTATTTCTACGTTTTATACACAAAGAGATTGAGGCATTGGTTAATATCTCAATCTCTTTGTTAGTTTAACAATGGCTTTGCAACAGGGTATCCATCAATCATGTCATTTGCTGTTAAACATTAATTAAGCGCCATGACTAGGTTGAGGACAGCGTAAGCATCGGGCCTCTATTAGCTTTATACCTCAGTAAGTTGACCTAAGGTAACCGTATTTCGGCCACTGTGTTTACTGTGATATAACGCCTCATCGGCAACTTTAAAAGCGCCATGGATCTGATTATGGGCTGGCAAAACTTGCACCATACCGATACTGATGGTCAAATTAATATTATGGCCATCGATAACAGCCATTTGCTTCATAACTTGATTACACAGACGGTTAGCAATTTGCTGCGCTACATCTAACTCAATGTTATATAAGATAACAGCAAACTCTTCACCACCAATACGACCGATAAGATCGTGGCTTCTGAGTCCTTTAGACATAATGTCAGCTACCGCTTTAAGGGCTATATCGCCAACGTGATGGCCGAATTTATCGTTGATCTCCTTAAAATGATCAATATCAATCATCATCAACACGACCTTTACCTGCGGGTATTGCAGCCAATGACGTTCAACCTGGCTGAAAAAGAATGTGCGATTAGCCAGCTTAGTCAAACCATCCCGTTGTGACTTGATAGTAAGACTCCGTTCCAGTTTTAAAAATGACAACCAAGGCAATAATAAAGCTGTAAGTGTTGTCAATGTAACGTGGCTAAGCAGAGTGTATATGGCCTGTTCAGGCAAACCACTGTAATTGATGTTATCCCAATGAAAACAAACGAGTGCGGCTTGAACTATCAAAACGACACTGTGCAAAATAAAAATGAACTGCAGTGTTCCTGTGTAGATAGGTTCATTAAATACTGAACGCCTAATAAGCCAGGCACCGGCAATAAATAGCATTGCAACACTCAAGGAACCGACTAGGGTAACTAACGCCGGATTATGATAGCTAAAGAATAGTGCCAAAGTCATTAAACAGAGAATGGCGATACTACGCTGGCGTTTAGCTTTAGTGAAACGAAATCGTGAAAAGCGTATTAACCCAAGTAAGACTAATACTGCTGTGACAATGAGGAAGAAATCAGCGATAAAAAAACTAAAAAATGCCGGAACGTCATATCCTCTAGAGACCGAGGCTGAAATGCCAAACACAAAGCAGCCACATGATAGCGCCCAATATTTAAAACACTTGTCTTTAGGTCTGCGTCGATAAAGTATCGACAGGTAAAAACCAATCAACAAATTGGTGAGTAAAGTAATGACAATCAGCGTGGGTAAATGCATTTCATTCCTAGCAACTAAATAGATCCCCTTTTGAATCTATCAATTAATGGTAGTAATTAACCATAAAGCAACTCTGTGGTAAGCTTATCGACTTGTATTTCACTCAATGCCATCAAGTTTATCATTCTGTTGTTAATCTCAGCACCGCTTAGCAAGCTACAATAACCGGCTAACTCACTTAAAAACACAGAGATTATCTAGGTGAATTAGGCTAAAGATATATTAATTATCAACAAGTTGAAAATGGATTGCCAAGAAAGTCATTGTGGTGTCGTAAGCGCTACGTGACACATCATCCTGATGCCATTTGCCATTAATCGCCAAGATTAAGCGCTTAAGGTTGATCCTTGTAGTAGGCTTAAGATAGCGCTGCACATAGTATATGTCTACAACTATATGATTATGTTCTATTTAGTATTATCACTTAACCTAAAAGATGGCTGATGTACTGCCCATTAGCAAAGCGGTTTGCAATTGTTATTTGCAATTTTATCGTGCTAACTTGGTTATACGTTATGTTGATAATCAACATTATTTAACAGTGAAAATTACCATCAAGGAAAAAGCTTATCAGGCGCATATTACATTAGAGCCTGATTTTACTATTAAAATTTCAGAGGTGAGATATGGATGTATCTAATGCGTCGAGACGGACCTTTATCAAACAATGCGTGATTGGTGGCGTCGCTGTTTATTCAGCGCCTTTACTGTGGGAAATGAGTCGAGCCAATGCGTCGATTATTTCTCCAGAACTAGCAGCACAATGGCAAACTCAGACTAACGGGCAATCTACTCCCAAATTTCGTAACGACGGTATTGCCAAAGTTACTGGCCAAAAAGTCTATGGCCGCGACTACCGCGCAATGGATATGGCAGGATGGCCAAAACAGCAAGGCTATGCTTTTATCCTGCGAGCCACTGATGCAGCCCATGTTTATCAAGGCTTCTCGCTCGACCATCTCCCCGCTTCGGCTAAACCCTACAAGGTGATCACTGCGGCAGATCTTGCCCGCGACAAGGTTAAGTTGCCTGACTTTTACGGTGATAATATGTTGCTGGCCGAGGGACAGACCGCAGATTATCTGGGGCATGCAGTAGCGATTTTATTATTCGACAGTTTTCATGCCTTTAAACAAGCTAAATCTTTACTGCAATTTGACAAGGCTTTGTTGCGCTATGGTGAAGAAACGCCTTTTGTATCCGAGACTAAAAACCCTTATGCCAATTGGCGTATTATTCGGGTAGAAGGTGAAGATGGTGCCAGTGAGGATACATACAGTCCACTGCACGATGGGTTGTTTTTTCCCAATATTAAAAACTACAAACCCGAATGGTCAGGTGATGCAAATGCCCAAGGCTCAGTGTCTGAGCGCGGTCTTTTTTATGCTGGCGAAATAGATAAACAAATTGAAAGTGCTAAAACGAGTCAGCAATGGCAAGTATTAGAACGAGAATATCGCACTCAAATCATTGATCCTATGATGATGGAACCTGAGGCCTTCAATGGTTGGTTTGATGCCAATAGCCAAACATTCCATACCGTGATTACTGCACAATCGCCACAAGACTTCCAAGAGATGGCCGTGCACATGCTGTCGTCGGGGCCATTAGCGGGTAAAGTGAATAATCTCGTGGTGCACTCGCCTTATATTGGTGGCGGTTTTGGCGCGAAAGATCATTCGATATTTCCTTACTATGGTGTACTGGCAACCATTTATGCCAAGGGGCCAGTAAGTATAGCCAACGACAGATTTGAGCAATTTCAATCAGGTCTAAAGCGCCATCCATTTACCATGAAAAGCCGCTTAGCTGTCGATAAAGCGACCCTAAAAATTCAAGCATTAACTTCACAGATGACGGTTGATGGCGGTGGACGTGAAAACTTCAGCCCATCAGTAACCTCGGTTGGCGCGACAGCAATGCAAAGCATTTACTACACCCCGCGTAATGACATTGTCGCCACCGCTTATGCATCGCGTAATCCTGATGCGGGTTCGATGCGGGGTTATGGCACATTGCAATCGATGACCGCAATGGAAAGTATGATCCATGAGATATCAGCTGAGCTAGAGGTCGATCCGTTTAAGTTACGAGCGGCTAATGTGATGGTTTCGGGGCAACGTAATACCCAAGGTGCAATACCTAACGGCACCCTGCGCTATCGTGAAATGCTCGACATGGCCGAACAAGATACCGTGTGGCAACAACGCGTAATCAATAAAAAAGACTATGAAGCGAAACACCCTGGCATGCGCTATGGCGTTGGTTTTGGTATTGCCACTAAAGACTATGGTACAGGCGCCGCGGCTCCCAGCGCTGCGATTCAATTGTCTAAAGACGGTAAAATAAGCTTGGATATTGGCTTTATCGAAATGGGTACTGGCACGCAAACCTCTCAAGCTGTAGTGGTGAGTGAATCACTAGGGAATTTTGCCGACGAAGTGAAACTGGCCGAAATCGATATTTGGGATGCGATGCAATTAGTACAAACCGACAATCCTTATATTATTTCACAACAACGCCAAGATGAAATGGCCGCTAACCCTCGCTGGACACCGGTTAAAGCCATGGCATCATCGGCATCGATGTCGGCGTATTATCAAAGCCATGTTACCCGTATTGCCGCCGATATTATTTATCGTCACGGACTGTGGCCCGCAGCCGTGTCTATTTGGAACGAGTTGTATTTCAATACGCCAATGGGCGCAACCAATCTCAATGACCCCCGCGATGGCCGTTGGACTGGCGGCAAGCTAACTGCATTGGGCTTCCCTCCGCTTTCAATCGATATCTTGGCTAAACGCGCCCATGATTTGGGCTTAGTGGTTGGCGTAATGGGTCATGCCTTTAACCGCTGGGCGTGGGCCGAAGCGGATTTTGAGATTTTCGGTACCAAGGAGCGTATCGCGCTAGATGCCTTAGCATTGCAATACGGAAAAGGTGATAAATATCATGGCAGCGCTGCTCGTATCGCTCGCATGAACTCTAACGGTTATCACTTAATCGATCGCCAAGCTATGCGCTACCCCAAAGCTGAGCTAAATAATGCCATGGTGACTTATTATGCTCCGTGCGCAACCTTAGTCGAAGTGGCAGTAAATGAAGGCAATGGTGAAGTCACATTACTGAGTTCTCACACTTGGTTAGAAGCCGGTAAAGTGATTGTGAACGAATTAGTTGAGGGGCAAATTCAAGGCGGTCTTGCTATGGGAATTGGCCATGCTCTACATGAAGAATT
The DNA here is from genome assembly GCF_041439795.1 of Shewanella sp. 5S214. NCBI lineage: Bacteria > Pseudomonadati > Pseudomonadota > Gammaproteobacteria > Alteromonadales > Shewanellaceae > Shewanella > Shewanella sp. 5S214. The sequence goes on from NZ_JBGOOV010000010.1 coordinate 10,765, forward strand.
ACCGCCATTTGAAGCAGGGGCTGGTAACGGTACGTGGAACCTCAATCGCTATAAGGTACCGCTAGCAAGACATGTTGGCGTTTGGAGTCAGCGACATACTATTTTACCGCAATTGTCTGAAACAGATCCAAGCCGTGGTATTGCCGAAGTGGTGATGATACCTGTCGTTTCCGCACTGGTTGAAGCTGTTTATCAGGCGACTCAAGTGCGCTTTTACGATCTGCCTATGACAGCGAAAAAAATCAAGGAGGCCATGGCATGAGCCAGTCAATAAAGTTAACCATAAATAACCAAGCTGTTGGCCCGATTGATGTCGGCGATGGCACCATGATGATTGAATTTTTACATGAGTATTTAAATCTCACTGGCACTAAGTTTGGTTGCGGCGTTGGCGTCTGTCATGCCTGCACTGTCATCGTCGATGACGACCAAGGCATGAGTGAAGTTGTCCGCACTTGTATCAACGGCGTCGAGCGGTTTAATGGCAAACGTATTCGTACCATTGAAGGCCATGCCAAGCAAAATGCTCAAGGCGAAATCACTACACTGAGCCCAGTACAACAAACTTTCTTGGAACATTTCTCGTTTCAATGCGGTTGGTGTACATCAGGATTTGTTAATGAATCGACGGCACTGATAGAACGACTGGAACGTAAACCTATCGCCAAAGATAAAGTGGAGCAAGTGATAGAAGAGGCCTTAGCTGAGCACGTATGTCGCTGTACTGGCTACGTTAAATACTATGCGGCGATGAAAGATTTAATCCTCAAAACAAAGGGGTTAACACTCTCATGAAACCATGCGACCAACAATATACTGCCCGCCTTATAAAGGTTGGTAAACTAGGTCAAAATTTATTATTGACCATAGGTCTAAGCGTGTTCGCCAGTTCTTGTAGCGCGGCCGATGAGCGTGTCAATAATAGTGGTGACATCGAACGCGGTGCTTATCTGATGAAGATAGGTGACTGTGTGGCTTGCCATACCGCAGTGGGTGGCCGCGAATTAGCCGGTGGTTTACCGTTCGAAACGCCATTTGGCGCTGTGTACTCAACCAATATCACCTCAGACAAAGAAACAGGTATAGGTAAATACAGCTACGAAGATTTTTTTGATGCTATGCATCATGGTGTCGGCATAAACGGTAATCTATATCCTGCGATGCCTTATACGTCTTACAGCCTGTTAACCGATGAAGATACCCAAGCGATTTATGCTTATTTGATGGGCACCAAACCCATTAAACAAGCTAATCTCGACAATGATGTCTACTTCCCTTTTAACGTCCGCTTTGGCCTTAAGGCATGGAATTTAGTCGCCCATGATGCAAAAAAGTTTACCCCTAAAAAAGATAAGAGTGAACGTTGGAACCGCGGTAACTATTTAGTCAATGCTTTGGGCCATTGTGCTGAATGTCATACTCCAAGAGACAGCTTATTTGCCATGGAGCAAGACAAACACTTTCAAGGTGCAATTATCGAAGGGCTTGAAGCATCGAATATTACTCCAGCCGAACTGAATCGCCAAAACTGGACTCATGATGATTTAAAGTCGCTGTTTACTGAGGGGTATTCTCGAAAAGGTACAGTATTTGGTGGCATGTATCCTGTGGTGTACCACAGCTTTAGCCACTTAACTGACGATGATATGTTCGCAGTAAGCAGTTACTTACTCGATACCGATAAGAAGATAGCCGCGAAAGCGCTCACCTTTAACGGCCATCAGCGTAAATTACCAGGGTATGATCTCTACATGGGATATTGCGCCGGTTGTCATGGTCAAAGTGGTGAAGGTCGACCTAATGTGGCCCCTGCCATGGCAGGAAATGCCACTTTAGATAAAGCCAGCCCCCACAACATAGTCGCGGTGATGTTAAAGGGAATTAAAAGCCAACATTACAACACTACCACCAGCTTTTATGCCATGCCAGGCTATGCTGATAAATTTACCGATGAGCAGCTAAGAGACTTAGCTAACTACCTGCGAGTGACTTGGAGTCCTCAACCAGGCGATTTAACCTTGAATACGATCAGTGATTTAAAGGAAGTGATATTCGAACATGATTAAACATGTGTAACATATCAGCTTAAACAAAAGCCGACCTGGGGTCGGCTTTTTATTGCAATGCAGATAACAGTTGGCTTGAGCGGGGAGGCGATAAACATTAACATTTTTTGGGATAAACCCGTGTATTAAGCAAGGCACTAAAAGCCTTGTAATAGCTTTATCCTAATCAAGTGTTATAGCAACTCCCTACAACACATCATTAAGATCTTGTATTGCATCTATCACCATACCAGTACCAACACTGATCAATAGTAAATCAGTCCCCACACGAACAATTTTCTGTCCTTCAGGTGTCCGTCCTAGCTGGACGGTTAGTGCAGAAGGCACATCATAGTAAACAACATCCGCAGGCAGCGCTTGGCCTTTACGCCATTGTTTAACACTGCCCGGTGGTTCGCAGCGATTGTGTTTCTTGGCTAACCCTGGTGGACAATGCTTGGCATCACGGCTGGTATAATAGTAATTATTAATAATTACCTGACGGTCATTACTAAAATAAGTCTGGTAATTATTGCTATCATTATCATGTTTCTTATGATGTTTTTTGTCGTGTTTTTCAGATTTTTGCTTATGGCTATGCTCATGCGAATCATGATCTTTAGCAACACTGTGGCTGACTGAAAGCACCGTTAAGGTACTTAACACAATAAGAGGTAATATATAACGATTCATAAAATTGATTCCTTTGCGATCAAATAGGCGCTAGTAAACATGCTTAACCAACGATATGCCTTACCGTTAAAACCAAATACTTTTAATGATACGGTTGATGTGGCTGCAAATGTAGTGCTATTGCACGCTGTTGTCGACATTAATCGATAGCATGTTTCTATACGGCTATGACTTCAGTTCCAATGCCAACTGTGAAAACAACACTCCTTGCCAACCATGTTGTAAAAACTGACGGATATTTTGATGATCAGAGCCCTGTGGCGTGGCCAAAACATCTCGATAATGTTGGCCGAACATTGCCAAGGTTTGCGGCTTAGATAATTGATGAATTTGTCCAAATGCCAAGATCTTACAAGAACCTGAATTCTGCCCTGCCTCATTGAGCAGATCACCATTTTTAAATGCACTTGGACTAAAATCATAATGGCTATCGATCAATGCCATAGACTCTTCAAAGCTCACGGTCTCCGCTCGCTCAGTTAAAGAGGATATAAATTCACTAATCTGTGTTACAGCCATAAAATACGCCCTTCCCTCAATACAATAAAAGTTAACTCATCCACATCAGATTACGCAAAACAATAGCAAAATAGCGCCACTTACTATAGTGAAAAAGCCTTAATGGTAACTGACCATCAAAGAGCTTGACCTTTAGCTCAACTCTATTGCAGCAAAATTAGGTCTCGGTAGCTTATCCAAAATACTGTATAAATAAATCACTACTAGCGACAAGATGGCACCGATAATAAATAACCAATATCCTCCAAGATGATCCAGAATAATCCCGCCGCCCAATGGCGCAAACGCGAAACCAATTTCATAAAATGATGCCGCACCAAAGTAGGCTCCTCGCAAATGTTTAGGCGCAAGTCGATCAATATGCACATTCATCGTAGGGAACAAAATGGTTTCGGCTAAACTCATGATAATAATGGCGCCAATCCAGCCCCAAAATAAATCAATCGGGTTATAGGCTAACCACACTTGTGAGCACATCAACAGGATCAATCCGAACTGGATCCGATGAATTAAACTGGAGCCGGCCATTAATTTTAATAGTAAAAATTGAGTTGATATGATCACCAAGGCATTGGTAAAAATCATTGCAGAAATTAGCGTCAGTAAATTAGGCGCATTCGCTCGGGTAAGATATTGAATAAGCGAACTGTCCATTTGAGCATAAATGAACATACACAAAATATTCGCCACAATAAGACATTGAAGCAATTTGTCTTGCAATAAAATCGCCACTATTTGCTTGCGGCTCATCACCGCAGGCTTTCGCTTAACCGCTGATGTTGCATCGCCCATGGTGGGAATAAGCCCATCAGGCACCTGTTCGGTTATTGATGGACTAGTTTGCCGTGTTTGATGTCTAAATCCCCAAAACAGTAACCCTAATAAAGCAGCAAAAGCCGCTGCAGTAATATAAAAGCTCGATTGTTTACCGGTTAAGCCTAACCAAATACCTAACATAGGCCCGACAGCACAACCCACATTGACGACAAAATACAGTGATTGCATTGCCAATTCACGGGATTGGGGATCATCAATAATATCACCAATGGTGGCAGAGGTAAGAGGTCGCCATAACGAGGTAGCAATAGAGCACAATGTCATCACCACTACATAGCCTTTAACTGAATCAACTTGTGCCAGTAATGAAAACGAGATGATATAGAGCACACCCGTGAGGTACATGAGCATTTGGCGACCAATTCGGTCAGACAATGCACTACCAATAAAGCTAGTGAATACCGAAATAATCGCCGCACTCGACAGCACTAAACCGACTTCAGTGGCAGTTAAGGCAAATTTTTCATACAAGATAACAGCCAAAAATGGCCACACCATGAAATAACTGCCACGGGTAATAAACGAGCCAAATAGCAATATCCACATTAACCTTGGAAATTGCTTAAACCGCGCTAAAGAAACATCGCTATGCACTTTTTGTCCTTAAAGAGTGATGCTGTAATTGAATGTAACAGACTGAATTGGTAGGATTGTTTAGGCTAATCCTAACGACATTTTCGCCATTGAACCACCTATTTATTACCTAATCCTATGTTATTGTTCATCATATAAGTTAATAGCTGTTTTTCATCAGCTCTATTTGACCGTGATAATCCTTTAACCACACCTTGTTGATCGCTTTGGTTACGGTGCTGGCCTAATTTTTGTTTGCCTTGTAACTCATCGATGACGATCTTAAAACCAACAATGCCCTTGGCTAATTTTTGTTGGTAATCATCTGCAATAAAACCACCACTTTCGAGCAATGAAGGTTCATATTGTTGGATGGTCGATTCGAGTACGTGTGCGGTGGTGGTATCATCAGTTAATTCAATAATGCCTTTTGCATGTACTACGCTGTAATTCCAAGTCGGAACAGCTGGATATGAGTCATACCAAGTGGGTGAGATATAACCGTGCGGACCATTGAAAATGCACAGAACTTTGGTGTTTACTATGTGTTTCCAATGGGAGTTACTACGAGCAAAATGGCCATACAAGGTACCATTTTCGCCCTCAGAGGCCTTGAGTAGTAAAGGTAAGTGTGAGCCCTCTAAATCAGTAGACACAAGAGTCGCAAAACCATATTGGTTAATGAACTGGTGTATTAACTCTCTAGAACCCATATCCCACTTATCAGGTACATGCATAATTCACTCTTTACTAAAATAATCAGTAAAGTCTTTATAATGAATGTAACGACTAAATGCCATCGTTTTATGGGTTTATAGCGATTATTACAAGTGGCCTACTTTAACCAAAATCACCGTATCTTGTTCCACATACGGATTATGCTGACTAAGATGCTGACTGCGGATCCACGTCCCTGCAGGATAACGCCCAAGTTCATCGATAAACTCTCCGCTAATCACGTAGATTTCTTCGCCACCAAAATGACGGTGCGGTTGAAAATGTGTCCCCGCGGGCCACATGACCAATGCAGTCGATTCTGTGCCATGTTGGTGTAACGGCATCACTCGTAATTTGCCATGGCCAGGCAGCCACTCAGCTTGCTTGGTATTGATAGCCACTTGCTGTGAATCAGTGGTTTGAAACTGATGTAGCTTAACCAATAGCGTACAACCTTGCTGGCTAAATGGCGCGTGGACAAAACCTTCAGGGTTACGCAAATACGAGCCTGCTGGATAATCTCCGGTTTCATCAGAAAATACTCCGTCGAGTACTAAAATCTCTTCCCCTAACGGATGAGGATGTGAGTTGAATTTAGCACCGGCTTGATATTTCACTATGCTGGTTGCATGGCCACGTTCAGCCTCTTCACGCGCTAAGCGCTTACGCAATACGCCCACTGCGGGACTATTTTGCCATTCAAGATCGGCAGTGTTAATCACCACTCGCTGACTAAAATCCATATTTAACATCTTGATACCTCACAACTACGATTGCCAGTATCTTAGAGCGAAATCAGCGTAATGAACAGCGAGTACAAAATGGTTTAATAGGTACTTTAAGGTACTTTTTATTGATTAATATGATTATTATTTTTATAAATAAAAAAACCTGTAAATAATATTTACAGGTTTAAGCTTGCGCAAAGCAAATTTAATAACCTCTACCGATGAAAAGGTAAGGCATAAAAATGGGCCTAATTAGCTGTCTGAAGCAGTTAAGGCCATTTGACGTTGCTTTTTATAGGCTTTAGCCGAAGCCGGGATCGGCGTTGTCCGGCCTGTTTCTAGCCATTTTTTAAGGCGATTAGCATCGGCCATATGGGTGTATTTACCAAACGAATCTAATACAACAAATGCCACTTTACGCTTATCCATTTCGGTTAACATGACCAAGCAATGGCCCGCTTTATTAGTGTAACCGGTTTTAGTTAGGGCAATATTCCAGTTATCTTTAAAAACTAATTTATTGGTATTTTGAAAATCCAGAGCATAACGCGGATGTTGAAAAATAATATGCTTTTTATTAGTTGAACTTAGCTTACCTAATAACGGATATTGCTGGCTGGCTTTGAGTAGTAAAATAAGATCGTTAGCACTCGATACGTTCTCTGCCGATAACCCGGTAGGTTCAACGTAATGGGTTTGCGTCATCCCTAATGCCGTTGCTTTATCGTTCATAGCACGAATAAACGCCTTATACCCACCAGGATAATGATGAGCAAGCGAGGTTGCAGCTCGATTTTCAGATGACATTAGTGTCATTAACAACATAGTTTCACGGCTCACTTCACTGCCTAAACGCACCCGAGAGTAGACATTACGCATCACAGGCGAGTCGCTAATTTTCACTGAAATTTTTTCATCTAAAGGTAATTTTGCATCTAGGGTCACCATGGCTGTCATCAATTTAGTAACCGACGCTATAGGTAATGCTTGGTGCGGATTACTGGAGTACAGCACTTCATTGGTTTTTAAGTCGACTAACATGGCGCTGTTAGATGCTAGTTCTTGTAATAATTGTTTTTGAGACACAGGTTCAGCAGCTACCGACTGGCTAATTACGGTATTTGAACACAATAAAATGCAGGCAAAAAAATGACGGAGTTTCATAACTCTCACTTGAAAAATAAACGTAACGATGTTCATTGAGTATACGATAAAGAATTAGGCCTACAATAGATAAATAATCACTTTTAGTAAGATTTTAGTGGATTTTTTGTAGTTCAAGTCCCAAAGATATCCATTAAGCCATATATAACATCTGGCGAGCTAAATCTGGCACGGTAAATCGATAACAAAATGCAGCCCTCGCCCCCAAAAATAGCCAAAGAGATATGCAGTGTTGAGGTGTATAACAAGATCAACTTCAGCACAAATACCGCTTTTGTTGGCTTCATGCTAAGATTAAAAAGTCGTTCAAAAAGAGAGTATAAATGGACATTAACTTGCATTTTTTTAGCCGCTTAAACCCATGGCTTAATAGCTTATTCACCTCTAAAGACACTGTTAAAACAGAGAATGATGATGCTGAGAAAGGACGAATATCGCTGAAGACGATAGCGAATCAATGTCCGCTTCAAGCTCATAGAGGCCCAATCACTCAAGTGATGTTAGACCAACAGCATCATACCTGTGACGATTTTGTCGGTCGGAAAAAACAGCTTAGCCAAATATCTGATGTAATTGATCAATGGCGTAATCACCATGGTGAAATCAGTGCCATTGTCTCTCCTGGTGGTGCCGGAGGTTCTTCTTTTTTAGCTCAGCTGCTGCCTTTACTGCAAACTATTGCTGCTCAAGACGCAAAAGATGTCCCGAAAACTAAGGCAAAACCACTTCCATCTCAATGGCTACTAATGAGTTTTTACCAAGCGCCAATGAATGAAAATGATGCCATTGCTGATATATGTTATTGTTTTGGCATTGTGCCACCGGACACCATCACCGAGACCATAGCTACTATAAACAAGCAGCCACCTCAGCTGATTCTGATTGATGCTATGCACAAACTGATGTTACGAATGATAGGCAACAATCAAGCTTTAGTCACCTTTGCCACTATCATAATGCAAACTCGTAAACATCACTGTTGGATCATAAGCTGTGAAAAATTTGCATGGCAACGATTAAGCGCACAGTACCAAATTCATCATGTTGTTAAGCATATTATTGAGCTTGATTATTTCAGTGAAACTGAATTAGCCGCGATTCAAACAAAACACCTGCTTGATTTAGGCTTAATCAGCAAGGATGTTATGCCGACAAAAGAGGCCTATAAAGACAGCAAAAAAGATCAAGTTGATATTACCAACCCTTACAAAGAACAACTCAAACAGCTATTCACTGTCAGCCAAGGACACCCTCAATTAGCCACACTATTATTGCAGTATTCACTCGCTCATCAGGTTGATATTAGCTCAGATAAAAGCTCAAATAGCGGTATTGAGATTTGTTGTATTAACGCATCAGCATTACAGCAATGCCATGATAGTGACCTATTTTCATTGGCGGAAATTTATATTCATGGCGGATTACGAGTCAATACCCATGCGCATATTTTTACTCTTAGTATTGAACAAAGCAGCTTGCAATTAGAGTACCTAGCTCGCCAAGGGCTGATTATTGCCCAATATTCGCAACAGGATTTTGCTCAGCATTTCTATTTTATCACTCCAACATTAAGCAAAATTATCGCCACCCACTTGGTCAACAACAATAAGCTGTTTAATTAAACGAGGTGAAAATGGACGATTCACGTAAAGCATTAAAAGCATTTTTAGACATTATTTCCTTTGATCGAATCATTAGTATTTTAGTGCTTTGCATCATGGCATGGCTGCTACTGGTGTTACTGCAATTTTGCTTAAAGCAACTCAATAAAGCCTTGCCTAAATACCGCTTAATATGGAATCGCTCATATCCTTTTATGCGTTTATTTGTGTGGCTATGCGTTATCGTTTATTCGATTGTTGGCATTATCGAACCGCACGAAAATTTAATCCTCGCAGTAGTGGGTTCGATTAGTATCGTGATCGGTTTAGCCACGCAAGAACCGGCTAAAAATATGATTGCCGGATTGATTATGATGATCAATCCACCTTATAGGGTCGGCGATATGGTGAGCTTATCGGGCCATTATGGTGAAGTCATTAAACTGGAATGGAGCGTGACTTGGATACGCACCTTTAATGATGACACTGTCATGATCCCCAATGCCGAAGCATTGAGAACAGCAATACCCAATTCAAATAGTGGCGCCTTAGATGAAATGGTGGTGGTGAAATTTACAATTCCAATGAATGCTGATCACCAAAAAGCCATTGCCCTTGCCAGAGAAGCGACTCAATGCTCACCTTATACCTTTTTAAATAAACCTATTATTGTCATCTTAGGTAACGAGCACGAGTTTGGCCACTTTCTACAAACCATCACAGTCAAAGCGTATGTGATGGACGTAAGGTTAGAGAAAAAGTTTATGAGTGACATTAACATACGAGTGCTTTCAGCATTTAAAAATGCTGATTTTTATGATGCGCAACAAACGGTGCTTGAGTAATTTGCGTTATAATCGCCTCAATTGTTAAATCCCACTTTTTGATTGTTACAATGGAGAATATTGCTATGACACAAGATGAAATGAAAAAAGCAGCAGGTTGGGCAGCACTACAGTATGTCAAACAAGGCACTATCGTTGGTGTGGGTACCGGATCTACCGTCAACCACTTTATTGATGCACTGGCAACGATGAAAGATGATATTGAAGGGGCGGTATCGAGTTCAGAAGCGTCGACAAAAAAACTCATCGAACTGGGCATTGAAGTATTTGATTTAAACAGTGTTGATTTGATTGATGTCTATGTTGATGGCGCAGATGAAATTAATGACCGCATGGACATGATTAAAGGTGGCGGTGCAGCCTTAACTCGCGAAAAAATTGTCGCTGCTGTAGCAAAAAAGTTTATTTGTATTGTGGATAATACCAAGCAAGTGCCTATACTCGGCGATTTTCCGTTGCCAGTAGAAGTGATCCCTATGGCGCGATCTTATGTGGCGCGTGAATTAGTTAAATTAGGCGGCGATCCGGTCTACCGTCAAGGTGTTGTAACCGATAACGGCAACGTGATTTTAGATGTGTACAACATGCAAATTCTCGATCCTAAAGTGATGGAAACTAAAATCAATGCCATCGTTGGTGTCGTCACCAATGGATTATTTGCTAATCGCGGCGCCGATGTATTGCTGGTTGGCACCCCAGATGGTGTTAATACCATCACACTGTAACAACTAAACCATTCGCTTGATTAACTTGAATGTTTAGCAAGAGCATAAAAAAATGGCCTAGCAGAAATGCTAGGCCATTTTTATTTATCGATCATCTTATCTGTTAATGACCATAGCAACACTATACGCTAAATTGGCTTACCGCTTCTTTTAAGGCTTTAGCGCGGATTCTTACATCTTCCGATGCTGCGGCATTTTCTTCTGCAGCATGTGAAGATTCATCTGCAATATCGCGAATAATTACCACGTTTTTACCGACTTCAGCAGCAACCATACTTTGCTCCTCAATCGCGGCAGCAATTTGGGTACTCATGTCCATGATATTAGTTACGTCATCGGTAATTTGACGTAACACTTGGCCAGCAATTTCAGCCTGTTCGGCACTCTCACGCCCTTGCTGTTGACTCTCTTGCATAAGACTAACAATGGAGTGAGTACGAGATTGCAAAATTGAAATAATACTGCTGATTTCTTCAGTTGAAGATTGTGTCCGCATCGCTAAAGAGCGAACCTCATCTGCGACAACAGCAAAACCTCGGCCTTGTTCACCCGCTCTTGCCGCTTCGATTGCCGCGTTTAATGCCAATAAGTTAGTTTGATCGGCAATCCCACGGATCACATCAAGTACACTGCCAATTGTTACACTGTCTTTTTCAAGTTCGGTAACCACCGCGGCAGAATCCACCAGTTGTTTCGCTAACAGGGTAATTTTTTGTACGGTGAGCTCCACGCCCTGTTGGCCCGATTGAGCATTATCATGAGTTTGACTGGCTTTAGTGGCCGCCAATTCAGTATTTTTAGCAATTTCGTCAATGGTCGCGCCCATTTCAGTAATCGCCGTCGCAACCATATCGGTCTCATTTAGTTGGCGTAACACCCCTTCCGATGCCAAAGAAGCATTGTCAGATAATTCATGGCATGACACGTTCATCGCATCAACAGACTCATTAACTTGCTCAATCAGTTCCTGAAAAGAAAGCAACATACGGTTAAAATGATGCGACACCCGTGCTAACTCATCTTGACCAGATTCATCACAGCGCAGAGATAAATCTTTATTTTTTTCAATGGTCGAAATCACAGCAGTAATATTATCTACTGGCACCATAATACTGCGGATAATCATTAAGGTAACAACGACGAGTACTACGGTGATAATTAAAAAGATAATAATAGATAACACCATACTTTGATATTCGGCATCGGCAATATATGCATTGGCTTGCTGATTAAGTTGACGAGTATTATCTTCTGTTGTTTGAATAATTTGACGCAGGTCATCCATTTTCCCTTCGGTTTCCTTTAAGCCAAATTGCTGCTCTTTGGCCACTAGAAGTTTAAAGTCACCTTGGTACTGTTTAATTTTCTGTTCCAGCTGTTGAACGAGTTCACTGCTCAAACTAGAACTTGAAAGTGTCTGCACAAATTTATCAATATTTTCATCAAAGGTTTTGACATACTTCATATCACGACGCAGCATAAAATCTTTTTCATTTCGACGTAACTGCAGCATGATAACCGTAATCGAATCTTGGCTATTTAAAGCAAGTTCTTGCTCTACGTTATGAACGGCTTCTCGTAACTGTCCATACAGTCCCGACGTTGGGGTTAGGCCTATTTCTGTTTGTAACTCTACAATGTTACTAAATACATTTTGGTATTGGGTTAAGCTTTGCTCTAAATTATCTAAATGTTGAGTGTCTATACTTCGTGATTGTAATGAGTCATCAACTTGTTTAATTAATGCGAATACATTTGTGATGATTTTTTTGTGGTTGGCCACATATTTCATATCTAAGCGAGCAAAGAAATCTTTTTCGTCTTTACGAAGTTCTAGGATTTGCTTTTGTACCTCAATAATATTTTTCGACGCCATCGATAAATCGGTTTGAACAGAAGCGGTGTAACGCTGTAAGCCAAACATGGACACTATTGCAGTCAACGACACCATTGCACTGATAATAAGTTTTGAACGGATAAACATATATTGACCACCTAGAGGATAATTATTGTTATTAAAGTGCTTAATAAATATAGTGGATAAAAGATCAGATGCTAATAAAGTTAGATATTATTTGCTGGCGTCTATTTATCGGCACCAGGAACATCAACTGTAGTGTTATCTAATATGCATTACGTCCTGACTCAATTAACAATCAACGCTATGCGTGACTAAACCTCAATACAAACACATAAGCCGTTAAAGTAATGAAAGTTTTAATGATGACCAACGGATTAAACATCCGAGACTTCCCCTTCAACAAAACCGCCTTAATATGATGCTCAGATGATTTATTTTTTTCCTCTCTAAACCTTTTACCTACTTGCGTCTGTCAAATAACCACACAATGATAATGAAAACATTGCAACATTAAGGATGCACAATATTAATCAGCCAATTTCAGAGCCCTTGAACCATCTAGAGGCACTTGACGATAATCAATTAGTTGCCATTGCGACTTTGGGTTGTCAACAGGCATTCGAACAACTATATCGGCGACACCATCAACGTGTTTACGCCATCTGTTTTCGTCTCAGTGGCCAAACAAGCTTAGCTGATGATATTACTCAAATTTGTTTTATTCGTTTATGGCATAAATTGGATCAATTTAGAGGCGATAGCCAATTTACTACCTGGTTACATCGCTTATGTGTCCACCAAGCCATTAACGAGCTAAAGGCACAACAATCATGGTGGCGACGTTATTTACCGACAGAACAACTTGACCCATCCAATATCCCCTCGGTGACGTTTGATGATTATCATCTATTAGATAAATGCATCGCCAAGTTACCGCAACGTACTCGAATCGTGTTTGTATTGTGTGCTGTTGAAGGCTACCAACATAAAGAAATCGCCGCCCTGCTCAATATTGCCGAAGGAACCAGCAAAGCCCAGTTCCATAATGCCAAACAATTATTACAGGAGATGCTTGCATGAATAAGTCAGCGCAAGACCTCGATAACCTAGTCAAGTCATTACCTTTAGAAATAGAGTCGACAAGCGATTTGTGGCCAGCGATAGCATTGCAGTTAGGTCCTCAATATCCACAAAAAAATCTGCAGCGCTACTGGCTTATTGCCGCGAGTATTACGATTTTTTCTTTATTGGCCTTGCTGATGTGGCAACGCCCGGATGAGAGTTCATTATTGCCACAAACGGCTGCACTAACGGCAACCATGCCACAATCCACTGTGAATACCGAGGTCAGCCTAGCAATACCCTCAACCCAAACAGAAGCAACATTAGCTGAGCTGGTTGATCAAATAGCCTTAACTCATCAAAGCCAATTACAAGCTTTTAATCAAAATCAATACACAGTGAGTTGGCAACTATCATCAACTGATGCACCACAACAACTGCAAGCTGATATTAGCCAAGCACTAGCCGAGCTGGATACCGCCTCAAAACAAGTACAAGCAGCATTGAAGCAACAACCGACTAATCAACAAATGTGGCAACTATGGCGCTGGATCATGCAACGCCAAATCAACCTATTACAGCAAGGTCAAAAACTGCCATTTATATCCAAGCAAGCATCACAAGGAAATACAATATGAACATGGCTAAATACGTGTTAATCGTGCCGTTAATCGGTATCAGTTTTATGTCAATGGCCAAAGAAACCGTTGACCAACAATTAACTGTCACTGATAACCCTTCGGTCAGCGTTAAAATACAACGAGGTAATGTTGAGCTGGTTAGTTGGGACAAAAATAGCATTCAGATCAAAGGTGAACTTGATGAATTAAGCCAAGGCTTATTATTTGAGGTTAACGGCAATAGCGTGATTGTCGAAGATAAATTACCTCGTAGTTATCAGGGCAGTAATCAACAAGGATCACAACTGACCATTTACCTTCCGAAACAGCTTGGCTTAGATGCAGAGGGAGTGTCTGCAAGTTATCAATTAGCGCAACTTGATGGCCAGATATCATTAGCCGTTGTTAGCGGAAGTATTACCGCTAAACAACTTAGCGGTAATACTAAACTCACCACAGTGTCAGGCAATATTAATACCTCTGAGTTAGCCGGAAAAATTAACCTCGAAACCGTTTCAGGCGATATCACAGACAACAATAGTCAGGGCGAAGCTGAACTGCGCTTAGTCAGTGGCGAACTAAAAAGTCAAAGTGCTTTTACACAGTTAACTGTCGATCAAGTCTCTGGTGACATCAGCGTCACAGTTAATAAAGTCACTGAGTTGAATGTTGTTACGATCAGTGGTGATGCAAAATTGACTCTCGGGGGAGAGTTAAACAAAGCCCAACTCGAAACCATAAGTGGAGATATGGCACTAACCTTTACGGCTATACCTAACAGCAGTTTTATGATTGATGGCGGCCCTGGTGGCAAAATTAATAATCAATTAACCGATGACAAACCGCTAAAACAAAAGTACTCACCGAGCAAAACCTTGCAATTCAAAACTCTAACAGGTGCAGGCCAAGTGAATATCAATACCATTAGTGGCAAAATCAGTCTAACTCAATAAGTGTAGACAACATTAGCTCGAGGTAAGCGATGCTTATAAAAGACGATTCCCTCGCAATTGATTTTGTATTTGAGTAGAAAGTGCTTTGCCATGAGCAGATAAAAAAAGGCCCGGTAATCATCATATGGTGACAACCGGGCATTTTTATATATTCAAATGATAACTACACAGACTTGACTTCTGCAGCGGTTAAAAAGCGCCATTCACCTGCGGCTAAGTCAGCATTTAACTCGATAGCACCAACCGCTTCACGATGTAAATTAACCACTCTATTACCCACCGCGGCAAACATGCGTTTCACTTGATGGTACTTACCTTCGCTAATCGTCAATCGCACATGAGTTGGGTCAATAATATCGAGCAAAGCAGGCTTAGTCAGTCCATCTTCATTACGCAGTTCAACCCCATCAGCAAAGACTAGGATCAAACTGGCATCAATAGGTTCGGCTAATTCAACTAAGTAGCGTTTACCACAATCTTTCTTCGGTGAAGTGATTTTGTGCGACCATTGTCCATCGCTGGTGATTAACACTAATCCAGTGGTGTCGACATCTAATCTACCGGCAATATGTAAGGTGTCCATTTTTTCAATATCAATTAAACTTAATACCGATGGATATTCCTCATCAATGGTTGAACAAATGGTGTCTACCGGTTTGTTTAACATGATGTAACGTTCACCAATGATGCTAATTAACGTGCCATCTAAATGCACTGCCATTTGTGGTAGTACTTTAAAACCTGAGTTTTTGACCACGACACCATCACAGGTAACATCACCACGATGCAAGGCTCTCTTGGCTAATGACCGGGTCAGTTCGGTACTTTCACAGATAAATTTGTCTAAACGCACAATGATTACTCAATCAAAAAATATTGGTACTATTATGCTGCTTACACACCTAAATAGAAATCAATCACCGATATTTTTCACTACAACAGTCATTTTTAGTTACATATAGTCACAAAAAACCCCTTAAAAATGCACCTATGCGGCTTGTTTTATAGGCGGATAAGGCCGTAACATACAATTTATAATAAAAGTAATAGCTTTTCCCTTTGGATAAAGGGGTTATTGCTGGATTAAGTGACACTGATTGCAATGCCCCAATGAAGGGCTCTACAAATAAAGCAAAGGAAACAACATGAGAAAATTGGTTATTGGCGGTCTATGCGCCTCGTTAATTGCGGGCTTAAGTGCTTGTAGTAATGACAAGACAGTCGTTACGCCTGCTGCAGATGTAGCAAAAACGGCGACTGCTGCTGCAGTAGAAAAAGCACTTACGTCTGGTATCACGTTTGATAACATCGACAAGTCAGTGCGCCCCCAAGACGATTTCTACATGTATGTTAACGGCGCATGGATGAACAAAGCAGAAATCCCTGGCGACCGTACTAGTATTGGTGCTTTTTACGACTTACGTGAGAACGCACGTGATGATGTTAAAGCCATCATTGAAGATTTAAGCGCGACCCCAAATCTAGCCGATGGCACAGATGAACAGAAAGTGGCTGATTTATATCGCTCATTCATGGATGTTGAAACGCTTGATAAATTAGGTATTGCGCCAATCCAAGCTGATTTAGATAAAATTGCAGCCCTGAAAGATAAAAAAGAATTAACCGCCTTTTTTGGTGAAAATCAAGCAAACGGTGGTGGTACACCTTTAGCATTCTATATTGAAATTGATGCTAAAGACTCAAGCCGTTATGCCACACATATTTGGCAATATGGTTTAAGCCTGCCAGAAAAAGATTACTACTTTAATCAAGAAGAACGCTTCGTCAATATCCGTAAAGCCTACGTTGAGCACATTGAAAAAATGTACAACCTTGCTGGCTTACCAAATGCAAAAGCCAACGCTGAAGCCATTCTTGCACTGGAAACTCAAATTGCAGAAAAGCATTGGGACGTTGTTGAAACGCGCGACAGCACTAAAACATACAATCTATACCAAGTTAAGAATCTGCCAGAATTGGCCTCAGAAATTAACTGGGATGGTTATTTAGCTGCGCTTGGCGGCGACAAGCAAACTGATATCATTATCAACCAACCAAGTTATATCCAAGGCTTAAACGAGGTAATTAAAAATAACGACCTTGATACTTGGAAAAACTACATGACTTGGATGGCATTAACTCATAATGCCAGCAATTTATCTCAAGCATTAGATAACGAGAACTTTGCCTTTTTCTCTAAAACCTTAAACGGTCAAGAAGAACAAGAACCTCGTTGGAAGCGTGGCGTCAGCACTGTGAGTGACACACTGGGCGAAGTGGTTGGTAAAGTGTATGTAAAACGTCACTTTGCACCAGAAGCTAAAACCCGCATGGAGCAACTAGTTGAAAATCTTCGTGGCGCTTATAGTTCAAGCATTGATTCATTAGATTGGATGAGCGCTGATACTAAGGTTGCAGCAAAAGACAAATTAGCTAAGTTTAACCCTAAAATTGGCTACCCAAACAAGTGGGATGATTACAGCAAATTAACCATCAAAGCAGATGATTTAGTCGGTAACGCTAAACGTGCTGCGATAGTTCAACACAACAAAGATATCGCTAAATTAGGTCAGCCGATTGATAAAGACGAATGGCACATGACCCCACAAACGGTTAACGCCTACTACAACCCAACCATGAACGAAATCGTGTTCCCTGCTGCGATTTTACAACCGCCATTCTTCAACTTAGAAGCTGATGATGCGGTTAACTACGGCGGCATTGGTGCGGTGATTGGCCACGAAATGGGCCATGGTTTTGATGACCAAGGTGCTAAATTTGATGGCGAAGGCAACATGCGTGACTGGTGGACCGAAGCTGACTTAAAAGCATTCGAGTCAAAAGGCAATGCATTAATCGCTCAGTACAATGGTTATCAAGTGTTTGACGACCTACACGTCAATGGCAGCCTAACATTAGGCGAGAACATTGGTGACTTATCAGGTGTGACTATCGCCTATAAAGCTTACAAAATGTCACTTGACGGTAAAGAAGCACCAGTTATTGATGGCTTAACAGGCGATCAACGTTTCTTCATGGGCTTCACCCAAATTTGGCGGGTAAAAATGAAAGAAGAAGCAATGCGTAACCGCGTTGCAACTGATCCGCATTCACCTGGCCATTTCCGTGCATTAGGTGCGTTATCTAACATGCCTGAGTTCTACAGCACTTATGACGTGAAACAAGGCGACAAGATGTATATCGCGCCAGAAAGTCGCGTAAAAATTTGGTAATTTAAGTCGCTGTGAACATTGACTAAGGTCACAATTCCTCTCAAAAGGGCATCATTCGATGCCCTTTTTTATTAAACCTTGTTCATTCAGCCCCTATTCAGTGAAAAAGCGGTACATTGGATTAACAGACACTATGTGGGAAGCTATTCAATGAATAAGTTGTTTCGTACCTTTTTTATATTCTTAATTTTATTGTCTACTCGTGGTGCTATTGCTCAGCCTAACGAGGTTAAATATAACAAGTTAGCTCCGCCTTCCGATTTTAGTCAAAAATCAGCTAACGATATTGAGCAGCTAATGGCGCTCCATGAGCACAATAATGAGCTTGTTTTACAAGACACTGATAACTTGCACGCTTTAATGAGTCGAGCACCAGTGGCGCAACAAGAACTTATCAGTCTACTCAAGATGATCAGTCAATCAAGCAACACCGACATCATTACTCCTGCCACTAAAAGTTATCAGCGTGCGGCTCAAAAAGTACAAGCAAAGTTCAATGGCGACGCCAGTCAACTGACAGATATAGCAAGGGCAAGTGTGGTGGCCGATGACGTTAAAAGCTTGCTATTAAGCTACCAGCAACTGCGTCAACATACCGAAATAGTGCAATTAAAAAACCGTTTTGCACATCCAAAAGTGTCGGGCTATCGTGACTTAAATGTATTGGTGAAATTGCCCGAGAGCCAAATGGTAGTTGAAGTACAGTTTCACTTAAATGATATTGCCCAAATCAAAAGTGGCCCAGAGCATTATGTTTATGAGCAAATCCAACAAATAGAATCCCAAGCTAAAGCCACATCTAGACACTTAAATGACATAGAACAAGCAATGATAGCCAAGCTTCGTCAAGACTCGCACAAGCAATACCATAAAGCCTGGTTAAGTTATAAACGTCAAAGTTTATATAGTTCACAACGACAAGTTGCATAAACACTGATAACTATCCTTTTGATGAACAACTTACACCGCCCTAAGCCTTTTCTCATCATCCAAGTTTCCACCCTTTTAGCGCTCATATGAGCGCTTTTTTTTTGCCAAACAAGATCCGCAACAATCACATCTGCTATACTCGCGCCCATTACAATACGATCTGCTGGACGATGCGATGAATGACATTATTGAACAACTACAAGAATTAAGTGAAACCGTACCGGTACCGCTAGAACTACCGACGTTTGAGCAACTTGTAGAGGTTGAAGAACAGATCTTAATTGGTTTACCCAAGGATCTAAAAGAATACTTACTTTATGGTAGTGATGTTATTTATGGCACGCTTGAACCCGTTACCGCTGCCGATCCATCCTCACATACCTACTTACCTGAAGTCGCCTGCTATGCTTGGTCTATTGGGCTACCCAGAGAGCAAATTGCCATTTGCCAAATCGGTGATAGCTTTTATTGTATTGATGAAGAAAGCCAAGTGTTGTTTTGGAAAAAAGGCCGATTTAGCGATAAGGTTTGGGAATCGTTTTGGCATTGGGCCGAAGATGTGTGGCTTAATCGATAAAACGCATTAATTAAATCCAATTGCGGCTAATTTACGTCGAAATATAAATACCTAAATAAATCCTTAATACGAGAACGTCCATGTCTAAAAATAGCGGTTTAAATGCAATTGAAATCCAATGTTTACGTCAATCTTTCGGCTTAACAACAGAACAAGTTGCTAGCATCACTAACGCCAGTAATGAAGATGTGTTGTTGTGGGAATCAGGCGAGAAAGAAGCACCAATTCCAGCGCAGAAAAAGCTGTTAGAAATCGATGATATTATCGAAATGCAGGTGCTTAACACTTCTGATGGTATTGAAGAGTTATTTAAAAAAGAACCTAAGCGTCGGTTGGCGTTTGTGGTGTATCCGACACAAGCGCTCTACACCCAATACAATCCAGAATTTTTAAGCTCTTTGCCATTAACTGAATTGTACAATGCCGCTGCGTGGCGGATTAAAAAAGAATGTAAACTCGTGCTTGAAGTGGATGTAAGCTTAGTCGCACTAGATGCTGAAGCCTATAAAGCTTATCGTGCAGATAACGGCATGAGCGAAAGCCGTGAAAGCCGTGCAAAATGGGCTGCAACTCAATTATAAATGTCTCTATGTTGAGCGTTAATAACTAAAAGGAAGCCTCGAGCTTCCTTTTTAATAACCGTTATTGAGTGATATTGGCAAGTGCTTCAGTTTTAGCTAATGCATTGGCTAAAGCTGGACGTTGCTTTAAGCGATCACGAAATGCCATCAGCTTTGGCGGAAGCGTTTGCTCAAATCCCATCGCCCAGCCTAAGGTTTGCGCTAATAAAATATCGGCTATGGTGGGTGAATCGCCACAGACAAAGCCAGTATCTGGCACCCAAGCTTCAGCAATAGCAGCGGCTTGATCAAACTCCCACTTAGCTACGGCAAACATGGCCTCTAATCTAAGTGGTTGTGGTAAGGCAAAGCGATGTTTACCCATACTCCACAGTGGTTGTTCAAGCTCACTAATCACAAAACTCACCCAGCGTTCATGAATACCTGACGCTTGCGTACCTAGTTTTGGCAACCAGTTACCTTGTCCGTATTTTTCGGCTAAATAACGCATAATGGCCGCGGATTCGCTTAGCACGAACTCACCCTCGGTGATCACAGGCATTTTACCACTAGGGTTAAGGGCTAAAAATGCTTCTGCTTTATTTTCACCTTTAGCAAAATCGATAGCATGAAACTGCCACTCAACACCTAACTCTTCTAAAAGCCAAGATACGCGCAGCGCACGACTTTTTTGGGTTCCGTATAAGGTAATCATTTAAGCTCCTATAGCGTGAGAATAATGACAATAAAAAAGCCACATTGCACCTTAAGTGAATGTGGCTTTTGTTATCTTATGACGTTGTCATTAGAAGTTCATTGTGACTTTAGTATAAATATAACGGCCTAATGGGTTATGTACACCCATTGCATAACCATATAGATCAGCATCGCCATCGCCAATCGCAAATGATGGCTCTTCATCAAACACGTTATTAACACCTACAGATAGCTTAACCGTATCATTGAAACGATATGAGCCAGACATATCAACTAACAACTGTGCATCAACTGTACGAGTTTTGTTGTAGTCTTCAAACTCACCGATATAGCTTAAGTTAACGTTAGCGGCAAAGTCATCCATCATCCAGTTAGTTGTTGCTAACCAACGGTGTTGTGGGTACTCGTACTCACCAGTGTAATCAACAGTATTGCCATCAACTTCTTTTTCAAAGCTGATTAAATAGCTGTATTCTAAACCAAACTTGATATCACCATAGCTGTTTAGCTCAAGACCATAATGGCTAGATAAATCTACACCTTGTACTTCTTGTGAACCAATATTGACAAATGCTGATTTGATTACGTCAATCGTACCAAAGGTTTCACCCGCTTTAGGCGCATTTCGTAAACAAATAGTGCTGTTTTGATCACCACAGTGTTCGTTGTAAACATCTAGGTTTTGCAGTGAGTCAATTTTGTTGTCTTGGACGATATTGAATAAATCAAAACCAATATCAAACTGCTGACTTGGGGCCCAAATCATACCCAGGTTCCAAGTCTCAGACTCTTCGGCCTCAAGATCAGGGTTACCAGCAAATACAAAGTTGTAGTCAAGTAGCTCACAATCAACGTTATCAGCAGCACAACGGTAGCTATCGGTTAAAAAGTCACTCTTTTCAGAAGGACCTAAGCCAATTTGCGCAAGCGATGGTGCACGGAAACCCGTAGACCAAGAACCACGTGCAGTGACTTCGTCACTAATGCCCCATTGGAAAGCAACTTTTGGGTTAGTGGTTGAACCAAAATCACTGTAACTGTCGTAACGGCCTGCAAGTTGTAACTCAAAGTTATCAGCAACAGGGATAGAAAACTCAACATAGACAGCATGTTGATCACGTGAGCCAAACGCAGAGACGGCTTCAGTACCAAAAATCAGACCGCGCTGGAACTGCTCATCTGGCACGTCACTGACACTTTCTTCACGATACTCTGCACCAGCTGCCATCATGATATCGCGATCAGCGATAGTAAAGGCTTGACCTGAAATGCTGGCGTCATAAGCAGTAATACTCGACTTACCTTGTCTTACTAGACTTGTGGTGATGCGATCAATCACATCTGGCGAGTTCATCGTGCCGCCAAACGGGTTGTAGTTACCCGCATCAATTTCGGCTTGTAAATAATCGGTTCTTACCCAACCTTGTGAGCGGTCACCTGTTTGAGTCGATTCACTGCGGCCACGTTGAGCTGATACTTCCCAGTCCCAATCATTGATAACGCCACGAAGACCGGCAACAATACGCATGGTATCTGACTCGATATCCCAACGACGTGCACCAGCATCAACTGTACGATAGCGACCAATCTCAATATCTTGTCCAAAAGGATTATTTGGATGAGTACCAGGAACTGTCAAGCCTGCATCTTCATCCAATGGCGTTGGTGCACCGCCTGCCTCAGAAGTGTTGTGCTGTACAGATAACTCTAAAAATGCAGTTAAGTCTTCACCTAACATATAATCAAACTGGCCAATAGCACCAACACGCTCAGCTGCTGGAATGGTTAAGTTATATGGACCGTAATCAAATAGACAACTCCCACTCGATGTTGCGCTATCAGCAGGACAATCTGGATCAATGGTTTTCACGCCATTGACATAGAAATAACCAGGGAAGCCGCGTGATGAACGGTAATCTTCACCGCCATAAGGTGACTGGTTTGCAGTGCCAAAGCGGCCCATGTCTTCTGCAGACAAGGTGCCATTGGTAAAGTAATCAAGGATAATTGATGCACTGCCTTTGTCAGCTTTTATGCCCCATACTAGGCTGGCTGTAGTTTCATCATAACCAGTGCCATTGTCATCGCCATAACCCAAGTTAAGCTCAATACCTTCAATATCTTTTCTTAAGACAATATTGACCACACCTGCAATTGCATCAGAACCATAAATGGCTGAAGCACCGTCTTTAAGAATATCGATACGTTCAATCGCCGATACCGGGATATTGTTGATATCAACAAACGAATTTGAAATTCCTTCAGCAAATGCACTTGCTCCAACACGGCGACCATTGATAAGAACCAAAGTCGCATCAGGGCCCAAGCCACGTAAACTGATTGATGCACCACCGTTAGCGGTAGAATCTTGACTGTTTCCACGAGTAGAGAATGCACCTGAACCGTTGGCAGGCATACGTTCTAATAATTGTTGTAGGTTGTCAAAACCCATATTAGCAATATCGTCTTTATTCAACGATTGTACTGGTGAAGGTCCTTCAATATCAGTCCGTTTAATACGAGAACCCGTCACTTCAATTCGTTCCACTTTTGAATCGGCACCAGCATCAGCAGCTTGTGCAACAAAGGCGATAGGAGCGAGAGATAGAGAGACAGCGATAGCGCAAGCACTGCGTAAAAGGTTACTTTTTTTCATGATCATCCTTAACGTTAAATTATTGTTTTATATCCATGACTACTGCAAACTGCGGTATGAGCATACCGCTGACAACTTTGTTGGATTGACACATCCAACTTAGGTTAAAATTTAACAAAGTCAATACAATGGCTTAATGTAAATGTAACCAATCACTTAATCAAGAATAAATAGTTAAAAAAAGTGAATTTAAATCTATTTAACAAGGAGGTCATATGAGCGATAAAACACTAGTTAGTGCCCACTTCCACGCAAACCTAGGCCTGTATTGGTTGTTGTCTGGCAGCCTAGTGTTTATCCTTAGCTTTATTGGTATTCCATTGTTATTACTATGGTTTCCATTGGGACTATTAGCGACTAGGCATTACATTAATAATATGAGTGCTGAACTAACCGAGCAGAAACTGATTGTGCGCAAAGGCTTATTCACACGGACTGAAAATACCGTTCCATTGGATAAAATCACCGACATGGCACTTATTCAAGGTCCTATTATGCGTATGTTTGACCTTCATAAACTGACCATAGAAACCGCGGGACAATCTTCTGCAGGCGCATTGATTAGCTTAACGGGCGTTATAGATGTTACTCACTTTAGATCTCAAGTACTGGCACAAAAGTCAAAAATCATGGCACAAAAAGGTAACGCCCCTGCCGATGAAAATACCGATGTACTAATCCTCGACCACCTGCAACAAATGAATGCCACTTTATTGCGCATAGAACAGTCATTAAACGCTAAACCATCAAACTAGGTTTTTTTATTATGCTTAAGCAACAAACTGCATCAGACTTACCGTGGATATCTCGCGCAAGCACACTTTTTAAAGCCACTGGACCTGGAATCTTAATGGCCGCCGCCGCGATTGGCGCTTCTCATTTAGTCGCCTCAACTCGAGCCGGTGCCGAATTTGGTTGGCAACTGGCATGGCTCATTTTATTAGTCAATATCGTTAAGTACCCTTTCTTCGCTGCTGGCGCTCGCTACACTGCAGCCACTGATGAAAGTTTATTGCATGGCTATCATAAGCAAGGCCGTGGATATTTGATGCTGTTTACCGGGCTCAATGTGATTGCTGCCATTGCCAGTACCGCTGGGGTATGCATGTTAACGGCGGCAATGTTAACTCAGTTTATTCCGCTATCTATTGACCTATTAGCGCTAATTGTATTGGCCAGCTCGTTAGCACTATTGATTTTAGGCCACTACAAACTGCTTGATAAAATGACCAAAATTATCATGCTAGCTCTTACACTCACCACCCTAGTCGCCGTAGCATTGGCCTTTAATCGTCATAGCGGATTCGGCACTCCAGTGATCAGCGAATCTCCCTGGCAATGGGCATATGTCGGTTTTTTAGTGGCGATGATGGGTTGGATGCCCGCGCCAATAGAAGTCAGCACTTGGAACTCGTTATGGTTAATAGAAAAACGTAAAACCCAAACGGTGACCGCCAAGCAGGCTATTTTTGATTTTAATTTAGGCTATGTCACCACGGCTGTATTGGCGATTGTATTTTTAGCGCTAGGCGCATTAGTCATGCACGGCAGTGGTGAGCGTTTTTCTGATTCAGGCGCGGCATTTGCCTCACAATTGATCACCCTTTATAGCCAAGTTATGGGTAATGAAAGCCGTTACTTAATTGGCATTGTGGCGTTTTTATGTATTTTTAGCACCACAGTGACTGTGATAGATGGCTACAGCCGCACACTCGAGATGGGCTGGAAATTGTTGTCTAACACCACATCAACACGCAATTATTTAACCCCCATCATGCTCGGGATCAGTGCGCTTGGTTTATTACTTATTCTATTCTTTAAAGGGGCCTTATTACCGCTGCTAGAATTTGTAATGATCCTTGCTTTTATGACCACAGTTATTTTTGCTTGGCTTAACTTCCGGTTAATGACTAGTAACACCTTAGCGGAAAAGCATCGTTATGGTCGTGTTATGGTGGGGCTGTCGTGGATTGGTTTATGGTATTTAGTTGGCTTCGCTATCTTATTTGTTTATTGGTATCTCACAAAATGATCACATCACAATGGTGTAAATACTTAACTGGCTTACAAAAATTCACCCGTTTGTTACTGGCATTAACAGTAACCTCAGTGTCATTTCAACTCAGTGCATTTGCATTAACTGCAGCGGATGTGCAAAACATCATAGATAAGGATTCAAGACCGTTTAGCGGTAGCATTGCCATAAGCGACAATCATAACCGTTATGTAAATTACCAAGCAGGTATCGGCATAACACCAGACAGCATATTTATGCTTGGATCTATTTCTAAAACGATCACCGCCACGCTTGTATTACAGGCGGTGGATCAGAAAAAGTTAGCATTAAGCGATAACATCACAGATTACCTTGAGATCATCACCGAACACCCAATCACGATTAGTCAGCTGTTAAATCATACTTCAGGAATCACACCGCCTAAATCACCGAGTCTTAATGCCGGGTCTCAATTTATACCTGCCAGCCAGTTTAGTTACTCAAACTATGGCTATAAATTGCTTGGCGATATATTAACTCAGGTTTACCAACAACCTTATGGGCAATTGGTTAGTCAATTTGCCCTAACCAATCAGCTTGATCTCCAAGCTAATACCGGTTCAATTGCGCAGCGTCAGGCTAAGCAAACACGCTTGGTTGATGGCTATACCGAGCAACAGCAGCAGCGGACACAATTAACTGATTTTACGGTAGACCCTGACTTCATTACATTTGGCGGCATGCAAGCCAGTAGTGCTGCTGTGGTTAAGTTTGTAAATGGTTTACATCAAGGCCAATTTTTATCTGCCACAAGCTATCACGCCATGACCCATGCAAGTACTATCAGGCTGCATCGTTGGGGAGAGGTAGGCTATGGCTATGGTTTGCAAATCAGCCAACAAGCAGGCTTAATTGAATACAGTCATTCAGGCTATATTCCGGGATACATCAGCTTAATGCTCTATTATCCGCAATCGCAATTAACCGTTGTGATATTGGAAAACACCTCGTGGGATCTGGATAATATCGAGCGTGTTTTTGGTCTACACGACAAGATACGCCAAGCAGTAAGAAAACAATTAACCACATACGAATAATCTGACGGATCAATGATTTCTCGCTATAATAGTGTTTCGTCAATTGACCTAAACCATTTATGCGCCGCCGCGCCAGAGAGCCTTATGATTAACAACGATATTCTTCGCCGTATTCGCTTTGTGTTTGACTATTCAAATGCCAAAATGATTAACATTTTCAGCCAAGCCAATGTAGACATGTCTTCAGAGCAGATTATTGCGCTGTTGAAAAAAGAGGAAGAAGAAGGTTATCAAGCATGTAATGACACATTAATGTGCCAATTCTTAGATGGTTTGATCATTCAAAATCGTGGCTTAAAGCCTGGAGCAGAAGTGCCAGCGCCTTTGAAGCAATTGACCAACAATCTAATATTCAAAAAATTACGCGTTGCACTTGAAATGCGTGAAGAAGATATTATTGCCACGTTACTGTTAGCCGATTTTTCGATGACTAAATCTGAGTTAGGTGCGTTATTCCGTAACCCAGATAATAAAAACTATAAGCCATGTGGTGACCAAGTGTTAAGAAACTTCGTCAAAGGTTTATCAGTCAAACATCGCGGCAAGTAATATTCGCCTAGATATTGAGATAATGCTTTATGAATGCGTAGCTTAGGCTACGCATTTTTGTTTTTAGCGTTTACATATAAACAACCAAAAATGAGAGATGAATAAAAATACTTAAGAATAATGTGATTTGACTCACTTAACAGACCACAAAAAAGATCAGACGTGATAATCTATAATCGTAAGAAAACCAGCCCTATTCTAATAATGATCTAACTGGATCTAACACATTAAGGTTCCCCATGGACGATAACAAACGCCCCCTCTATCTTCCTTTTGCTGGCCCGGCCATTCTTGAATCACCACTGCTTAATAAAGGCAGCGCATTTAGTGAAGAAGAGCGGGTATTTTTTAATCTTGAAGGCCTCATTCCTTGGGTTATTGAAACCATTGATGAACAAGCTTCTCGTGCGTACGAACAATTTAAAAACTTCACCAATGATCTCGATAAACACATCTATTTACGCAATATTCAAGATACTAACGAAACCCTATTTTATCGTTTAGTACGTAATAACATTAGCGAAATGATGCCGATTATCTACACGCCTACGGTAGGATTAGCCTGTGAACGCTTTTCTAAAAACTATCGTCGTAACCGTGGCTTATTTATTTCATATCCGAATAAAGATCGCATTGATGATATTTTAAATAACTCAACTCGCCAAAAAGTGAAAGTCATTGTGGTTACCGATGGAGAACGTATTCTCGGTTTAGGTGACCAAGGTATTGGCGGTATGGGGATCCCAATTGGTAAGTTATCACTTTACACCAGCTGCGGCGGAATTAGTCCGGCCTATTGCTTGGCAGTAACATTAGATGTGGGTACCGATAATCCGCATTTAATCGAAGACCCTATGTACATGGGCTGGCGTCATCAACGTATTGGCGGCGAAGAATATACTGAATTTGTTGAAGCTTTCATGCAGGCTGTGAGCCGTCGTTGGCCAGATGCGTTAATTCAATTTGAAGATTTTGCGCAAAAAAATGCCATGCCATTGCTTGAGCGTTATAAAGATCAATACTGTAGTTTTAACGATGATATTCAAGGTACAGCAGCAGTTACTGTTGGGTCACTTCTTGCGGCATCTAAAGCGGCGAAGAGTAAGCTTAGCGAACAACGGATTACCTTCTTAGGTGCGGGCAGTGCGGGTTGCGGTATTGCTGAAGCGATTGTGGCACAAATGGTTTCAGAGGGCATTAGTGAACAACAAGCTCGTTCACAAGTCTTTATGGTTGATCGTTGGGGCTTATTACTTGATAACATGCCTAACTTATTACCATTCCAACAAAAGTTAGCTCAACCTTGCTCTACGATTGAAGCATGGGAAAATTACAGCGACAATATTTCGTTACTTGATGTTGTGAACAACGCTAAACCTACTGTACTCATTGGGGTATCTGGTTCGCCAGGTTTATTCACTGAAGAAATCATTAGAGCAATGCACAAGCATTGTAAACGTCCAATTGTATTCCCATTATCAAATCCAACGAGCCGCGTTGAAGCGACTCCTAAAGATATTTTGCATTGGACATCAGGCCAAGCATTAGTAGCAACAGGCAGTCCATTTGAACCTGTCGTTGTGAATGATGAGACCTTTGAGATAGCGCAATGTAATAATAGCTTTATCTTCCCTGGCATTGGCTTAGGAGTACTATCTTGCGGCGCGAAGCGTGTGTCTGACGAAATGCTCATGGCATCTAGCCGTGCATTAGCAGAGTGTTCACCTCTAGGTAAAGAGGGAACTGGGTCGCTATTGCCACGCTTAGAAGATATTCAATCTGTCAGTAAATATATTGCTTTTGCTGTTGCTAGAGCCGCCATTGATCAAGGTTTGGCACTGCCCTGCACTGATGAATTACTGCTGCAATCAATTGAAGCTAACTTCTGGGAACCTGAATACCGTCGTTACAAACGTACGTCATTCTAACTTATTGATAAGTAAGTTTAAGTTATCTTTAACCATAAAAAATCCCAACCTGAGTTGGGATTTTTTGTTTCTAGCAAACAATCAATTTATCTGCCCATAAACTTTGGCTTATATATCTGGCAACGCCAAACTTAAGTGCACAAAATTAGGCAGACATGACTAATTTAAAGCTATTCAATAATGGTCTGTCAGTACGCGCTTTTTTAAGCTTACGTATACACTCTCTCAATGATTGCTCGGCTAAACGGCCAAATACACCATCATATTCATTATTGTTCATTTCTTCTTCAGAGTCGGCACTATCAGCAATTTCTTGTGCAACACGGCTTAACTGCATCCACGCATTGGCAATGTAAAAGCCATGAAACTCCGCTTTAGTCATTAACTTTTGCGCACTCGCTGGCAAACCATTCCATGCATTGGCAAACGTATTGGCTTTGTCGTCAATAAGTTCGCTAAACAAACCTTCATAAGCCTCAAGCAAGGTTTCAGGTAACTTATCCATCGGCAACACTTTATTGGCTACGTTATACGAAATTTGTTTTGCGACTTCTTGATACTGCGGGTCAACTTTTGTCATGTTTTTCTCTCTAAAATCTGCCACTAATGTACACGCCGTAAGTGTCTGATGAGGCAATTGGAACAATACTAATCCCTTTATAAGGGTCGGTGAAATACCACCCCGCCACGATACCAATGGCAGCGCCAGCCAATACATCTTCCACATGATGTTGATCACTGGCAACACGCGTATATGCTACATAAGAAGCTACCGCATATGATGGAATGCCATATTTCCAGCCGTAACGCTGGTTGATAAATGTCGCTGCAGCAAAGGTATCGGCACTGTGACCAGATGGAAATGAATCATTACCACTGCCATCTGGGCGATCTTTTTCTATACCGTATTTCAGTGCTTCAACTAACAATCGACTTGATACACCGGTTTTAACTAATTGCCAAGCACCTTGATAATCATCTTCGACAATTAAACTTCCTGCCAATGCAGTGGCCGGAAGTAATATGTGCAAAGCGTCACCCGATGTTTCCAGGCTTCCTTCAGCATGACAAGGCGATAATGCTATCAGCAAACTTAATCCGATAAATTGCACAATTCTCTGCAACATTTCTATCTCTGTTTATTTCCAAAGGCGTCTTTATACTCGTCTAGATAACTGAATGCAAATAGCCCTGAGTCGCCAGAAAAATACCCTTAACAGTGAATAAGATTAACATATTGATAAAAATAAGATTATTGAACAATAATGCAAGGCTATAATTTAATCACAAGACTTTTCAAGTCGAAGTCTGTTAGTCTTTGTCACATAGAATTAACAATAACAACTTGAGAAAATGCATCCTTGCCCACTTTAAAGCTAAGCAGCATTATTCATATCATTATGCTTGTCTGTGCCATTGGATTTAGCAGCATTGCTTATGCTAATCCAGTGAAGAATTTACGCGCCGATGAAATTTATACACTATTAGACAGTGGTAACTTTATATCCGATGAAGATAATCGTAAATTACTCAGCGAGTATAAAAGTATCTTGTCGGATGACGATATTATTCGCCAAGAACTCTATATACGTCTTAATTGCTGGAGTTTGCCGGCGAACACAACGGAAGAAATGCAAGCCGCGGTTAAATATGCCGATAAATACCTGCAAATATATCGTCAGCCAGCCCCCTCTTTAATCCAGATTGATCTGCAGTATTGTAAGGCTTGGTTTTTGTATGCGCAGGGAGAAAGTGACAGCTTATTTGCCGACCTAAATACAGCGATACTTAATGCTTATAAACTTGAAGACCCGCGCTTGATTGCGGATGGCCGAAGCACTAGAGGTGCAATCCTATCTTATTTAGGTAATTTTTCTGAAGCACTTGAAGATCTTATTACAGCGCAAAACTTATATGAGTCTCTTAATTTAACTTATTGGGCAAATGTTAATTTAGGTGAGCTGGCCAATAGTTATCGCCGCTTTGGCGATGCCCGGACCGCATTAACATATCAAATAAAACTCGAAAATAGTTATCTCAAAAATAAACAGATTTATGAAGCCAATCTCACCAATAATCAAATTGCGCTGTCATTAGAGAAGCTTGAACGTTATGAAGAAGCCATTGAACGCTTCCAAAAAACGCGCGATTTTTGGTTAACAGAAAATAACCCCATTGCTGCTGCGGATGCATCTATTAGTATTGCCGGTAACTTAATCAGCTTAAATAGACTTAAAGACGCTGAGGTGATTCTGCATGATGCTCAAAAGGTGATTACACCCAAAAATGATAACAGTTATAGCTACATGAATTTATTTATGGCCAAGGTGCATTACCAGCAAGAGCTTTATCAGCAAGCATTAATCGATATTGACCAGGCTGAAAAAGCATTTAATTTCAGTAATAATATCCGTGGCCTCAATCAAGTGTTGCAGCTAAAAAGCGAAATATATCAAGCCTCACAACAATGGCAACTGGCGTATGAAACCCTAAAATTGTTTGTCGAGTCACATCTATCATATGACAAAAAAGTACTTTCAGAGCGCAATGCGGAGATGCAAGCTCGATTTGATAACAACAAGATTCAAACTGAAAATACAATGCTTATTCAAAGGGATAAAGAAAAACAGCTGCAATTGGACATCATGAAGCGCAATGAAGACATGCAGATCATTATTATCAGCTTAGTCGCGATCATTTTAGTGATTGTATCTATCTTCGCCTACAAACAACTGCTCAGAAAACGACTGTTTAGGCGTTTAGCGCTCACCGATGAACTGACCAAAGTAGCCAATAGACGTGATTCACATTCTCAAGGTAATTACTTTTTAAAAATCGCTCAGCAATCATCCACGCCATTATCATTGATTTCATTTGACGCTGATAACTTTAAAGCCGTTAACGATACATTAGGCCACGATATGGGCGATAAAGTACTGGTAAAACTAGCGGCAATTAGTACAAGCATGATGCGTGACACTGATGTGATTGGTCGAGTTGGTGGTGAAGAGTTTTTGATTTTATTACCTAATATCGACAAAGCAAAAGCCATTGAGATTGCTAATCGCTTAGTCGAGACCATAGCAAAATATGATTGGTCACAAATCTCGCCTAATTTGCATCAAACAATCAGTGCCGGAGTCGCCAGTTACACCAATGAAACAGAGTTGTCGCCATTATTGCTAAAAGCCGACAAAGCGCTCTATTCTGCCAAAGCTGCCGGCCGAAATTGTGTCAAAGCCGAGTAAAACGCGTATAATTTCCATGTGTTTACTTAATGATAGTGTTATGACAACAACGACCCCAGTATTAACGCCTGATCCAATTACCGATCCTGAGATCAATTCAATCCCCGAGCCCTGCCCATTGACCGCAGCTCAGCTTGATGTGCTCAATAGACAGATCAAGCTTTGGGGTAAAGAACTTGGTTTTGCTCATATTGGTGTTGCTGATGTCGACTTAAGCCAACATGAGGCAGTATTACAAGATTGGTTAGATAAAGGTTACCACGGTGAGATGGCTTACATGGCTAATCATGGAATGATGCGGGCTAGACCCGCTGAATTACATCCAGGAACCATTAGAGTCATTTGTGCCCGGATGGATTATCTACCGCCTGACGCTGGCTTTGCCAGTAATTTAACCGACCCCAACCTTGGTTATATTTCTCGCTATGCCGGTGGACGTGATTATCATAAATTAATCCGCCAACGGCTTAAAAAACTCGGTGATAAAATTCATCAATATTGCCAACAATCCGACTTTCACAACACAGATTTTAGACCGTTTGTTGACTCTGCACCGATTTTAGAACGTCCATTAGCCGATAAAGCGGGACTAGGCTGGACGGGCAAGCACTCACTCATTTTACACCCTGATGCCGGCAGTTGGTTTTTCCTCGGCGAGTTATTAATTAACTTACCTTTGCCGTTAGATATCCCAATCGAAGAAGGCTGCAACACTTGCGTAGCCTGCATAAAGTCATGCCCAACAGATGCGATTGTCGAACCCTATGTGGTCGATGCAAGGCGATGTATATCTTACTTAACCATTGAATTGCAGGGCGCTATTCCAGAAGAGTTTCGTCCACTCATCGGCAATCGTATTTATGGCTGTGATGATTGCCAACTCGTGTGCCCAGTTAATGCTAAAGCACCACTGACCCAAGAGACAGATTTTCATACTCGCAGTGCGCTTATTCAACCCGATTTACTGACTCTATTTGCGTGGTCTGAAAGCCAATTTTTAAGCCAAACAGAAGGCAGCGCGATTCGCCGAATTGGCCATAAACGTTGGTTACGTAATATCGCGATAGCATTAGGTAATGCTCCGGCTAATCCGGCCATTATTAGTGCATTAGAGCAACGTAAACACAGTGATGAAGTAGATGGCATGGTGCTTGAACATATTGAATGGGCATTAGTGCAACAAATACAAAAAGCGCCACAGTCGGCGCTTTCACGTAAAACTCAACGAGTGATCAGATCAATCCAAAAGGGTCTACCCAGAGATGCATAAACAACATGCGACAACTAAGCATTAGGGTCTAAGGTAAAACCCACTTTAACGGTGACTTGCCAGTGAGCCACTAAACCTTCTTCCAAGTGACCACGGGTTTCGATAACTTGAAACCAGCGCAAATGTAATAAACTTTTATTGGCTTCTGCAATCGCATTTTTGATCGCCTCATCTGAACTGATCGGTGATGAACCCACTAGCTCAATGACTTTATAAGTGTGACTCATAATCGCTCCTTTTGTTAACTGAAAGACGTATTTTGAGTGTAGTCAATAATGGCTCAGTTCACAGCAAATAGGCTCAATGAGTCCGCAGTGAATACCCCATCAGCCAGTATCACAAGGTTGAGAAGTTAATCACAGAGTTCTGCACTCCAGCGATCAGCTGGTGGAGCACAATGACCCATTGTGAGCAGCATCATGCTAATTAACATTGGCGTCGAAGCACTTTAGTCGCTGCAATCATATTGCGCAGCGCTGGCTCTACTTCATCCCAAGTACGGGTTTTTAAACCACAATCAGGGTTAACCCATAATTGTTTCACCGGCACTTTCTGCGAAGCTTTAGTAATAAGGTCAACCATTTCGGCTACCGTTGGAATATTGGGCGAGTGAATGTCATACACCCCAGGACCAATTTCGTTCGGGTAACAAAAATCTTCAAACGCATTCAATAATTCCATCCGTGAGCGCGAAGTTTCAATGGTGATCACATCAGCATCCATAGCCGCTATGGCATTAATGGTGTCATTAAATTCGCTGTAACACATGTGAGTATGGATTTGAGTTGCATCGTCTACACCAGCCGCCGACAACTTAAAGGCATCTACTGCCCAAGTTAAATAATCTGCCCACTGGCTCTGCTTAATCGGTAAACCTTCACGAAATGCTGGCTCGTCAATTTGAATAATGCCAATGCCGGCTTTTTCTAAATCGATCACTTCATCGCGCACCGCTAACGCAAGTTGATTGGCAATATCTTGACGAGGGATATCTTCTCGAGCAAACGACCAATGCAAGATGGTCACTGGGCCTGTTAGCATGCCTTTGACAGGCTTGTCGGTTAAACTTTGCGCATAGGTAGCCCAATCAACCGTCATCGGCTTAGGACGTGATACATCACCATAAATTAGCGGTGGTTTTACACAACGAGAGCCATAACTTTGCACCCAACCAAATTGAGTAAAGCCAACACCGTCGAGCTGTTCACCAAAATACTCCACCATGTCATTTCGTTCAGCTTCACCGTGCACTAATACGTCAATACCGAGTTTAAGTTGACGACAAATGGTGTCCTGAGTGACTTGCTCAAGCTGTAATCGGTAATCAGTGTCATTGATTTCGCCTTTACGCCAGCGTTTGCGTAAACCACGAATCGCAGGCGTTTGCGGAAATGAGCCTATGGTGGTTGTGGGAAGTAATGGCAGTGCTAGCTTCTGTTGCTGAGCAATAATACGCCGAGCAAAAGGGCTATGACGTTCAAAATCACTCGCAGTAAGCTGTAACACACGTTGAACAACCTCTTGATTAGCTGCAGCAGCTTTGGCTAAACGCCTTTGCTGGCAACGATCAATAATCACTTGGCTGCTTTGTGAATCTTGATCGTTAATTAGCTGCTGAATGTCACTAAGTTCAAACAGTTTCTGTTTGGCAAATGCTAATTGTCCCTGTAACGGACTGATCAATTGCGTCTCGACGTCAACATCAACCGGACAATGTAACAATGAACATGAAGGTGCAATCCACAAACGATCGCCCAACGTGGTCGCTAATTCTGCCAGCTGATCAGCAATAACATCAACATCGGCAGCCCACACGTTGCGACCATTAATTACTCCAACCGATAAAATTTGTTGGCTGCCGAGCGCTTTGATAAACGCCTCAACTTGTTGTGATGCTGTGACTAAATCAAGATGCAAACCATCAACCGGTAATGCACTCACCAATGCTTGATGATGGCCAATAGAGCCATAATAACTGGCAAGTAATATCTTCAATGATGCCGGCTTTTGTTGCGCTAAAAATTGATAACTGTGGCGAATGGCTTGCTGCCACTCCTCGGTTAAGTCTGCGGCTAATACTGGCTCATCAAGTTGTACCCAACTCACACCTTGGTCTGCAAAACGTTGCAAAATCTGCTGATAAACCGTCAGTAGCTGCGGTAATAACGATAGCTTGTTAAACTCAGTCAGGCTTTTCGATAAATACAAATACGTCACTGGGCCAAGCAATACCGGTTTTACTTGATGACCGAGTTGCTGCGCTTCACTGACGTCATCAAACAACTGTTCAAAGGCAATCTCGAAGCTTTGATCAGCGCTTAATTCAGGCACTTGATAATGATAGTTAGTGTTAAAAAACTTGGTCATTTCTGCCGCACAAGCATGTTGGCCAGTTTGCGATCGGCCACGGGCAACACGAAATAAGGTGTCTATATCGATAGGCGCTTGACTGCCATCGGCTTGAGTAGCTCGGTGGCGATCTGGGATCACATTTAAGGTGGCACTTAGGGTTAATACTTGGTCGTAATAAGCAAAGTCGCCTACTGGAACTAACTCAACGCCGGCATCTGCTTGCCACTGCCAATGCGTTTTTTTTAATTCACTGGCGACCTGTTTCAGTTCAAATAATGAGATTTCTGCGCGCCAATAACGCTCAAGTGCAAACTTCAATTCACGCTGACGTCCAATGCGGGGAAATCCTAAACTTGAAATTTTCATGCTGCTTTCCTTTTCGTTGAAGCAAAATTTATAGCCATTTATGCAGAAAAACCCGCATAGGCGTCTGGACGTCTAGAAGTTTATTGTGCTACTCTGCTGTCAAGCAATCGAATTGATTTCATCGGCTAGTTGAGCAAGATTCATGTGGAGAGAAAATGATAGAGCTTAGACACCTTCGCACCTTGATGGCGTTAAAGGAAAGTGGCAGTTTAGCGGGTGCAGCTAAAAAACGATTTGTAACCCAGTCGGCGCTTTCTCATCAAATAAAAGAGTTAGAAACACGGATTAACTCAACTATTTTTGTTCGTAAAAGTAAACCGTTAACGTTTACTCACGAAGGTTCACGTCTGCTGAATTTAGCGGAAGAAATCTTACCGAAAGTGATTGCAACCGAATCTGATCTTAAGCGCGGTTTAGAGGGTGAAAGCCACCAACTTAAGCTCGGCATTGAATGCCACAGTTGTTTTCGTTGGTTAATGCCGGTTATTGAACAATTTAAACAATATGCGCCAGCAGCTCAAATTGATATTTCAAGTCGTCATTTATTTGATTCACTCAATGCGCTGGAAACAGGGAGTTTAGACATAGTGCTCACCTCTGACCCAGTACCTGGACATAGCGTAGCTTATCAACATCTATTTGATTTTGAAGTAAAGTTAGTCGTTGCCAGTGATCACGCATTAGCGGCACAAGCCTTTGTAACGCCAGCTCAATTGGCAAAGCAAACTTTAATCAGTTACCCAGTGCCTCTCGCGCGTTTAGACATATACAAACACTTTTTAGAGCCCGCGGGTATTGAACCTGGTGAGCAAAAACAATGCGACTTGACCTCAATGTTATTGCAGCGAGTTGCCTGTAATGACGGCGTAGCCACCCTACCAACTTGGTCTATCCGAGAAAGTCAGGGGCTGAGTCTTACGGCGGTAAAATTAGGCGCAGAAGGACTAAAACGTCCATTGTTTGGCGCGTATCGCCGCGATGCCACTAATGCAAATTTAATCCAACAGTGGCTCGAGCTGGTAGCAAGTGAAGGTATAAATTTACAGCGGGTTGATTAATAAACCTCTTTTAGATAACACGCGTCGAAGCACAAGTCCTGGAGAATCAGGGTTTTGTGTTTGGCGTAAGTTATGGGCAATTAAAAATTCTTCGCGTAAATCGTCATCCAATCCTAATGCATCAAATGCATCAAGGGATAATTGTTGTTGCTGGTTATCAATCAGTGATTTTAATACTTTTAGTGACACGGGGCGAGACAGCTCTGCATTTAAATAGGCAAAAGCCGTTAATACAATCACCTGACCAAAAACACTAAATAATGCTAAGGTTTGCATTTCATCCGCATCAATTTTGATGTTATCACCGGTTTCAATCTGCTCACGTAACTGTTCTAAACAATCATCTGCAATCGTTTCATTTAAGGCCCAATAACCTTGAACTAATTTTTTGTAAGGTTCAGAAAGTTCATCAAGGCGTTCTTTAAGATAAAATGAAAATGCATATCGATAGATATTCACTTGGCCTAAACGAATTAAGCAATCTTTAACACTGCGACTTTTAGTCGATATCATTCCAGCTGAATGGGCGCTATTACTGCGCAATAACAAGTGTGCAGCCAATGCCGGATCAGCAGAGACTATGTCGATTACGATTCTAATATCAGCTTCGTTAATCAGGGCTTTTTTTAATGGAATTAATATGCCACGACGACCAATGACTTGCTCTTCATTGCTAATAATAGCTTTAACTTGAGTAAAAACTTGTTGCTCAAGACTCGTCATATCTATCGATTACCTTTTTAAAATTAACACACTGTTAATCAATTTAACGGTATATTAAAACGAAAGCCAGCGATAGTTTACTGGCTTTCATAAGTAATAATTTACTGGCTGTTGTGACTAAGACTTGATCAACCGAATTATCTAGAAACGATAACCCGCTGTAAGTCTAATTGAACGACCAGTACCTGAATAATAGCCACTGCCATAAGCAGAGTAATACCCTGTGCCGACATAGTCTTCATCAAGTAAATTATCAATACGTAAACTGGCACTCCACCCTACATAGCTGTAATTCAACGCAAGGTTGGTTAATACATAACTGTCTAACTTATCGCCAGTATTGCTGTTGTCGCCTTCCATGTAACGCTCGCCAGTGTAAACACCTTCAACAAACGCTTGCCAATGAGCAGATATATCGTAACTCATATAAGCTTTACCAGAGTGCTTGGCCACCCAAGATAATGCTTTACCGTCGTTCTCGCCTTGAGTGAATTCTGCATCAATATAGTCGTACGACGCACCTAATAACCAATTCGTTGAAAGCTGCACATCATAAGCCGTGCTTATACCAAAACGACGCGACTTATCAGCGTTAACGTTAGCACCGCCACCATAAGGACCATCGGTACGACCACCTTCGTAAACAATCTCATCTTCTAATTCAAGTTGATAAGCATTGATCTTCAATGTTTGAGTGGTAGTGGTATAATCCCAACCCGCTTCATAAGAGCGACCCGTTTGTGGATCTAACCCCTGAGTTGTCAACGGTGTATAAGCTTGTTCATCGACTTTGGCAAAGCGGAAGTTATCATTAGCACGAACATAAAAACGATGTTCGCTGCTCGGACGATAATTAACACCAAACTCAAGTGCATGGGCGTCATTATCAATTTCAATACGGTTTGGATAAAGTAACTGATCATACAAATCGTCAGTCACTTCCGAGTAACGGCCACCTACTACATAAGATAATGTCTTGGTAATAGGCACTGATGCTTGAACATAAGCACTACGTTGAGTCTGTTTATTATTGCGTTGAATAGAAGCCGTATCAAAATCTGCTTCACCTGTACTCACATCAATGCCGGTGACCAAATTCAAGTCGCCATGATCTAAGTGATAATTGGCGGTCGCTTTAGGCGAAAAGCTTAATAAGTCACGCTCAATTCGCCCTTCACTGCCATATAACAGACTGGTGATTAACGTGTCAGAATAGGTTAAATCGGCACTCAATGCCCAAATATTATTTAACTGGTACTGATAGCCACTGCGTAATGCGGTGGTCATTTCATGAGTGAATTCACCCTCAGAAAAAGGAGCCACTTGACGAGGATTGGCTTGATATTGCGCTAAGGTCAGTGCACCTGGTACTTGACGATCATTATCAAAATAATTAACTTCGACAAAAAAGTCTTCTACGTCAGTTTGATACTGAATGCGACCTAAAATAGAACTGGTGTCATTGTCGTTATTGTCGCGGTAATTATCACTTTTGTTATAACTCGCCGCTAAAAAGTAACGCCATGCATCATTGATAGCACCCGAAATATCACCTTTAGCTTCATAAGTGTCAAAACTGCCACCGCTGATTTGTATGCCACCACTGGTTTCTGTTGGTGCTTTAGTAATAATATTGATAACGCCGCCAACAGCTTGATCGCCATATAACACACCTGCACTACCAGATAGAATCTCAACTCGCTCAATTAAGTTAATTGGAATAGATTCAATACTCGGTGCTGCAATATCAATGTTATTCAGTCTGCGTCCATCGACTAAAATCAGGGTGTTATTCGCCGCTTGCGAAGCTGAAAATCCGCGCATAGAAAATACTGTTCCCGAATTATTATCCGACACCTGAATACCAGATTGTCCACGTAATAAATCGGTTAAGTTAGTCGCGCCGCTCATTTGAATGTCAGCAGCATCAATCACATTGACGTTGGCAGCAATATTTAATGGCTTAGCAGCATTACGACCAATAACCACTAGGGTTTCATCCATGCTGATTGCTGAAGATGAAGAAGATGAAGCCGCTGAGTCTGCTGCCATAGCATTCACACTGACTACACTGAAGAATGCACTTAATAGCAATGCAATTTTTGTTGGTTTAGTACCCATTTACCTTTAACTCCTGAAAGGAAAAATGGGGCAAAAGTGCCGCAATATAGATGACGACTGTTGGCAAATCTACAGATCAATTCTTAGCGTATGCCAACAAGCGGTATTATATTACATTTCGAGATCTGCCCACCGAAATCATCGAAATCACCTTTAAGGCCGGTCTCCGGACTAAGGCTGTGGTGCTAAGACCTCAATGGCATAGCACACGCGAGTCTAGATGATTAACGCAATCGAGTTGCGCACCTGACTCTCACCAATCACCGTTGCGGGGGCAGTACCAGACTTGCACTGGTTTCCCGATTATCCTGCTGTGGGATATTGACCCACGGCAAGCACCATAAAGATTGACTCACTCACCTCAACGCTGACTTAGCCTTTAGGTGAGCGATTAAAATAACATGAGGCTCAGCTCAACATTAAAAAATATGTCTTTGGTTATGACAAGCTTGTATTAAGTCACTGCGTGCTAAACGTAACCGTTTGCGCAGCAAAATAATAACGCGGCGATTATAACGGATCCTAAGGTGTACTTCATACTGACAAAAGGTAATCTCACAGATAATTCAACTTAATGATAAATAAACTCATAGATTGCGATGGTCTTAAAGGCTAAGGGAGCTGGTGAGCACACATTTACATTCGTAAACATCAATATGTAAAGTTGAAACTTGGATACAAATAAGTGTAAATGACATCTTCGGGTTAATGTTCAACACCGAGAAAAAATGATTAGGGCTGGGTCATGAACTGACGATAATTATCGATAGTGATAGGTGCGGTATCAGGAGTAAATATGTCGGTACGAATAGATTTATGAATAAGATAGACATCATCGTCGTCACTTATTACCGTAAAATAGCCCATTTCACCTTGTAAAGGGGATATAAAAGACGTTTCAATCACAGCTGAAGCGCTATGAATATTAGGCATACTGGTACAACCTAATAAACCATGCACAGCCTCGAGGCCATCCACCTTAGAACTGCCGAGCTGTTGATAAATAACCTGCCCTTGGCAATGTTGTCGATAAGTGTCAGCCATTGAATTTAAAAATTGTTCTGGTTCAACGTCATCGGCTAAGCCCTTAAAGCCTTGCATACAGACTAAACGAGACCAATTATTTAACGACTCATCACTAGGAACAAACTCAGCCATGGTCATATCACCACGTTTTTCATTAAAGGCAAGCTTCCAATCCAATGGTGGTAAAAAACCAAACTTCGCAGACAGCTTTGTCAGTTGCTGAACATCATCAGACATCACAGCAGTAGCTGATGAATGACCAACTTCACCAAATGTCATGGGGATTTGAGAGGTAGCAGATGCACTACTCGGGAACAGGAACAATATCCCTAAGCACCCCGAGCAGCCAATAATTGCAGCAATCTTGTTCATCCAAATGAATCCTTATTTGGTCAAGATAAAGATAAGTTGATCGAAACCATTCTAATTGAGCATATCCTATCCTGAACATACAAAAATTGAAACTTATCTATAACATTTACATCTTGGATAACATATTAATTAAACGTTTCGTCATCTTCAGCATCATCTTCGGCGTCGAAAAGTTCTTCTTCGTCGATAGCTGATTCAGCAGCAATGGCCGCGGCTACGCTTTTAGCTTTAAGGTGTTTCTCAGTTTTACGCTTGTTACGATCAGCTTGCTTAGCTAAAAAACCTTGCAGTGATTGCTCGCCCCATGCAATGGCTTCAGCTTCTGTGGCAAAACCATCTTGGCTTTTTGATACTATGGTTTTAGTCGCTGTCATACGACGAGTAATTTCAGTTTTCCACGTGTTTTCAATTTGAATAACACGTAAAGCATACTTTTTGCTATCGCTCATAATCTATTCTTTCCTAACTTAAGGTATCACAGGCTTAAACCCGTGAAATTTCAGCCGCGCAGTGTACTCGAAACGCACGAGTTTGGGCAGCTATTTAATGGCTGTTTTTTCAGCTTATTCAAAAA
This sequence comes from Shewanella sp. 5S214, assembly GCF_041439795.1. Classification (NCBI taxonomy): domain Bacteria; kingdom Pseudomonadati; phylum Pseudomonadota; class Gammaproteobacteria; order Alteromonadales; family Shewanellaceae; genus Shewanella; species Shewanella sp. 5S214. The sequence continues at coordinate 53,061 of NZ_JBGOOV010000010.1, forward strand.
ACTTATCCAGTGACAAGGAGAATATTGCCACTGGAAAAGCAATGATGAATAAAATATTGCTGCTACACCATTATTGTTTGACTAATTGGTTGGAGCCAACAATCATCATTTCGCATTTATGGCAGTCGAATACTAACTTCAATTTATCTTTGCCAACATCTAAAAACATCGGATCAGCTTTAATACCTTCAACTTCTTTCGGGCATAAATTAAAGCTGTAGCGGAGACAATGTTTGGTCACCATTAACGGCGCATCATGTAACACATTATTTTTTTCATAGGTGTCTTCAATTTGAATCACCCCATGTTGATGATAAAACGATTTGGCTTTTTCGTTGGCCACATTGGATAAAAAGCTCAATGCTTTTTGTGGAAAACGCGCCGTTTTATCATGCACCCAACGCTCAGGTCGTTGGTAACTGGCAACCCTTGCCGCCATTAATGCACTTACAGCATCGCGGCGTAACTCATTGACCACAGAGGCAGGTAAAAACCACATGGTTTGTGTCAGCAAATTAATCTTATTCAGCACAAAGTCGCTACTGCCAAGTTTACTAAGTTGTTTTTTCAAATTTTCAGCGGTTTTAGCCTGATCATTAGCAGGAGCTTTGTCGCACACTAAAGTGACGGTGGCACTAATATTATGCACATCGGTAATCGTTAAGCCTACGCCGTCATCAGTATCAAAGAATTGCATATCGACAGCAATTTTACGGCTAGCTGAATCTTTGTTGAGGATAGCTTCGAACTTATGATCAAAGTTTCGGAACATCATCACCCCAATTTTAAGATCTTTGGGCACTTCAGTTAAATATAAGGTGTTGCCCTCTGCGCGGTTGATGCGTACACCAGAGAGTTTATCGTCAGACAAACGCTGAGTTTCATAATGCTCAACAAAGAAACACAGACCATCACCATTGTTAAAGTGAATGTCTTTACCACTTTCACTGGTATCGATTTTAATAAAGTCTTTACCGACATGAGTAATTCGGCCCACTTTTTCACCAATAAACTTAGGCGAACTAAAATGCTCAATCGCCTCGGTCCGTTCATTAACAAAATAATCGGTTTTACCGCGGTTAAAGCTTTTATCAGGATCGGGAGTAAAATTAAATTCGCAACGACCATGAGAGATAGATTCAAGATCGGCACGCTTGGCAATAATTGCATCAAGCTGCTGGCGATAATGTGCGGTAACATTCTTAAGGTAAGTAATATCTTTTAAACGGCCTTCAATTTTAAACGAGCTAATACCCGCATCAATTAATGCCTCTAAATTATCCGTTTGATTATTATCTTTTAATGACAATAAGTGCTTATTTTCGGCTAAGACCTCGCCTTCACGCGTGGTCAAATTACAGGGTAATCGACACATTTGTGAACATTCACCGCGATTAGCACTTCGATTAGAGTAAGCGTGACTTAAATTACACAAACCACTGTAGCTGACGCACAGAGCGCCATGAATAAAGAACTCTAACTTCATTTTTGTGCTGGCTGCGATATCACGAATTTGGGGAATATTCAGCTCGCGGGCTAACACCACCTGAGAAAAACCAACTTGCTCAAAAAATACCGTTTTTTCTGGGCTGCGGTTATCGGTTTGGGTGCTGGCATGTAACGCAATAGGCGGAAGATCAAATTGTAACACCCCCATGTCTTGCACAATCAAGGCATCGACGCCCGCTTCATAAAGCTGCCAAATTAGCTTTTGGGCTTTATCAAGTTCGTCATCCATTAAAATAGTGTTTAAGGCCACAAACACCTGGGCATGATAACGATGAGCAAATTCTGCTAAGCGAGCAATGTCTTCAATACTGTTGCCAGCATTGTGACGGGCACCAAACGCTGGGCCACCAATATAAACCGCATCAGCACCATGACGAATAGCTTCAATGCCATAATCGGCATTTTTAGCGGGGGCTAAGAGTTCTAACTGGCGCTTTACAGGAGCCTCTGGGGTGAACAATTCTACAGAAACCATAATGTTAACTATATTTCGCATCAATTCGGATAAAAAAGTGCGCCAACATACTAATATTATCGCATTGACATAAGTATGTTGGCGCACTCGCATAGTGCTTGTATTTTAGCAAACTTTACCCAAAGTTCTAAGTAAATTCGTTGCTAATAACCGCGATAAGCTGTGCTGCATTACGCTTATAAAAACAGCTCTTGGATGTTTTTAAAGTCAGCTTTGCCTTCAGCAATTTCTTGTGGGTTTAAACCAGACACTTCATGTGGGAACACTAACCAATCTTCAGATGAATGAATGAAATATTCTGGTTTTAGGTCCACTTTAGTGTTTTTCGGTTTGTAGTAAGGGCAGGCAATACGGATATCCGTTGGCATGTTCAAGCGCATAAACTTTCTTAACTTACCAATAAGCGCATCAATGCTGCGCCCTGAGTCAAAGACGTCATCAACAATCAACAAACCATCACTGGCGTTAGCGTTTTCAATAATATAATGCAGACCATGTACTTTAATATTTTTATCTTGCTTATCGGTTCCAATGCCATAATAAGAAGAGGTTCTCACCGCGATGTGGTCAGTTTCAACTTTCTTAAAATCGAAATATTCTTGTACTGCAATACCGATTGGAGCACCGCCGCGCCAAATACCCACAATAAACTGTGGTCGAAAGCCACTGTCATACACTTGTGCAGCGAGTCTAAATGAATCTTCCAGTAGTTGTTGCGCACTAATAAAGTGTTTATCTGTCATTGGTTAAGCCCCCGATTATTTTATTGCGGGGAATTTTATACCAAATAAAGCTTTCTTGCCTGTAAGAATAGTAATTAATTGATCAAGGTAAATAAAAAATTTAACCGCTTAATGAAATCGCAATCCCCTGTAATCAGCCAGCTGATGCTGTCCATCCTCGCTTGATTGAATCATTTGCTCGGCGCCAGATTACCAAGCCCTTAAGCATTACATTCAGGTCGAGGTCCAGATCGCCAAATAAAGCTGCATATGTAGGCTCAAATCGACATCTCTGCGAGTATAAATCTACTTGTGATTAACAACGGCTATGGCATAGTGTGGTTTCATGATAAGTAGAATTTATCGCCAATTCAGGATGAATACACCACCATGTTACTCAATAAAACCTTACACTCGGCCCATGCTCCTGAATGGGACGATACAAATAAAAGCAATCAAATCAATGCAAATAAAAGTGATAATCCGCTTATATGGCCTGTGCTGAGTTTATTGCAGTCAACTAATCAAAGTTGGAAAGTGCATCATTTAGCCAGCGAGTTGCAAGCCAAAGGGCTAATGCACAACCTTGATCCGTTACCGGAAAAAGATCTTTTTAAACGTAACTTTTTATTGATGAATGCCTTGTATGAATTACAAGATATATTAATGCCCAAACAGTGGTTACAAGTTAAGGCAATGGAAATCCAAATATTTAGGATTATTCCGGCCAGTGCAGATGTCCAACATATTCGCGATGGTGCATTACGCGATTACTATCTCGACTGGGCTAATTACGATGCCAGCGTTAACGTAGTGCGAGAAATGCTCGAGTCGTTCTGGTCAACTTATAAAGAGTATATTGGCGTTAATATCAAGTTAATGCATGTGGGCCAAGCCTTAAAAGTGTTTGAACTGGATGAAACTGCTACCGATAGAGACATCCGTAAACAATGGCGTAAGCTGGCGCTTAAATGGCATCCAGACCGCGATCAAGGCAATGCTGAACGTTTCCGTGAAGTGTGCGAAGCATGGCAAACTCTAAAAGAGTCACTCTAGTCTGCAAACATAATTACCAGCTAATGGCTTAACTGCACCTTTGTATAAACCATTAGCATAACGACAACGTCGACAGTATTTGTCCCTATCATTCATAGTATCTGTCCCTATCACTCATAGTACTGTGTATAACGAGTCCACATTAACATGTTGAGCGGCGCATTGACTGTTAATCGCCAACGCTTACAGCACTCAATAACATCAACAGAGCGGAATAATACCTGCAGCAGAAACACATCTTTTATTGCCACCTCATCACATCATCTCGCCACATGATTCAATTGGCTCACTTCAATATCCGCAGTTAACCTCATAAAGCACGCATCGGTCACGAAATTAGCGCCTTTTTAAGTGATGATTTAAGTCATAATTCAGCTTAAAAACTTACCCTATTTAACTAAAGCAGATAAGTCTATTGCTCGCGATGACTTGCCATCCACATTGATTTGAGGTTTACATGATTAAATATTTTGCCATTACACTGATGCTAATAACAGCCTCATTTAGCACACTCGCCACACCGTTTATTGCCGGTAAACATTACACTCAAATATCGAATAACATGGTGACCAGTTCACCTAAAATTACTGAGTTTTTTTCATTTTACTGCCATAACTGCTTCAACATGGAAACTCAGTATCTTCCTGAAATTAAAGCGGGATTAGATAAACAGATCAGCTTTGACACTAAGCATGTAGACTTTATGAACAGTGACTTAGGCACTGAAGTAATGCGTTCACTGGCTGTTATTCACCAGGTTGGTCAAGCAGACAAACTTAACCATGCAATGTTTAGCGCTATTCAAGGCGATGCAGGTGCTAATGGCCATGATCACAATGCTCAAGGTCACCAGCATCAATCACAAATCAATAGCCGTGAAGACATTCGAAAAGTCTTCAGCCAATTTGGCATCGATGCCGCAACCTATGACAACATCGCCGACAGCAGTAATACCGAGAAACAATTAGCCTTGTGGCGCCAGCAACAAGCACTATATAAAGTGAATAGCGTCCCCACCTTTATCGTTAATGATAAATACGCTATTAATATGAATGAGATGAATAGCTTAGACCAACTAATTGAATTAATGAATTTTTTAGCTCTATCGAAATAAAAACTTACTGCTAATCCTTAGTCGAAATACAGATTAGACCTAACACTTGCAATAAAAATGGCTATCAATTGATAGCCATTTTATTTACTCACTAAACTCACAGTGCCAAACTCAGACTGAAAACCTAATCAAAAAAGTCACGTAAATGCAGTAGTCCAAGTAATGCATGCAGCAGTAATACCGCCACAAAGCAGTCGGCAAACAAACTGTGATAATAACGTAAACTCAGGGCGTACTCACCACCTTGGGTCAACCACCAGCCAACACCTGTCACAGACACCAACAACAATAATAATAAACCTATGCCAGCAATCACGCTCAATAAGCCTTTGCCACCAGAATGAGGCAACTGGCCTTGAGCCAAACCGCTTATGTCTTGCCAGCACTGACGCCATTCGCCAACAAGCCAAGGAAAAAACTGCCGCCATTGACCCTGACGACAAACATGAAAGCTCAGCGCCACCGCTAATAAAGCACAACACAGGCCGCCATAAACATGCCAGTGATTCCACCCGCTGCTATTAGGGGCTAAACGACGCCCGATTAATATCCAAGGACTAGTAGCAATAAGTAATACGCTTAATCCGCCGGTTATCACATGCAGTTTAGTCGCGATAGAATCGAATAATTGCGATAGCCTTGTCGCTCGCTTCATCCATTATTCCTTAATGATCTGCTGCGCGAATTGATCCACTTTTTGCCAATCAGTAAATTCTACCTTAGTGTTGGGGTCGGTAGGACCTTTGGTTAGCCACATTATAAAGCGAATAATATTTCGATCTAATGCGTTGTAACCTTGGTAATCTAAATTACCACCAAATACCTGCAGCAACTTAGGTTGCCATGCACTTTGACTTAAAAACTGTTGCATATAATTGTTGGTTTGCGGCGTATTTTTGTGGGGTTTACGCGCCACTAAACTCACTGAAAAAAAACCACTGGGTTTACTTTCTAATTCCGCTCGATGGGTTTCAATAAATTGGTACAACGCCGGACGATGTTTGCCATGACGAATACTGGCACCAATATACACTTTATCAAACAAGGCTAAATCGGGAGCGTCATCCAAAGGGGCTACCGTCACCTGCTGATCTTGGCTAGCGAGTTGACGTTGTAAATACTCACATATTTGTTGAGTGTAACCATGCACACTAGAATGGATCAGTAAAATCTGACTCATGCTGACCTCTTATAGAAATCATTTAAAGTAATACAGTATCTTAGACCACCGATGACAGAATTTACATGAAACAGATCACGTCATCATGATAAGCAATTCACCTAATATGCACTGCCTCAATGCAATGTGAAGTACTTCGCAGAAAATCATCGACCAGAAAACCCCAAATAACCAAGCTTGTGTCAGATTTATCATGGCAAATGAATCATGGACTGATAACCCCAAATTGCAGGCAAAATACAGTTCACTTAGAAAACTATTTTATGTCACTATAGATGGATAAGCTTAGGGATAAGAGTTTCAACCATGTCAGACACATCACTTACACATGCTGCCCCCATTTCGATCCAACGAACAAACCCACAACACCTCCTGCTGTGGATGACCTTTGTTATGTCGATGGTATTCGCAGTTTGGCAGGCATTACTCAATAATTTTGTGATTGAACGCGCCGCATTCACCGGCGCCGAAATTGGCTTATTGCAGAGCCTAAGAGAAATACCAGGATTTTTAGCCTTTACCGCGGTATTTGTATTACTGATGATCAAAGAACAAACCTTTGCATTATCATCTTTGGCCTTGTTGTGTATTGGCGTGGGCATTACCGGCTGGTTTCCCGACGTGATTGGTCTGTATTTAACAACGGTATTGATGTCGATAGGTTTTCATTATTTTGAAACCATCAATCAATCGCTGACATTACAGTGGGTTGATAAAGCCGATGCCCCGGGATTTATGGGAAAAGCGTTAGCATGGCGATCCGCTGCGGCGCTCGTCGGTTACGGATCAATTTGGCTGATCATGAGTTGGCTTAAACTTGACTATATCTGGATGTACAGCATCATTGGTGGTTGTGGCTTGCTCATGGTGTTTATGATGGCGGTATACTTTCCACGTTTTGCCATTGGCTCCATTCAGCACAAGCATCTAATCATGCGAAAACGCTACTGGCTGTATTATTTACTGACGTTTTTTTCTGGTGCACGCAGACAAATTTTTATGGTGTTCGCCGGCTTTATGATGGTTGAGAAATTTGGCTATTCGGTGTCTGAAATCACCGCCTTGTTTCTGATTAATTACCTAGTGAATTTATTGTTTGCCCCAAAGATTGGCCGCTTTATTGGTCGCATAGGGGAACGTAAGGCGTTAATTATTGAATACCTTGGCTTAGTGCTTATTTTCAGCAGCTACGCTTATGTCAGCGATGCCAATATTGCTGCGGGTTTATATGTAATCGATCACCTGCTTTTCGCCATGGCAATTGCAATGAAAACCTATTTTCAAAAAATTGCCGATAAACAAGATATTGCCTCAACCATGTCGGTAAGCTTTACCATTAACCATATTGCCGCGGTGATTATTCCAGCGTTATTAGGTATATTGTGGTTAAGCTCGCCTAAAGCAGTATTCTTTATTGGTACTGGGTTTGCCCTATGCTCGCTCGCATTAGCATTCAATGTGCCGCGCCATCCGGTGCCGGGTAAAGAAGCCTTATGGTCTCCGTTGACTACAAAAAACTAAACGATTCAACATAAATGTCATACCCAAAAATACCTGGCGCAAACGCAAAGCACTGAGAGGATGAGTGATGGCTGATATTGATGTAACTGAGATACAAGATGACAACACTCAAGTGTCTGCGCGCAAAAAAACCTTATTGCTCGGACGCATTATCGGTTTAGCCAGTGAAGACGATTATCGTCCGTCTACCGCATCCGTTGCAGAACGGGCGCAATACCGTCAACGCAAACAACTTAGCCAACATCAAACTAATCTTGAGAGCATTTTTGCATTAGCACTTAACTATACGCCATCGGATGTGACTGGAGTGGAGTTAGATCCTGATTGGCGTTATCAATTTTTTAAGATGGCAGAACAGATCCATAATCGAAAAATGCAAGATTTATGGGCCAGAATCTTAGCCAGCGAAATCGTCAATCCAGGCAACTTTAGCCTTCGCACCTTGGCACTGTTAACACAGTTAACCTTTCGAGAAGCACAGATATTTGAAAAAGCCTTAGGCATGTCAGTTAAAATCAACACTGAGCCTAGGTTTAAATTACTTAGCAGTTATCGTATTAACGGCGGGATAAAACAATATTTTCGCAAGCACACTCAAACAAACTTTGGCCTGTCGCAATTTGGCTTACCTTATTCGAGTATTTTAACCCTAGTCGATGCGGGGATTTTGCATAAAAGCGAGTTTGAAACAGGGTTACTAAGCAGCAATGAAAACATTCAGTTAGCAATGTCTAATACTACCTTGACTCTAAAGCCTAAAGATCAGCACTTATTATTTACCTATTATCGCTTTACCAGTGTAGGTGATGAGTTGTGCCAATTAATTCAGGCCAAAAATGACAATGACTTTATCGATGCGGTTAAAGTTATGTTAGCTAAGGATTTTATCGTTAGTAGTTAATATTTTTATAAAGGTGTGCATACTTAGCTTTATGTTCGCTAAATAAAAATTGGCGCAATATTTCACGCGACTCACCTTCTGCACTAATCTTTGCCGCCATCACCCCATTTTCAGTCCTGACAGGTTCAAACAACATATCTAGATGAACACCATTAGGTAAAATCAATTGGGTTAAACGGGGCATTTTAGTGTTAAGTTCTTGCGGCACCTTAATGGTCATACCCGAGCTAGACAGGGATAACACTTCAACGTATTTCTCAGTGTCATGATCAATCACCTTGATATTTTTAACATCATCCAGTCGCCAACTACGTTCTCCGCCTCGCATATCAATCACTTCTGGGATCCCCAATTCTGGAGAGAATTGTCCAAGATCATCTATTGTTAAGGTCAATGGAAACCATAAGCGATAGTAGCTTATTTCAGCGAGCAAAGTGAGTTTGGCATTTCCCAAAATATGCGCAAGCACTTGGGGTACTTCAGTTGCGACACTTAACGAATGTTTCGATAAAGCGTTGTCTGTGCAGTCATCTGCCGGTGAAAAAACATCACTGAAATAAGCAAGTTCCTCATTTGATAAAGTTGTCATAATCTAACCTTGTAGCACGCAATAAAACCCTTGTTATAGTAACACCTTAGTATGACAGCGAACAATCTTTAACCAAAAACCAACTGTATGGCCTGTTAAACATTGGCCTGCCGATGGTAAAAGCATAATCAATAATCTAGGGGTAACTGAATGAAAATAACCGCTGCAGCAATAAAAAAGACGAACTGAGTTCGTCTTTTAAATGGATACGCATTAATGATTAACGATCGTGTTCAGCTTCGATTTGCATCGCTTTTTTAAATGATGCATGGCTCATTAATTGCTGATAATACTTTGCAATATTTGGATATTTTTCAAACTCGCCATTTTGGCCAACAAGCTCCGCAATAAACGACATCATAATATCTGCGCCGCTAAGACTGTTGCCAACTAAATATGACTTACCTTGCAAACGGTCATTAAAGTAACTGATAACTTTTGCGGTTTCAGCATCGGCATATCCACCGATAAAGCGAGTTTCAGCCCCATCCATTTTAACAAAGATCTTCAATAATAATGGCAATGCAGCAGAACTTTCAGCAAAATGCATCCATTGTAAATAATCAATGTAATCTGCAGAACCGGGTGTCGGCATCAGCTTATCTGCACCGTAGGTTTGAATTAAATACTCAGTAATCGCACCAGACTCAGCAATAGTGTAACCGCTGGCCTCTAATACTGGAGATTTACCCAAAGGATGAACTGCTTTTAACGACTCTGGCGCTAAAAATGTGCTTGCATCACGCTGATAAGCAACCAGCTCATAGTCCACGCCCAATTCTTCTAACAACCAAATTATACGTTTTGAGCGTGATTTATTTAAGTGATGTAATTTAATCATTAAGCCGTCCTTGTAATGTTGGTGATGAAAAGTAAACCTAATGAACAACTCACTGGGTTTACTTTTATCAATCTACTTATTTGTAATCTCGAGTTAAGGTTAAGTATAACAACTCAACCAAGCAGCTGATTAGCTTAATAACGCTAACATTTTTTCAGCCACTAACTCTGATGATGCAGGGTTTTGACCTGTGACTAACTTACCATCAACCACGGCATATGGGTGCCAATCGTCACCCTTAGAGTAGGTTGCACCATTTTCCTGCAGCATGTCTTCAACTAAAAATGGCACTACGTTGGTTAACTGTACCGCTTCTTCTTCGCCATTAGTAAAACCGGTAACATTTTTACCGGCAACAAGTGGCGTTCCGTCTGGCTTTTTAGGGTATTTAAGCGCTGCAGGAGCGTGACATACCAAACCTAAAAGCTTTTCTGTTTTGTAGCATTGCTCAATTAACGCAATAGAATCTTTGTCGTTCGCTAAATCCCACAATGGACCATGGCCACCAGGATAAAATACTGCGTCATATTCTGCTACGTCAATTGATGCCAATGTATGAGTATTGGCTAACAGTGCCTGAGCTTTTTCGTCAGTAGCGAAACGACGAGTTGAATCGGTTTGAAAATCAGCTTGATCACTTTTTGGGTCTAATGGTGGCTTGCCACCCTTAGGTGAAGTCAGTACCACTTCAACACCCTTATCTGTAAATGCGTAATAAGGCGCAGCGAGTTCTTCTAACCAAAAACCGGTTTTCTCACCTGTGTCGCCTAGTGTGTCGTGAGAGGTCAATACCATTAATACTTTCATTGTTATTCCTTAAATAGTGTAAATTTATTCGTAATCACTCAGATTACAGAGGATTGTTTACTTTAATGACAATCTTGCCGAAATTTTCGCCTTTTAAAAGCCCAATAAAGGCTGAGGCCATATTTTCAAGACCCTCGACAATTTGTTCACGATACTGAATCTTGCCTTGTGCCAACCATTGGCCCATATCTTGGGCAAATTCTGGGTAACGATCGCCATAATCGTCAAAAATAATAAAACCTTGCATCTTAATGCGCTTAACCAGCAAAGTGCCCATTAATAATGACAAACGATCGGGACCATCAGGTAACGACGTCGCGTTATACTGAGAAATTAAGCCACAGACTGGCACCCTAGCACTGGTATTGAGTAACGGCATCACAGCATCAAATACTTTGCCGCCAACATTTTCAAAATACACATCTATGCCATCATGGCAATGTGTTGCCAATTGCTGTGCAAAGTCAGGCGCTTTATGGTCAATACACTCGTCAAAACCGAGTACTTCTTTGGCATGGCGACATTTTTCAGCGCCACCAGCAATACCTACAACGCGGCAACCTTTTAATTTAGCAATTTGACCAACTGTTGCACCAACAGGACCAGTGGCCGCGGCAACCACAACAGTTTCACCCGCTTTGGGCGCGCCAATGTCTAATAACCCCATGTACGCAGTAAAACCGGGCATTCCCATAATGCCTAGAGCATAAGAAGGATGAGTAGGATTGTCACCTAATGTCATTAAGCCTTCGCCGTTAGACACTAAGTAATCTTGCCAACCACCAAATGATAATACCCACTCACCCACTTTATAATCAGGATGATTAGACACTTCCACTTGTGATACCGCGGCGCCAACCATGACATCATCAATAGCAACCGGCTCGGCATATGATTTGGCATCATTCATACGGCCACGCATGTAAGGATCAAGTGATAAATACACCGCACGCAATAAGACTTCACCTTCGCCAGGCACTGGTTTGTTAACGGTTTCTAAACGGAAATTATGAGCAACTGGCTCACCTTGGGGGCGGCTGGCAAGAACAATACGACGGTTTTGAGTGTTCATCTTGTATCCTTTAAATGACATAGGCACCATCAGATGGTGCACGAGAAGACAATATGACCTAAGTGATTAGCAAATGTTAAAAGCTATTCATACCTGTAATACATATCAGCTAAACACTGATACCATATACAACCAAGGTCGACTAATACGTTTCTTTTACTTAAATTGATCAGCCTAAATACCACCAACCATTTTGCGAGCTAAGCACTGATATGAATAAAAACAAACCCATGCTACTTGAGAATCAGTTCTGTTTTGCTGTCTATTCGACGTCATTGGCAATCGTGCAGCTCTATAAACCTTTACTTGACTCTATTGGGCTCACCTACACTCAATATTTAGTAATGCTAGTGCTTTGGGAGCAAGATGGTTTAAGTTTAAAAACCTTAGCCAGCAAACTTGGGCAACAATCGGGTGCATTAACTCCAGTCATCAAACGCCTTGAAACCGATGGACTGCTTAAGCGTATTCGCGAGCCTAAAGACGAGCGAGTGCTATGCATGCAATTAACCGAAAAAGGTTATCTTCTCCAACCTCGGGCCCAGCAGATCCACGAATGTATTGTTGAGCAATGCGGTATCGACCTTGCTGAACTGAGCGATCTAAAACAACGTCTGGATCAATTTAGACTAAAACTGTCTAAGCATATTGAGTTCTAACTGACTTAAGCACTCAAATTGACAGTAAATGTGCGTTGCTTGAGACATATGATAATCACGATAACTAATTGTGTGCAACTTAAATTAACAATTTTTAAGATCTATTGTTAGTTGCGTGATGCCGCCGCATTGGCTGATGCGATTAAATCGGCTTAGCCATCATACTGAAATGATCAATAATCACATGCAATTAGGCTACATTAACACTATTACGGCCGATATTTTTTGACGAATATAACGCTTTATCTGCACGCTTAAACATATCGATAAAAGTATTGTCTTGTGAGTCTAAGGTTGAAATACCTATGCTGATGGTAATACAAGGCGCTTGCTGTTGATCGTATTGTTGCTGAGCTTTTCGTAAACGCTCAGCCAGTTCATAAGCAGAATCAATATTAGTATTGGGTAATATAATGGCAAATTCTTCACCGCCAATTCGAGCCAATATATCCGACTCACGCGCATGTTCATTGCATATATCAGCCACCCGCTTAATCACCTCGTCGCCCACTAAGTGGCCGAAGGTATCATTAACATTCTTAAAAAAATCAATGTCGATAATCATAAATGACAGCGATTCAACATAGCGCATTGCCCGAGCAAACTCATGGTCACAGAATGCATTAAACGAACGACGATTATAAAGCCCTGTTAATGGATCGCTATTGGCGAGATGTTCCAGTTTGACACGTAGATTATATTCTTCGGTGATAACGGTAGAAATGCCAATTAACCCCATGAGCTGACCTTTTTTATCATATAGAGGCTGCTTAACTTCATGGTAAACATTGGTCTCGTTTTCACCCTCTATGACAAAATCACCAGATACTTTACGCTGAAGCGTTAACACCTTATGGTCATTATGTTGCAAAACATCCACCACTTCAGGAGGCAAATAATCACTGTCTGACGTCCCTTTTAATTGTTCAAGGCTAACGCCAAAATAATCTAAAGTGAGTTGGTTACAATATACATAGCGGCAATCGGTATCTTTGACATAAATATAAGCGCCAACGTGATCGAGGATTTGCTCATAAGAATTGATAAGGTGTTTTTGTGTTTTTTCTTGTCGATACTCTTTCAAATTAGCAAACAGCAATAAAGCGATCAAAGCCAATAAGATAAAAACTAATAACGCGAGAGTATCAATCGACATGAGCATTCCTTAGCTACAATCAACATCCGTATGAATTCATTATTGACGCCTTGAAGTGGAAGAACCTTCTACAGGTTTATAGTGAAGAGTACTGTATAAACACAATTGGCTATTATGCGAACACTAGCGCCAAAAATCAAATAGATTATTCCCTTGTTAAATAACTAATTGATTTTTAATTATTAAAAAAATAAAACTGCGGCATTGTGGCTATTTGAACCATCATTGTGCCGCAACAAGTTAGCACTAGCGTTTATATATAACCCCGGCCTACATCACAAAAGGCAAATTAATGCCTTGGGCAGCATGGGCATGGCTGACAACCTTGCGGCCTAATACATGGGCCGTATCATAACTTCTTTAAATTCATCATCGTCCATTTGCTTTTAATATCGGCGGCATCTGCGTGAATTGACATGGCGATAACACTAAATCTCAGCGCTGCAAGGTGATTATGGTTCATTGTAGTTCTGTTATTATTTTTAAATTTCTACACGGCTAAAAATGCTGATATGTTACAAGTCATCACAGCCTCGGGGGTTGGATTGAAAGCTTAGCTTACTAATAATAAAAAAAGAGACATAATCCAATGAGAATTGCAATTTATGGCGCGGGTTCTACTGGCTGCTATTTAGCCGGCCAGCTGTGTTTGTCTGGTTTTGATGTTAGCCTCATTTGCAGGCCGACGATGAAAAAAAACATTATCGCCAATAACGGTATTACCTTAAGTGACTACCAAGGCTTTTTACAAACCGTCATGCCACCAGCCATTATCACTGATATCGATCAGGCGCCAATTGACATACCATTTGATGTAATTTTCGTCACCTTAAAGTGCCACCAGGTTAGCAGTATCGCCAAGTCATTAATCGCGATAACGCACAGCGACAGCAGTATTATTTTTATGCAAAATGGCCTCGGCAGCTTCGACAGCATTAACCAGTCTCTAAGCCACTGTAATCTGCTCCAGGGCATCACCCCCTTTAATGTGTTACAACAGCCCAATAGCCGTTTTCATAAAGGTACCGAAGGCGTGTTTACCTTACAAACAAACCATCACACACAGGCAATTCAGGCAGCAATGATTAAACAGGGTTTTGGCTGCGACTTGCATCAAAATATGCTGCCAATAATTTATGGCAAGCTATTGTTAAACCTTAACAATGCATTAAATGCTCTTAGCGACTTACCCATCAAACAGCAACTCAGCCATTATGCTAGCCGTCGGCAACTGGCTCGTGCAATGACAGAATGGTTAAACGTCTGCGAAGCCGCAGACATCGAACTGCATCAATACACTAAGGTTAAACCTCAATGGTTACCGCTAATATTATCGCTACCCAATATGTTATTTACATTATTAGCTAAACAGATGCTCGATATCGATCCCAAAGCTCGTTCTTCTATGTGGCAAGACATCAAGGCGAAACGACAAACCGAAGTCGACTTTATTAATGGTGCTGTAGTTAAAATTGGCAAAAAATATGGCGTAAAAACACCGGTGAATCAATCGATAGTAGAACAAATAAAGCAGTTAGAACAAAGGGATTAACTCAATACATAGGTGATATAGTTGTCGAGGTAACGATTGTTTTGCGGTACAATTTAATAACAAAAATACAACTGACGTAATCGCACAATATAATAAAATGTGCACAAATAAAGACGAACTCTGATAGGCCTTTTGACTGAGCTTAGCTCTGGATGAAAGTGATCATGGAGTGACTTATATTTGGCCAACATTAACGTGATTAACGCATTGGAAAACAAACATGAGCAACAGCACTTTCTTTTTTGGTGATTGGCAAATTAATCCGCAGAGTAACAGTGTTCAATCGGGTGACACAATCCGCACCCTTGAACCTAAAGCCATGGATGTATTACGCCTGCTATGCCAACACCAAGGAGAGGTACTCACCCCAGACGATATTATTCGTCAATGTTGGGGTGACATTGCCATTGGCGATAATCCACTGCATAAAGTGATTACCCAACTGCGTAAAGCATTAGGCGATCAAGCATCTAATCCGCAGTACATAGAAACCATTCGTAAACGGGGTTATCGCACCATCGCCAGTGTTGAATTTCCTGTTGGTCACCATGCTAAAGTCACCCCCGCACAATGGCAAGGCGCCTCGCCTTTTCCGGGCTTACGTGCATTTGAAACCAACGACTCCAGCGTATTTTTTGGCCGAAGTGAGCAAGTTGACACCTTATTAAATCGCATCACTAAACAAGTTGAATTCGGCCGAGCCTTCTGCTTAATCCTCGGCCCCAGCGGTACAGGTAAATCATCGCTCATTAATGCCGGTATCATGCCTAATTTGATGTCCAAAAATGGCTTTAACGGGGTTGGCGTCATTGATAATGCCAACCTAGATTTAGCCGATGTCACTAAAGACCGTTTAATTATCGATATCGCCAGTGCCATGCTCGACTGGGAAATCAATGACCAAGCGGTGTTTACCGATTGCAGTGCCGAAATGCTGGCAAAAAAATTGCAAAACGACATCAATGCCGTTATTGAATATTGTCAGCTAGCTTTAGCTAATCATTCATCCATCAATGATGACAATACCCCAACATACAGTCGGCCCCATTTTTCATTGTTTATCGACCGTTTAGAAATCTTATTAGCGTCGCCATTATTTACCGAATCCGAACGTAACAATGTATTAGATATCCTCGAAAATCTTGCGGTTTCAGGGATAATATTAATTATCAGTGCTTGCCGCAATGACTTTTATCCTCAGGTAGTAAGCCACCCTAGCCTAATGGCAGGCAAAGCCAATGGCTCACATTTCGATTTATCGGCGCCAACTCGAGCAGAGCTGATGCAAATGATCCGTTTGCCGGCCAATGCAGCTAACCTTACCTGGACACTCGATCCCGATACCGCAATGCCGCTGGACGAAATACTTTGCAGTGACGCCGCCTCAAACCCTGATGCTTTGCCCATGTTGCAATACACCTTGCAATCACTGTATTTGAACAAAGATGATGACAACCAATTATTGGTGTCGGTTTACCATTCGCTAGGGGGGATTGAAGGCGCCATCGGTAAAAATGCTGAAGAAGTGCTAGGCCAATTAAGTAACAGCGAACGCGCTGCACTGCCGAAAATACTGTCGATGTTAGTCACCCTCACCGAAGACGAAAAATCAATCACCAGCAACACTGCCCGCTGGAGCGATCTCAGTAGTGATGCTGAGATAAACCTCGTCAAAGCCATGGTTGATAACCGCTTGTTTGTCTCGCATCTGCAACACGATCAAGCCTGCTTTAGTATTGCCCACGAAGCGCTATTAAGGCGCTGGCCCCGTGCGACAAAATGGATAACCGAACACAGCGACAGTTTAGCCATTAAAAGCCGTTTACAGCATCAATCTAACCGCTGGTTGGCCGAGTCAAAGAGTAATGCTTATTTACTGGCAGAAGGCAAACCATTAGTAGAAGCAAGCACATTGCTCGATAACCAATTGTTTAGTTTAGAGCCTCAAGAGCTGGCACTCATTCAAGCCTCAACCAAACAAGCCAATATCGGCCGCTGGCGCCGCCGTGCAGTCATGCTAGCCCTTGTGGCACTGACACTCATTTCGGTCGCCATGAGTATTCGCAGCATTGAGGCCGAAACCCAGGCACAACAAAAACGCCTTGCGGCAGAAAACTTACTCGGTTTTATGGTCGGTGAGTTCGCCGACAAAATGCGCGGCATTGGCCGCATGGACTTGCTCGATGGGATCAGTAACAAAGCACTGGAATATTTCAGCGATTTTTCGGCCGACGATGCCAGCTATTTAAGCTTTGAAGCGCGCTTTCAACACGGCCAAACCTTAGAAGCCATGGGCGAAGTGGCTTATTCTCGCGGCAATATCGACGAGGCCCACAGCGCCTTAATCGCCGCCCGTGAGCGCATGCTGCCGTTACTCGAAATGCAACCGCAACACCTCAGTTTACTCAAAACCTTAGGCGCCAATGCTTTTTGGCTCGGCCAGCTTGAATACGATAAAAGTGATTGGCTTGCCACTCAACCATGGTTCGAACAGTATTTAACATACAGCCAAGCCATGTATCAATACGCGCCAAACGATAACGATGCCATTATGGAGTTGTCCTATGCCCACAACACTCTTGGCTCGATATACATGAAGCAGCAAAACTTTACCGATGCCCGTGGGGCATTTGAGCAATCGTTGCTACTCAAGTTACAACTATGGCAACAAGATAACACCGAAAGCCAATTAATTGCCGATATTGCCAATGCGCGTTCGTGGCTTGCTAGCGCAGCCACCGCCCAAGGCGACATTACCGCGGCGATACAAATACACCAACAAATTCAACAGCAGCTGTCAAATCAAGCATTAGAAAAACAACCTTATTTACTTGAACGACTATCCAGTAGCTACCAACAACTGGCCATTTTGTTAAGTTATCGAAGTCATAACTCACAAGCCTTTGAAAAAGCAAAACTTGGTCTCATTGCTATTACCAATGCCCTAAAACAAGACCCTGAAAATGAAGTTTGGAAAATACTGCAATATCATGATTATCTGAATATGTTGGCTTTTAGTCTTGAACCAATTGAACACACTATGAGCTACAGTGTTGACTCATTAGCATCCATATTTGCTGAAGATTTGTACTTACAAACCTCCAACAAAAAAAATGAGTTATGGGCAAAATATCAAATGGCCGCAGCGAATTATTTAGCGTCACAAGGACTGCTTTCAGAAAGCCTTGTTTATGCGCGTCTAGCAATATCCTCTTTTAGCGAATTAACCACTGAGTTTAACCAAAGTTCACTTTATGTGGCGAATTTAACCCAAAGCAATATGTTAGCCGCGTCATTACTGGCTTCCATAGGCCAGCCACAACAAGTTATCACCTTGTGTCGGCAATCTAAAAATCTGTTAGCAACTATTGTTGAAAAAAATAACGACCCACAATTTACAATTCCTTATGCTAAGGCTTTAGACTGTCTCAGTGAACTTGCGCAACACCCTGATTTAGTTCAACGGCTAGAAAGTTCGGCAATAACCGATTATAGATTTACCCTGTATCTTAACCCTTAACCCTTAACCCTTAACAAAAAATATGGAGAATATAATGTCAAACACTCAAGGCCAAGCAACTTTTTTTAATCTCACCATCACCCTAGGTGATAAAGATGTACCAGTATTTACTTATACTAACATTGACGGCTCCCCTGTGTGTGGCAATGTGGTCATTAACCAATACAGCACCATCTCTTACCAGCTAATTGATAAAACCGGTAAAGGGCTAAAATTTGTTGGTGCGGCGTTTACTACCCCATTTGACGGCATCATCGATGCGATTACCATCAGCAGCGATGGCACATTGATTCAATTAACCGATTTAGATAAAACACCAGGCAATACCGGCTTTCAGTTTGTATTATCAAACAGCTGCAATACCTTGCAGGTACTCAGTCCCGATCCTGAAATCGTCAATCACCCAAACTAAACATTAAATACATCTAATATTAAAGCTCAGGGCTATCCCTGAGCTTTAATATTGTTCAGCCTGATAAACTAACCAATAGCATAACGATTGCTAAAATGGCTGGTATTTATCCAGTTGCGATATCAACAGTGGCCGCATAATGAAAGGTCATAAATGACTTTTCACTTTATGATCTGAGTTGTTGTGTTCGATATGTTATCCAGTAATAAAACCCTACTTGGGCTTTCCTTTTGCCCGTTCACTGGGTATAAAACACCATTATTGTCCAACAGCGCAGCGAGCAAACTGCTGCTAAATAACGCTCTAAACACTAGCCAATGACGGCCCAATATCTGTCACAATCACAAGCAAATATTGCCGTACAACAGGCTATTCTCGCTAAGAATATTATCGATTCCAGGGAGGAAAAACCTAAAACCCAGCAATAAAATTAAGCCGCATCTCAGGTACATGCAACATAAGCCACTCAATCACAACACATTGACAAAATAAAATGTGAATTTAATTCAATATAAATCAATAAGTTAAAATCAGAAGATTACCGAAAGGTTAAAAGCTCCCATTCCTAATAGAGTGTTTGACATCAACAAGGGGTTACCAACACCAAACGCTTGAGGAAATGCACCATGTTTACCAATGATAAATTAACTGAACTCAATGACACGATTTCTCGTGTGACTAAATTAACAGACTCATTGTCTAAATATCCTAACGCGGTAAAAATACCACTGCGTGTTGAAGCTGAAACCCTAGCCGACTCATCATCGACGGCGGTGATGTTTGATGCCACTTTTGATGCCACTTCAGCAAACCAGAATGGCAAAATGGCTGTAGTAGATAACTTACAAATTCGCACCTTACTCAATGTGATTAACGCGATTTCAGAAGCGATATTTGTGATTAACTCCGCTGGCGTTATTGAGATGATTAATCCGTTAGGCGCTAAATTATTCGGTGCTCCAGCTGAAATGTTAATTGGTCAAACCTGGACCGATTATCTACAAAGTCCTTTTAAAGATGAGTATCAATCTTTATTTGACCTGTGGAACAACGCCAGCGATCAAAGCAATAAAGTGACTCAGTTTAACCATGGGCCTAAAGAAATTATCATTAACCGCGCCGACAGCACGTTGCTCGAAGCCGATTTATCATTGTCATGTTTACCGTCAATACAAATAGGCTCGGAGCCATTATTTATTGGCATTATGCATAACCTGACTTCGCACAAAGCCGAATACAATAAACTGCGCCACTTAGCGCAT
Source organism: Shewanella sp. 5S214 (assembly GCF_041439795.1). Classification (NCBI taxonomy): domain Bacteria; kingdom Pseudomonadati; phylum Pseudomonadota; class Gammaproteobacteria; order Alteromonadales; family Shewanellaceae; genus Shewanella; species Shewanella sp. 5S214. Next base: position 73,409 of record NZ_JBGOOV010000010.1, read on the forward strand.
ACCGACAAATTAACCGGTCTTGCCAATCGACATGCTTTTGATGATGCCCTGCAAACCAACTGGAACGACAGCATTAATCACGACCAACCGCTGTGTTTAATCATTATCGATGTCGATTATTTTAAAATATTTAACGATCAGTTTGGCCATGTTAACGGTGATAAATGTTTGCAAAAAATTGCCCAAGTACTGGCAGACGTGCTCCCCTCTAACAATGCCATGGCTGCCCGTTATGGTGGCGAAGAATTTGTGGTTATTTTACCTAACAGCAACCCGTTAACAGCAGAATATATAGCTAAAAACATTCAACGCCGTATTAACCAGTTAACCTTTACCGACATAGGGTTACCTGCACAAACTAAAATCAGTGTTAGCCAAGGCATCGCCTGTGAACGCAGTGGCCAATACCGCACGCCAACCGCACTGGTTTGCGCCGCAGACACAGCACTTTACCGCGCTAAATCAACCGGCCGTAACCGCATCAATATGAGTAGCTAACGCTAACTGAATAGTAAGGTTAAGCACAAGCTTGGTAAGCAGCAATACCACTGTTTGCATTGGCTTGCTGAGCAAGTTGATACTCAATAGGCGTGGCAAAGTGCCCATCCCAATGCTGTAATTTAGGCAACATGAGCCGATGCCATAATGGCGGAATAAGCGTAATAACAAAGGTACTAAGATAGCCACCAATCATTTGCGGTGCCTGTGGATATGGCAATAATTGATGATAAGGCAATTGCCCTTGAGCATGATGATGCGAATGGCGGGTTAAATTAAACATCGCCCACGAACTCACTCGTTTATTTGTATTCCAAGAATGGTGCGCCTGTACTGGCGAATTAACGGCTCGCACTAAGCCATAATGCTCCATATAATTAACTATCTCTAAGGTCGCTTTAGCCCATAACCCCATTAGCACAAAAAAGCTTAATCCCTGCCAACCCGCCAGCCAGAACACCCACAGCATAATGACTAAGCTCATGGCATAGCCTCTTAACGCTTTATTATGCCAACTCCATACAGCAAGCTGCTTACGCAACAGCCTTTGGCGTTCAATATGCCATGCACTTATGTTGCCTTTAATGGTCGATATAACAATGTGCGCATAGACATTACGACCACGAGGCGCAGTGGCGGGATCGTCCAAGGTACTGACATATTTGTGATGCCCATACACATGCTCAATGGCAAAGTTAGCATCAAAGCTAAATGCCAATAACCAGCGACCAATCAATAATGACACCGGCTGCCAAGTTCGATGAGTTAATTCGTGCCCAGTAATGGTGGCCATTACCCCAACCACTAAGCCCAAATAAATCACCATCACCCCATACTGAACCACGCTGGTATTTTCACGCGCGAGTAACACATCATAACCACTAAGACTGCTGACCCAAGCCCCATATTGACCAATATCTTGACTGGCAAATTGCCAGCAGCACACAAATACCAACATCACGGTTAAGGGCAACGCCAGCCATAACTGCCACGTCAGTAAAGCTGTAAAGCGATAGCTTGGCGCTTGTACATCATCACCAAATATCATATCGCCGCCTAAGTACACCGCTACCCAAATGGCAAAACCCATACTAATGTACGACTCACCTAAAGTAATACTGGCAATGGCGATCAGCGCCATAAGGTGAAGCGACATAAACTTAAGGTACTTAAACATTAACATCTCCTCACTCTTGCGGTTCATCAGCCAACTGACGCTGAAGCAGATTAACCTTAATATTGACAGCAGATATTGGCATGCTTTGACACGCCAAAATCATTCCTTGAGCGATTGCTTTGGCTGACAGCACATAAGCACTGTCGGTTAATTGTTTAACCTCACCGGACACTAACTGGCACCGACAAGCGCCACAACTGCCAACCTGGCAATGATGGGGAAAGGCAATATTGGCTGCCAGTGCCGAAGTTAAAATAGTGTGTTTTACGCTGGCTTGCTCAACCACAAGGGCGTCATTAATGGTTAAGCTCACTGCTTTGGCGGTAAACATCGACAACATATACAGTCCTTTAAAGGTTAAAGGTTTACTTTACGCCAGCAGACAAGCTAGCAAAGAGGGGGAGATGGACATAAAGGGGTCATTAATAGACAAGTACGGATAAATCCATTACAACTGATAAACAGGATTGCTATAAAAGCCATTGATAAGGATGCTATGCAGCCACTGCCGATTTTTTACTTAAACCAAGTTTACCAACAGCTGCGCCAGTGGGACTGTAATGTTAATATCTGGCTAGCTCATAATGGTATGACACTTGAGCAATTACAAGACCCGCACTATCAAGTAAGTTTTGATGATTATCAACGCCTAATCGCCTCTGCCATTCACCTTTCGGCCAGACCAGACTTAGGTTTACATGTGGGTAATCGTATCGGTATTAACACTCATGGCATGATGGGATTTGCCATGCTTAACAGCAGCACTCTCAAACAAGCCATTGAGACATTAAAGCAGTTTATTAACACCCGTACGCCGCTGGTTAAGATAAGCATCCACGAAACGACCAAGGCTTTGGTTGTTACCCTTGAAGCAGTTCAACCACTGGGCATGATACAGCAACCCTATATGGATGCTCTTTTAGTGACCCTGACTAAGTTGTTACAACAACTCACGCCGCAATCGTCACCATTATGCCAGGTGAATATCAGTTTTGCGCCACCCAGTTATTGGCAGCAGTACGCAGAATTATTTAAGGCTCCGGTTCATTTTAATCAAGCTAAGACCCAGCTAATGTTAACCCTAGCATCAATGACACAACCTCTTGATATGGCCGACCCCAGCTCATTTATGCAAGCTAAACAATGGTGTATTAACGAACTTAAGCAGCTTAACGGTCAACAAAGTTTGAGCGACAAGCTATACCAGTATTTACTGCAAAGCCCGGTGCCATTGCCAAGCTTAAGCGACACTGCAGCGCATTTTCACATGACACCTCGCACGGTACATCGCCATTTAGCCCAACAGCAAAGTAGCTATAAAAGTATTGTGGCGTCGGTAAATCATCAGATTGCCAAGCACTACTTGTCACAATCTCAAGGCAGTATTAAACAACTTTCCTATCAATTAGGCTATGTGGATGTAGCTAATTTTCGCCGAGCATTTAAGCGCTGGCAAGGTACCACGCCAAGCGAGTACCGCCTGCAGCAAAAAGCGCACCCTGCAATATGAATGTTAAGATGATAAAGTCTGGGTTGCTCATATGACTTGAGCAGCTTAAAACCTATGCTGATATCTTTTAATGTAAATAATGATCAATAAAAAAACCCTTTTTTAATTTGGCTACGTTTACACTCTTAACAGACCCATTTAAACCTGTATTTTCACAGCATTAAGCTAACCATTAGCGGAGTCATCAATGAATAAAACTTTACTTACCAGCATTATCTCTGGCGCATTATTTACCTTAACCGCCAGCAGCAGTTTATCCACGGTGCAAGCGGCCGAGCTTAGTTTCGCAAATATTGAAACCGTGGGAACCAGCACCATAGAAGCGTCTGCAGACATGGCTATCATCAATGTTGAAGTATTAGTCGAAGCCGATAGCGCTAAAGCGGCTAAAGATCAAGCCGACCAAGCGGTCAGCCAATTTATGCAGCGTTTACTCAAAGCGGGTGTTGATAAAAAACACATTCAAAGTGCTAATTTACAACTCAACCCACAATACATGTATGTGCAAAATGAACCACGTAAGCTAACCGGCTATAGCGCAAGTCGCCAAATGACAGTCACAGTAGTGGATCTGAACAGCTTAAATGAATTACTCGACAGCGCTTTAGTAGAAGGCATTAATAACATCAGTAATATACAGCTAAAATCCAGCAAAGAAGCCGATATTATTGAGCAAGCACGCCAAGCTGCCATTGTGGATGCCAAGCAAAAAGCGCAATCGTTAGCCAAAGGCTTTGGTGAAGAAATTGACGGAGTATGGCAGGTGAGATACTTTCCGCAACAATCAAATCAACCAGAAATGTACCGCGCCAGCATGAAAGTAAGTTCAGATGTCGCGCAAACTTATCAGCAAGGCCAAGTGACAATTAGCGACAGAGTGGAAGTGGTATTTAAACTGAAATAACCACTGTAATAGCCACAAATACAACGGCAACAAATACTGCAGCAACAACAAACAGGCTCAACGGCATCCGTTGAGCCTGTTTCAATTTAGCGCCAGCGAAACCAGTAACGCATCCAACTGTTTAACATACAGAACAGCAATATAAAAACCTCACCAAACTCGTCATCTCAACAAGTCAGAAAAACACACCAAGCAATTGTTTAATAGCAATTAAATTTATGAGCTTCATTTATCTTCATTAAAAATGATCTAGGTCACAACTGAGTATCGCCCAGCAAATTAAACTGGCTACATTGTATATGGCTATTGTAAATGGCTGCTAATACGACTAGGGAGGCGAGAAAAAGTTATCAAGATGGACCTGCATGACTGACAGTTCTCCCCTCTATAGACACAGTCGATCTGCGCTTTGGTCGCTCAATAAAGCCCTCATCGTCGTATTCTCAATGGCAGCAAAACCTAGCCAGTGACTCAACCAATTAGAAGGTATTGCAATGATAGATATCACTATCGACGGCATATCGTTATCGCTGCCTAAGGCAGATAACTTATTAAAAGCTGCCACTGACGCCGGTATTAATATCCCCAGCTTGTGTGATTTCTCCCACAATCAAGCCAAGCAGCACTGTAACTTATGCCAAGTACACATAAAAAATAATGATGGAAGTTTACGATGTGTTCGCGCATGTGAAACGCCGCTTGAAGCGGGTTTAGAGGTGATAACTCGGTCGATCGGTTTAAGCAAAATCCGTCAAGATGCACTTAAGCATATTCTCAGCGACCATTTTGCCGATTGTGAAGCCCCTTGCCAAACTGCCTGTCCTGCGGGTGTTGACGTGCAGTCTTATCTGTATCATATCGGCAGAGGTGAGCATAAAGAAGCGGTCAAAGTGATCAAAAAAACCTTACCTATGCCACTGTCAATTGGCCGTGTCTGCCCTGCTTTTTGTGAAGCCCAGTGTCGCCGAGGGCTTGTTGATGAACCTGTGGCGATTCGCCAATTAAAACGTCATGCCGCAGATTTAGATTTACATGATCTAGAGTCTTATGTACCACCAAGAGCACCGGCAACCAATAAGCGTATTGCCATTATCGGCAGTGGCCCTGCGGGGCTAACTGCCGGTTATTATCTGTCTAATAATGGTCACGATGTCACTATTATGGAATCAGCAGCCAAAGCGGGCGGCTGGTTACGTTACGGCATCCCAGAGTACCGCTTACCCAAAGACATTCTGGATAAAGAAATTGAACTACTCACTCGCAACGGACTTAAGATACAAACTGGCGTAGAACTCGGTCGTGACATCAATCTACACGATTTAGTCGCCAATTATGATGCTGTTTGCCTCGCTATTGGCGCACAAAAAGCGGTGCCAATGAATTACCCTGGCAGCGATTTAGCAGGCTGCTATTTGGGTGTCGACTATTTACGCGATTATTGCACCAACAAGACATTAATCACTGGCAAAAAAGTCGCCGTTATTGGTGGGGGTAACACCGCAATTGATTGTGCCCGAACCGCTGTGCGCGATGGTGCTGATGTGACCTTAATCTATCGCCGTAGCCGCGATGAAATGCCCGCAGAACCCTATGAAATACATGAAGCCGAGGTCGAAGGGGTTAAGTTTCACTTTCTTACCAATCCAATTGAAAACCACAGTGATGACCAAGGCCGAGTCAAGTCTGTGACGTTTGCTAAAATGGCGCTCGGTGAGCCCGATGCATCAGGGCGACGCTCGCCTAAAGCCACAGGTGAAACCTTTGAAGAAGCTTTTGATACCGTTATTGCGGCGGTATCTCAACAGGTAGATTTAGACTTTTTAGACCAACCAGAAAACCAAATCGACACCGGTCACCTTGCCCTCACCCGCTGGCATACTTTTCTTGGTTGTGAGCAAACTATGTCTGCAGGAGTGGAGAAACTGTTTGTTATTGGTGATTCTCGCACCGGCCCAGGAACCGCCGTGGGTGCGGTGGCCGATGGCCGAAAAGCCGCTGAAGCAATTGAAGGATTACTCACTGAGGGGTTAACCTGTCATTTACAGCCTCAAGATTTTAACTCAACAAAAGCCGATAACACGGCGTCATTGTCTGCAGACTTATACCCGGGCACAGTTAAACGTTCGCGACTAAAAATGCCTGAGCTATCGCAATTAAATCGCGCACTGAACTTTGGCGAAGTTGAGCTAGGCTTCATTGCCGATGAGGCAATAAAAGAAGCTATGCGCTGTTTAGAATGTGCTTGCCAAGCTAATACCGCTTGTCAGTTACGTGACTATGCCACCGAATATAAAGTCGATGGCAAAACTCTAGACCAAACCCAGGCGCGTAAATTTAAAGTCGATAACAGTGCACCTTTTATTACTTTTGATGCCAATCGTTGCATCAGTTGCGGAGCCTGTATTGACGCCTGCCATCAGCAAAGTGGTCATAATGTTATCGCTTTTGAAGCCAATAGCTATCAAGCACTTCCTGACGCTACAACCGCAGGCATTAGCCGCAACGCCCCTCGTGTTGGCTTTACTGCATCGATGAATGACAGCGATTGTGTGCAATGTGGTAACTGCGTACAAGTCTGCCCCACTGGTGCTTTGGTTGATGCCCGCGATAAAACCCAAGGCAGCGATAGAGCGTTAACCAGAACCTCAACCGTGTGCACATATTGTGGCGTTGGTTGCCGGGTTGAACTGCATGTCGACCAAAGCAAAAATCACGTTATGCGCGTCACAGGCGATACTCACTCACAGGTGAATGAGGGGATGCTGTGTGTCAAAGGACGCTCTGGATTTGATTTTTTAAACAGCCCTAAACGTCTTACCACGCCATTAATTCGTAAAAATGGTCAGCTACAACCCGCCACTTGGAGCGAGGCCATTCGCTATATTGCCGAGCAACTGCAACCGATTAAAGATGCCACTGGGCCAAGCAAGTTTGCCGCATTATCTTCGGCTAAATGCACCAATGAAGAAAACTATTTAATGCAGAAATTGACCCGCAGTATCATGGGTACCAACAATATAGATCATTGCGCGAGACTGTGTCATTCATCATCAGTTGCCGGCTTGTCCGATACCCTTGGTGGCGGGGCAATGACCAATGATATTCCCAGTATTAAAGACTCAGATGTGATTTTTATCATCGGCTCGGATACCACCAGCGCCCACCCTATTATTGCCTCGCATATTAAACGAGCCGTCAATCAACACGGCGCGCGCTTAATTGTGGCCGACCCAAAGAAAACCACTATCGCAGACAGCGCCCATTTATATGTCTCACATAAGCCGGGCACAGATGTGATGTTACTCAATGCCATCATGCAGCAAATTATCATCAATAACTGGCAAGATATGCACTACATCAATAGCCGTATTGAAGACTATCAATTGCTTAAGCAAGAAGTGATGAAGCCAGATTATAACTTAACCAATGCGGCGTTAATTACTGGTGTAAGGGCAAAAGATATTGCCACTATGGCAAAAATGATCGGCACCGCAAACAAAACGGCCTTGTATTACGCCATGGGCATCACCCAGCATACCTCGGGTTATGACAACGTGGTGTCTACCTCTAACTTACAACTACTGTGTGGAAATATCGGCGTCAATGGCGGCGGGCTAAATCCGTTGCGCGGCCAAAGTAACGTTCAAGGTGCTTGTGATATGGGTGCCTTACCCAATTATTATCCCGGCTATCAAAAAATTAATGACCCGATTCATCAAGCTAAGTTTGCTAAAGCTTGGGGCAATACTTCGCTTAATCCAAACATAGGATTAGCAGCGACAGAAATCATGCAAGCTATTGTCAAAGGCAAAATCGATGCACTGTATGTTTTAGGTGAAAACCCAGTGCTAAGCGATCCGGATCAAGCCCATGTGATCGCTGCACTATCCAAAATCAAATTCATGCTGGTGCAAGACATCTTTTTAACCGAAACCGCCCAAATGGCTCATGTGGTATTACCCGCAACCGCCTTTGCCGAAAAAGATGGCCATTTCACCAATACCGAACGTCGGGTACAACAATTACGGGTGGCGTTAACCCCACCAGGAGATGCGCTGGTAGACTGGAAAATAATCCAAATGATTGCCAATAGCCTTGATGCAGACTGGCATTACCACAGCACCAAAGATATTTGGCAAGAAATTAATCAGGTTACCCCGCAATACCAAGGGTTAACCTGGCAACGCCTTGAACACAAGGTAGATGGTTTACAGTGGCCGTGCCTTGATGAAAACCATCCTGGCACACCGATTTTACACACAGAGACATTTTTACGCGGCAAAGGCAGAATGATCCCGGTGAGTTACCGTCTCCCTGCCGAAATGCCCGATAGCGAGTATCCATTAACCCTGTCAACAGGCCGTTTGTTGGAACAGTTCCATACTGGCACCATGACGCGCAAAACCCCGGAACTGGATATTAAAGGTGCGCCCAGAGTGATGATATCGGTTTTTGATGCCGAGCAATTGGGCGTCAATAACGGTGATATGCTAACACTGAGCACTCGCCGAGGAGAAATAGAGATAGCCGCCTTTGTCACTAAGCGAGCTCAGGTAGGAGTATTATTTTTACCGTTTCACTTTGCCGAAGCGGCAGCCAATAAGCTGACCATCAATGCATTAGATCCGATTGCTAAAATCCCTGAGTATAAGGTGTGTGCGGTTAAAGCAGAAAAGTCACTACGGCCAAGTACGACGAGCTTGGCCTAACCGCTAGTGTCTTAGTGAATTAAAGCGCAGAACGCTTTAAAAGCAAAAGCCTAGATCGCTGCGCTGCTAGGACGCTACGCGGCGAGATCCTATAAAATCCTAGCAGCGAAGCGACTCTAGCAGTGACGAAGTCACGCCCTAGCAGCGAAGCGACCCTAGCAGTGACGAAGTCACGCCCTAGCAGCGAAGCGACCCTAGCAGGACGTAAGTCCGCCCTAGCAGCGAAGCGATCCTAGCAGGACGTAAGTCCGCCCTAGCAGCGAAGCGATCCTTGCAGGACGTAGTCCGCCCTAGCAGCGAAGCGATCCTAGCAGGACATAGTCCGCCCTAGCAGCGAAGCGACGCTAGTCTTTTTTGCTTAGCGCAATAACAACAATGGAATATGACTTTTACTGATCATCCGTGTGGTATTACTCCCAACAAAAAACTCACGAATACGTGAATGGCCATAAGCCCCCATGACCATTAAATCAATTTGGTGTGCGAGTTGATAAGCTTCAAGAGCCGTTTGCACTTCGCCCTGACAAACCGCAGTTGTTACCTCAAAACCAGCCTCAGTAAGAGAGTCGGCAACTGAGGTCAATTCGGTTAGCGCTTGAGACTGATTATCTGACACCATCACTAAATGACATTCGAGCCCTTTAAGTAGTGGGCTGCTTATCACTCGTTCAAGCACGGTTTTCGAGGTGGCACTGCCATCATAGGCAATCATAAAACGGCTTGGCGTTGTAAACTCAGCCATCACTACTAAAATTGGCTGTTTAAGGGTGCGAATAACACTTTCTAAATGACTGCCAATCGCTTGCGCCTGATCTTGATGTTGCTCACCTTGACGACCAATAACCACCAGTCTGGCATCGGCTTCCTGCTCCAGTAGCGTTTCCACTAAATCCCCATGGCGCTGCAGTGTTTGCACCACCACTGAAGGTTGTCCAGCTACAATGCTGGTTTGAGCATCTTGGAGCATATATTTACCTTGTTCGAGCGCGAGTTTACTCATGCGTCCTTCAAGCTCAACCATTTCAGCCAGCAGATGCTCACGACTCCCAAGGCCAATATTTCCCGACAAATTTAACTCTGTCGGGTAGGCAGACTTATCCAATACATGTAATAACGTCACCGGGGCATGCAACTTCATCGCCGCCCACCCACTAGCATCAGATACCGCGTGTGTGGCTTTTGAACCATCAATACAGGCAATCACATTTGTCATCATTATTATCCTTTTATGCTGTTGCTATGGGCTTAGTGACCAGACATCATTTTTTCAACGTCTTCTGGTTTATCATGCACACCAAATTTATCGACTATGGTCGCGCTGGCGGCGTTAAGGCCAATTATCTCAACTTCAGTCCCTTCACGGCGGAATTTAATCACTACTTTATCCAGAGCAGATACGGCGGTAATATCCCAAAAATGTGCTTGAGATAAATCAATCGTCACCTTATCAACCACTTCTCTGAAATCAAATGAGTTACTGAACTTATCTGCTGAGGCAAAAAAGACTTGGCCAATAATGTGATAATGACGCCCGGTTTCTGCAGTAGTGTCGCTGCTTTTAACCACCATAAAACGGCCCACTTTATTGGCAAAGAATAACGAGGCAAGTAGCACACCCACAAATACCCCAATCGCTAAATTATGGGTAGCGACAACGACAACTACTGTGGCAACCATCACAAGATTGGTCGATAAAGGATGATGTTTAAGATTACGGATAGAATCCCAAGAGAAGGTTCCAATAGACACCATGATCATCACCGCGACAAGTGCTGCCATCGGGATCATTTTTAACCAATCCCCCAGAAATACGATTAACACTAACAGAAAAAGACCCGCCGAAAATGTCGACAAACGCCCACGACCACCAGACTTAACGTTAATAATTGATTGACCGATCATGGCACAACCCGCCATACCGCCCAGTAAACCCGCACCGATATTGGCAATACCCTGGCCTTTACATTCGCGGTTTTTATCACTTGGGGTATCGGTTAAGTCATCAACAATAGTTGCTGTCATCATCGATTCCAATAAACCAACAACCGCAAGACCAGCAGAATAAGGCAAGATGATCATTAAGGTTTCAAGGGTTAATGGCACTTCTGGCCAAAGGAAAATCGGTAAGGTATCTGGCAACTGCCCCATATCGCCTACGGTACGGATATCTAATCCCATATACACCGCAAAAATGGTTAAGCCAACAATACATATTAAAGGTGACGGTAAGGATTTTCCGATCACAGGGATTAATGGGAATAAGTAAATAATCCCCAGTCCAGCTGCGGTCATGGCGTACACATGCCACGTCACATTTGTAAGCTCAGGTAACTGTGCCATAAAAATCAAAATGGCCAGCGCATTCACAAAACCGGTCACGACCGAACGCGAGACAAATCGCATCAAACTGCCCAGTTTTAAGTAACCTGCTGCAATTTGAAACAGGCCGGTCAATAACGTCGCCGCTAATAAATACTCAAGACCATGCTCTTTGACTAAGGTCACCATCAATAGCGCCATAGCGCCAGTCGCGGCCGAAATCATGCCCGGACGACCGCCGGTAAACGCAATCACGACTGCAATACAGAAGGAAGCATATAGGCCAACTTTGGGATCCACCCCGGCAATAATCGAAAAGGCAATCGCTTCAGGAATTAACGCCAGCGCGACAACAATACCGGCTAATAGGTCTCCACGGATGTTAGAGAACCACTCTTTTTTCATGCTTTGTATCATGTGTTTTACTCTGTTTTAATGTTAGCCAATATGCCAATAACAGATGTTAACGCCAGAAATATCTGCGCGCGTCAGCAGTGAAATTAACTCATTAATACGACAAAATGATATTGGATAATGATATACAACAAAAACTACCAACAAGGCAGCAATTACGGACGGATCTTAGCGATCCAAATAGGGGAGGAAAAACTAATGCGGCTTAATATTCATTACGGAAAGACAACCTCTTTAATATATGTACATTAAGCTTAAAATTTAATAAACGCGCACTGCATAAAAATGCAGCGGCAAGTATAAAGGGTTGCTTAGGTAAAATCAAAGCGTTTACAGGGTAACCCCACGGACACAGCGACTGAATGAGAGCCGAGTTAGCGCGGTAAAGTACCACAAAACTTGGCTATCACCTTTTAAGGCTCAACTGATAATACCCAACGCTATGGTGAAGAGGTAACCGCAATTTTTTCTGAGGTGAATTTGTTGTACGCAACGATTAAGCCGTAAGCCATTAATACTGAAACACACTCTGAAATAGAACCGATTAAACGGAATGCTTCGTAAGCAGAGCCAGGAATTAATGTTGAATCAGTTGAATCGAAATTTAGTACGACTAGAAGCACGAATGGCAACTGTATCAAAGCAGCAGCCTTAACATTAAAGGGAGACTGAGGAACAATCTTCCTAAATATCAATAAAATAAACAAAGTTGCCAGCAGCCGAATCAAGGATTCATATCCCGCGATTAATAAGTACTCCCAACTGTGACTATTCAAATCGGGCACCAATAGAAGATAATCGATTACCGGCGAATATTTTACCGATAGTTGAAATGCTAGTGAGTTCGCATATAACACTAAAACACTAGCGACTAAACAAGGTAAATACTTCATATGTGCTGTCCTTAGTCACAATATTGTACACATCCTTGCTAACGACTTGCGGTTTCTGCGCCTAAATTAACATCACTCTTTAGCATCAACACCACTAAATAGATCAAACCAAATAGCGGTACAATTGATAATACAGCGCCAAGCACACCAGCCAGAATCGGCGATTGTGTTTTACGACGACCAATAAAATAACTGATAACACCCACTACCAATGCGAAAATAACAATTAACTGACCAACCAGCGTTGCATTAACATTCATCAAAAACTCTCCTTGTTGTTTTATACCTAATACAGCCTAAATTACCTCTAGCAAACTGTTGCAAGGCATTCATTAACAAACATGTTACATTTACCCGCGATTTGATGTAAAGCAATCAATCTTATTACTTAACAATAAACCGTGAGGGATCAAGGGTGATATGCATAACAAGGTTTACATTGAGTGATATTATCATCGCTATAATCACACTCTAATTCCTCGCTAAACACCCCAGTAAACTTGCCATTTCGGACAATTATCGGTAGTTTTACAGCATTGAACGATGCAAAAATAATAACAAAGGATTACGGATGGGAAACATACTTTGGGTGGCCTCTTACCCTAAATCGGGTAATACCTGGGTGCGTGCATTTTTAGAAAATTACATTCAAAATCAAGATCAGCCAATCGACATCAATACCATGCACACCATTTCGACAGCGGAATCGGCTGCGCACCGTTATCGACCTTATTTACCCAAAGATAAAACGGCCACCACCGAACTAACTTTAGAAGAAATTAGTGTACTGAGGCCACAGGTTCAGGCTGATATTGCTCACCAAGCCAATGGCACTACATTTGTCAAAACCCACAACTACTTGGGCGAATATAATAGCCAGCCACTGCATAATTCGACGGTAACATCAGGGGCAATTTATGTGGTTCGTAACCCGCTAGATGTGGCCATTTCAATGGCCAATTACTTTGATTACACCATAGATGAAGCCATAGCTTATATGGCAGAAGAAATGACTGGCACACCAAATGAAGTACCACATGTGCCGCAAATCATTACCTCTTGGTCTATGCACGTGTCTAGTTGGACCGCCGATGATGCTTCAAAGTTGATTTTACGCTACGAAGATATTTTGGATGACCCCAAAAAAGCCTTCAGAAAAGTGGAGTCATTTTTAGGCTTGAAAAAGGATCCTGTTAGATTAAAAAATGCCATTAAGCACTCTTCTTTCGCACAACTAAAAGCCCAAGAAAATAAACGCGGCTTTGTAGAGAAACACGAAAATGCTAATGCCTTCTTTAGAAATGGTGGCAAGCATCAGTGGAAAACTAAACTCACGACTGAACAAGTGCAAAAAATTGTCAACACGCATTACGAACAAATGCAGCGCTTTAAATATTTGCCTGCTGGTATGAAACCATTATAGAAAATAACAGTAGGATAAATAAGTCACTTATGGCTAAATCATCCTTATAAAAAAACGTCCTATGCCATCTGGCATAGGACGTTTTTGTTATAGATTCTATATGGTATCTCAGCGCTTAACTGGGTTTACGGTAAGCCATAATCAGCAATACAATGCCAGTGAATAAAAACGGTAAGCTTAACCATTGTCCGGCACTGAGTATTGATTCATGGTAGGCCGCTTGACTGACTTTAACGCTTTCAATCGCAATACGCGCACTAAAGACCGACACTAAAAACACGCCAAATATCGCACCGTGCTTTTGCTTCATATTGGTATATTTATAAATGGCGTAAAGGCCAACAAATATCAATAAATAAGCAAACGACTCATACAGTTGCGCAGGGTGACGCGGTATCATATCAATCCGCTTAAAAATAATGCCCCATGGCTGCGTGGTTGGATCACCTATAATCTCTGAATTAGCAAAGTTTGCCAAACGCACAAAAAAGCCAAATATGGCAGTCGCGATCGCTAAACGATCAAGTAAAAATAAAAACGGTAACTTCACTTTGCGCTGGTAATAATACAAGGCCAATATCGCCCCTAGTCCACCACCATGGCTGGCAAGTCCCCCTTCCCAAATGGCGAAAATTTTCAACGGATGTGCCAAGTAATAACTCGGATCGTAGAAAATACAATGGGCTAAACGCGCACCAACAATAATGCCGACCACACAATAAACCAGCAGGTTGTCGAGAGATTCAACATCTAAACCCTCTTTTGTGTAAATGCGCTTCATCACTTGAAAGCCAGTCGCAATCGCTAATGCAAATAACGCCCCATACCAATGAACCTTTAACCCCATGAACGAGATCAGCACAGGGTCAAGATCCCAAATGATGTGTTCCAAATTACCTACTCCAATTGCTGCTATGTTTTGTCGCATTATGCTAAAACAACTTTGCCGCAGATGATACCCAGATACGCGACGCAAGAGAAAGTTTCATTAACTAATAAACATACAGCAGCCAAATAAGGTAACATTTACCCCTAAATGACCGTGTACCGAATGGATCTATAGAGTTGCAAATGATTGTAGATAAAACTGAATACCATATTGATGTAACTGAACATGGTACTGATGCTATCAATTTACTGGCACAAACCAGTGGTTTGAGTAAACAAGTGCTAAAAGATGCCATGCAAAAAGGCGCTATATGGCACAGTCACGGCAAGCAAACCAATCGTATTCGGCGCGCGAAAAAACCTCTGCAACCCGGAGATAAACTGCATCTTTATTACAATCAATATATTTTAGACGAACAAGTTGCTCCGGCAGAGTTACTGTTTGATGAAGGTGAATACAGTATTTGGTATAAGCCTTATGGTATGCGTTGCCAAGGTTCAAAGTGGAGTGATCACACCACAATCAACCGCTACGCCGAGTTGAACTTACAACCGCAACGCAATGCGTTTATTATTCATCGTCTGGACCGCGCTGCAACCGGTTTATTAGTGCTTGGACACAGTAAAAAAACCACTGCAGCCATCGCTAAACTATTTGAAACACGTGCATTAGAAAAATACTATCAAGTGATTGTTGAAGGTGCATTTCCGAGCAAGCCCGTTACCATTGATAGCCCTGTTGATAATAAGCCCGCGCTATCACACGCCACTTTACTCACCTACGACGCTACGTTGGATCAATCCAAGGTGCAGGTAAAAATAGACACAGGACGTAAACATCAAATTCGGATTCATATGGCTAGTCTTGGCCATCCGGTAGTGGGCGACCGTTTACATGGAAATGGTGCTGAACATTGCCCCGATTTAGCGCTAACATCGTGTTTTTTCCGCTTTGTATGCCCCATCAGTCACAGTCTAAAAACCTTTGAATTACCAGAGCATTATCGCCCAGCATTCACAACCACTTAATCAATCTACACGGAATCACATTATGCGTAGCATTATCGCGTTACTTTGCTTTAGTTTATTCAGCCAATACGCTATCGCGGCTAGTTTGCATTTGCCCGACAGAACCGAAACGGTATTCGTCAATAATAAGGCATCACACCAACAGTCTAAGGTATTGCTAGACTCAACTCTGCCTAATGGTATGCAGCAAATAGCCTTTCGCTATCAAGCTCGTTACCGCGATAATGGTAGCCAAAATGACTTTATCTCTGACGTAATTGTCTTGCGCTTTAACGCCAGTGAGCAAGATTATCGATTAACGCTACCGCCAATAAACTCAGCGGCAAGTGCCAAAAAATTTAATCTAAAACCAGCCATAACATTAACCGATAGCAGTGGTAACAAGATTGCATTTACCCAAGATAAATTGATTAAATCAGGCTTACAAATTGGACGCGATTTTATCCAAGAAATGGCTCAATATAATGCTTCTGCTGCCATAGCGGCTGTTGCGTCTAGCACTGTAATCAACCCATCACTTAATCCTGTATCTGGGGCAACCATAGCAAGCGATCACAGTAGTCAGGTCATTAGCCCGAGCGCTGACGTAATTGAAGTTACAGCTGAAGATATCACCCAAGCAGAAGTGATGAGAATGCTGGATTATTGGTACCAAAAAGCCAATAACCAAACTCAAGCAGAGTTTAAAGCAAAAATAAATTAATAATCCTGTATCACTATGATTGCTGAAGTGGATCTTGCTAGTTTGACTCTTGATAGCTTGAATCTTGATAGTGCAATGATCAGCTGCTTGAGCCCCGCACAAAGGCAACGCGATTAGTTAATGGCAAATGTCATTATGTTTGAGCGCAAATATCAGCAAACTTAGCATTGAGTAAGCATTGTAAATCGGCTGGGCTTAGTGAAATCTCTAAGCCTCTTTTGCCAGCGCTGACATAGATACAATCGAACTGCTGCGCAGAGGCGTCAATCACTGTCATTAAACGCTTTTTTTGACCTAATGGGCTAACACCACCTAATACATAACCGCTCGAACGCTCTACTGCTAATGCTTCTGCCATGTGGGCTTTTTTAGCGCCCGCAGCTTTAGCGATTAACTTCATACTCAGCATCGACGATACAGGCACGATGCCAACCACCAGCGATTGATTATCCACACTCACCACCAAGGTTTTAAACACCTGTGCAGCGGGTACAGCCAGTTTTTGCGCCGCTTCTAAACCATAAGATTCACTATTAGTATCATGATGATATTCATGCACTTCAAAATCTATTTTATGCTTTTTCGCCATTTCAATTGCTGGAGTCATGCTGGTTCGCTCATATTAAATGCCGCATACAGTGTTAGTGAAGGCATTGACTAATAGTATATTTATTGCAAATTAAGAAGCCAGTTGTACCTTCTTTGGCTGATAAAAATGCAGGTATCGCAGACAAACATAACTGACCACCACAGTAGCGACAAGCAGTTCAAGTTCAGCTAAACCATGAATTTGCTGTACATACTCGTTTGCAATGCCGATGCTTTCCATCCATAACGACATTTTAAATAACGCAGTCGCACCTATCACCATAGGGAAAGTAAAAGCGGCATAACCAGGGCTAAAAGGTAGCCGTAATAACTTAAAAAATGACAGATAAATAATCGCCGTCATTAACACCCCAATACCAAATAATAGCCCAACGATCACCGGAGATGGTTGCTGAGTAATGGTTAGATATCCTGCTAAAGACAAGCTGGCTGGCGCGGCTAGAATGGCTAGTGTTGGTTTAGCTGCATCGGGAATTTGTTCTCTAAAAATAAGACGGTAAAGCATCATGGGTAACATCACCGCATAGCACAACATTCCAAAAAGCAGTGCCCCATGAGCAACCCATAATAAATGCTCATTACCTGAAAAAGAAACGTCGGCAACCACAATGCCAATCGGCGGAACAAACCAACTCGGTACCATGTGAGTTAATGAAAACTGCTTACTGCGATGATAAATAAACCCCACTAAAAAACTAATGTGCAGCAGTACCGCAAATGACCATAATAAATCACCCGCTAACGCAGAGACATGGCCCAACGAATTTGATACCACCATTAATGCCATGGCAAAGGTAGGCACCACACTGCCTACCACAGGATGAGCAAGATCTTGACGCAATAGGTTTGAATGTAATATAAATTTGCCACTCAAAATCAGTAACAACACACTGGCAATAGCAGCCGAGAACCATTGTCCATAATGGTGCAAATCCACAAGGTTTTCCCAACTCCAACCTAAACTTGCAATACCCAACGCCAGCCCTGCCATCGGCGTTGGTACGGCCATTAGTGAATTTTTTACTGCTCGAATCATTACAACCTCAAACTACCCATCAGAGAATAAGCCAATATTACGCTTGCACTTTGTTTATATATATCCAATTATACGGAACATACGTTCAGAAAAACTAAACGATTAGCGGTTTAAAAGTCACTGCCGCCATTTTATCGGTTTATTAGCCAATACCTTCACTAAGTCAGGCGCGATGAATATTTCACTCAAACAGCTCAATGTTTTTAGCAGCATTACTCAACATAAAACCCTAACGGCAGCAGCCGAGGCGTTATATTTGTCTAAAGCAGCGGTGAGCATGGCACTGGCAGAATTAGAAAAACAACTCGGTCATGCGCTATTTGATCGGGTTAACAACCGCTTAATTCTTAATCAAGAAGGTCACAAGCTGTTACCTCTGGCCGACGAGCTGCTTAGTAGAGCAAATAACATCAGCCAATTGTTTGATGCAGACCACGCTTTTTCAGGTCAATTGAAAATAGGTGCCAGTGACACCCTAGGGAACCATGTTGTTCCGGGGTTATTGAGCCAATTTCGGCAGCAATATCAGCATTTCTCGCAAAGTGTGGTGATTTCTAATTCACGGCTTATTTGCCAAAAACTGCTGGATTACGAACTAGATATCGGCTTGATCGAAGGGAAAAGTCATCATCCAGAACTTATCGCTACTCAATTCAGCCATGATGAGATGTGTATTATCGCAGCGCCTCAGTTACCTATAAGCCAACAAGCTAAGTGCAAGTTTAGCCATTTAGAACACAGTGAATGGGTATTACGTGAAGCAGGCTCAGGCTCGCGAGAGTTTTTCTTACATACCATAGCGCCGCAAATAGCGTCGTGGCATGAAGTGTTTGAACTTAATACTACAGAAGCGCTAATTAACAGTGTTTCCGCGGGACTCGGCTTAGGTTGCTTATCAACTTTAGCGGCACAATATGCCATTAACGATGGCCGCGTAGTTCGGCTGGATCTACCTCAAGCGAGCAATCATCTTAATATGCAACGACCATTTTGGTTAGTGGTTCATAAAGACAAATACCATAGCCCGCTGCTGAAAAGCTTTATTGAGTTTTGCCATCAATGGGATAATACATAAAAATACCGAGGTCGGTTGTGATAGTAGCTTTATTGATGTTCTTATGGTTAATCATTTAGGCGGCGTATATATTTTTATCACTATAGATTAATAATTAAATTTATTAAGGTATTTTTAATGTATTAGGGATAGCATCTCAGATCGTACATAAATTTTATAATCAATATATTTTACCTCATTAAACTTTCTTTTAAATTAAAGTTTGATCACAAGGTGAATTTTAAAGCATTAATTACTGGACTGTTTGAGGGATAAATGAGTAACCGACCTGAAATAACTATTTCGTCACTGGATTCTATAAGACTCTTTAAGTTAATTGAGTCATTACCGACAAAAAAAATGGTCGGCATTAGTGAGCTAGAAGAAGAGCTCGCCCGTGCAAATATAGTTGAACCAACGGAAGTGCCGCCTACAATTGTGACGATGAATTCAACAGTTAAATTTACTGTCGAATCGTCTCGTGATGAATTTATGATGACTCTTGTTTATCCCAAAGACCTTGATTTAAGTGGTGATAAAATATCTATTCTTGCACCTGTTGGCAGTGCGTTACTTGGGCTTTCTCAAGGTGATGAAATTGAATGGCCTAAGCCTGGTGGAGGGTTAATAAAAATTAAAATTAAAGAAATTTTCTATCAACCTGAAAGAGCTGGCGAATACAACCGCTAAGCTCGAAATTATTGATACACGTTGAACTTACCTAGCAAAAAATTGAAATAAAAATCAATCACTTGAACCTTATAAGCTTAATATTAAAACCTAAGAGCATGATATATTTTTCATAGAAATATATATCATGCCCTTACTAAGCTTTTCACCTTCTGATGTAATACATCATTGAGCCTTTTTTATCCTAAAAATGTTATCCCGAAGCTTTTACCCAGAAGTATTAATCTCAATGTTGTTAAAACCTGTGTATGTTGGGTCGAGAGATTTAGCGGGTTGGATCCACTGACGTTACCAATTGTGCATACTTATCATTAAGCGATTTCAATCAATAGCAGACCATAACGATGTGACCGTAATTTTATTAAATCTAGCGAAAACTGATGGTTTCATGACTTGTCATATATTTAAAATATTAAGGTTACTATTATCTTTTTTATTTCCACAAATTTGCTTGAAGTTATTATTTAAGCTGCTATATTGATGTTATGAAAATATCAATTATTATATTTAATTCTATTATTTTTTTAGGGAGCTTCGCCCTAGAATTCCCCGTTTAAGCGGGCGTCCCTTTACGCCCATCTGTTTTTACAGATCAAAAAATACTCATCTTTAATTAAATCATTGCGTTGATATAGTTTTAAGCTCGCTTAGAATGGCGAATTTTAATTATATGGACTATTAAAAATAGATTTATTAAATAGTCATGTCTCACAATCTTATTAAATGGTTGAGATACGTTATTCTGAGTAGAAAGGCAATCTACGCTTAAATTTTTAAATTAAGCTACGCATTAACTGTGACAGATGATTAAGGAGGGCGATGGGTTATTTATTTCAACAATCTCTTTTATTGCATTAAATAAGCATTATTAATATTTTATTTATTATTAGGTGATAATATGTCTAAGCATGAAATGAAAAAACCATTGTTATCGTTAAAAGAAAAACGTAAATTGAAAAAAGAGTCAAATACGACAGAGATAGTCAAACCTAGAAAGAAAAAAGGTTAAGGCTACTGGGTGCCAATAATTTTGGCACCCTTTTTATTATATCTATGATTTATATAAGATAATAGGTAGTGCCTAGTACCCATTTAACGATGATAAATGATTGTTTCATGGTTATCTGGCATGTACCGTTAAACTCAAAATGCTATCAATAGCATCGTTTTTAGAGCATAGCCTTTACGTATAGGTTTAGGCCTGTTTCTATAAATCAGCTCACTCAATAAACTTAGTAAGCAACGCTAATACGTTGATTAATATGCTTGGCATTTTCGGCTTCATCTAACATGGCTTTGGCGTAATCGACTACTGACACTCGGCTTTGGCCGTCTGCATCAGTAAAGAATTCATCGCCACCTACACGGTACGGGCCTTCGGACTCGCCAGGGAAAATAAAGGCGGCGGGACTAACATAAGTCCACTTGATAGCAGAATCAGTAGCGCAGAATACTGCCAATGCTTCACCTTGGGCGATGGCTTCGGCTTTATATTCTTCAGGGAATTCTGCTGTTGACACTAACGTCACCCCTGGCGCGACTTCTAAACTACCAGCACCACCGACCCACAACAAACGCGGTGTGCCTGCTTGAGGTAAGTGCTGTAATAATTGCTGTGCGGTTTGTGCTACCACTTGATGATTTTGTGCGGCGCGGCCGCCGATTGACGCTATCACCACATCAACGTCGGCAAATGCGCTAGCTATGGCATCGCTTGTCATAGTGGTTAAATCAAGTGTTCGTACGGCCACATCTTGACTGACTTTGCTGGCGTCGCGAACGACGGCAACCACTTCATGACCACGGCTAATAGCCTGCTGCATGATAGTGCCACCAATCCAACCTGTTGCGCCTAATACTGCTAGTTTCATGTTTTGTCTCGCTCTATTAATTAACAATGAAGCCAGTGTATAGACAACATAATCCGAGATAAATATCACTTATTGCGCTTAATTGTTTCATTTAGAGATACAAAATAAATCATAATTGTGAAGTTTAAAGCAATCTAAACGGCATGCTAATGCGTATCTAATAGCCTAATTCACCATGAGATTTTTGGCGCCATGCCCGACACGATCAAACAGGCTATTAATATCGTCTGGTTTAAACGCGACTTGCGCTTGTCTGATCATCAGCCGCTGGTCGATGCGTTTAACCATGATTTACCCTGCTTGCTTATTTATGATTTTGAACCCTTTATGCTGGCTGACCCGCATTATAATCAACGTCATTGGCGCTTTGTGTGGCAGTCGCTGCAAGATATGAATCAACAACTGGCGCGATTTAATGGTCAGGTGTATGCCTTTTGTGTACCAATAATTGATTTACTGGACGAGTTATCACAACAGTTTGAAATTAACACTATGTTCAGCCATCAAGAGATTGGTCTACACAACAGCTTTGAGCGCGATAAAGCGGTGGCACTCTGGTGTCATCAGCAACAGATCCCTTGGCAACAATCACCAACAGGTGCGGTAGTTCGAGGGCGCAAGCATCGTCAAGCCTGGGATCAACACTGGCAACAAGTGATGAACAGCCGTATTGCGGTCCCAAATTGGCAACAATGTCAGCTGCAAAAGCTCGACAACTACCATACTCCGCTTATCGATCAGGCCATCATTACAGACAATGATCAATTCCAAACGGGTGGTCCTAAAGCGGCTAGAGCAATACTGAGCAGTTTTCTAAGCTACCGTGGTAAAGACTACCAACGCAGTATTTCGAGCCCGAGCTTAAGTCGCAGCCACTGTTCACGCTTATCACCTTATTTAGCATGGGGAAACATCAGTTTAAAGCAAGTGTATCAAGCGACATTAACCCGTTATAACGCAGTACAAACCAGCAATAAAGCGTGGAAAAAGCCTTTATTGGCGATGATGTCGCGCCTACATTGGCATTGCCATTTTATGCAGAAATTTGAAAGCCAATGCAGCATGGAATTCACCCCGGTAAACCCTGGGTATCTAGATTATCCTTATCGCAGCGACGACAACGTAGCGCAAGATATTCAGCGCTGGGCTGAAGGCCAAACGGGGATCCCCATTATTGATGCCTGCATGCGCTGTTTACGAGAGACTGGTTATATCAATTTTAGAATGCGCGCCATGTTGGTCAGTTTTGTGACCCATCATTTAAACATTGCGTGGCAACATGCTAGCTTACCGTTAGCCAATTATTTTCTCGATTTTGAACCTGGGATCCATTACCCGCAACTGCAGATGCAAGCCTCGGTGACAGGCATTAACACCATACGCTTATACAATCCCATCAAGCAGTCACAAGACCAAGATCCACGCGGGGAGTTTATTCGATTGTGGTGCCCAGAGCTCACCAACTTACCCAATGAGTATATTCATCAACCTTGGCTGCAACCGCCAATGGAAGCTATTTTCAATGGCCTAATCTTAGGCCGTGATTACCCTGAACCTATGATAGATCTTACTCTGGCATCACAAATTGCCCGCGATCGCTTGTGGTCATACCGCGATCAACCTCAAGTTAAACGCCATATCGCTGCGGTATTAGGTCGTCATGTTAGCCCTAAGCGAAAACGAACTAAGGGCAAACCGATAGCCACAACAACTCAGGCTAAAGACCGTCATGACACATAAAAAACGCCATCTTGAGCATAAAGTCTGTTTAGTTTGCCAACGCCCGTTTGCGTGGCGTAAAAAATGGGCTAAAGATTGGGACAAGGTTAAATATTGTTCTGAACGCTGTCGCCGACATAAATCTGAATAAAGGTAATCACCATGACGACACTTTACACCAATGCTTCACCAACATTATTGCCGGAAACCAGCACATTGAGACTCATCTTGGGCGATCAACTTAATGCGTCACACTCCTGGTTTAAACAAGTCGATCCTAATGTGGTGTATTTGATTGCCGAGTTGGGACAAGAAGCAAGCTACGTCACTCATCATGTGCAGAAGGTTTGCGCCTTTTTTGCCTCTATGGCGCAATTTGCACAGGCTTTATCCAAGAGTGGTCATCAAGTTTTGTACCTGACCTTAGATGAAACCCAGCACTATGCCGACCTACCCGCCTTGCTTGAACACATTACTGCAACGCATCAATTAACCCATTTTCAATACCAGCACGCTGACGAATACCGTTTAGCCCAGCAATTGGGCTCTCTTTTATTACCAGGCATTGCTATCAATAGCACTGACAGTGAACATTTTTTACTGCCGTTTAGCGATATTCAAACTGAATTCACCCCGAAAAAACACGCCAAAATGGAGTTCTTTTATCGGCGGATGCGCAAACGTTTTAATGTGCTGATGCAAGATGGAGAACCTTTGGGAGGCCAGTGGAACTTTGACCAGCAAAACCGTGCCAGCTTTAAAAAGAATGACCTTGGCGATATTCCTGCGCCATTAATGTTTGCCAACGACGTCAGTGATATTTTAGCCCGACTTAAGCGCCATAATATCAACACCATAGGCAAAGCAGAAAGCCAATTATTATGGCCGCTTAATCGACGCCAATCACGTGAGTTACTTGACTTTTTTTGCCAGCATTTATTAATCCGCTTTGGTCATTTCCAAGATGCAATGACCGAGAATAGTCGTGCGGATTGGAGTCTATATCATTCAAGATTATCGTTTGCGCTTAACAGCAAAATGATTTCACCTAGCGAAGTCATCAATAAAGTTATCGCCCATTGGCAAGCGCATCAAGATGATATTTCACTGGCTCAAGTAGAGGGTTTTGTCCGCCAAATACTCGGTTGGCGCGAATATGTCCGCGGTATTTATTGGATCAATATGCCCGACTACGCGACGCAAAATGCCTTGCAAGCACAACGACCCCTGCCGGAGTATTTTTGGACCGCCAACACTAAGATGAATTGCATGCACCACACCATAAAACAGTCGCTCGATTATGCCTATGCCCACCATATTCAACGGTTAATGGTCACGGGCTGTTTTAGTTTACTCGCGGGTATCAATCCAGATGACGTCGACCAGTGGTATTTAGGCATTTACATTGATGCCATCGAATGGGTCGAAATGCCCAATACCCGCGGGATGACTCAATTTGCCGACGGCGGCATTGTGGCCACCAAACCGTATGCCGCCAGCGGTAACTATTTGAACAAAATGAGCGACTATTGCAAAAGCTGCCATTACAATGTCAAACTCAAGACAGAAGATAACGCCTGCCCATTCAACAGTTTATATTGGCATTTTATTCAACGCCATCAAGAGAAATTTCAACACAACCCTCGCATGACTATGGTGTATAAAAACTGGCAAAAAATGGATGCGCACACGCAACAGGCCATTATTAACAAAGCCGATAACCTATTGGAAAATATAGAAAGCTTATAACCTTTGGCTGTCGCGATAGGATGATGTTATGGACAAAATATCTGCTATACGCAGCTTTGTGGAAGTGGCCAGTTGTGGCAGCTTTACCCAAGCTGCCGAGCAACTAGGTTTAAGCCGTTTACAAGTGTCACGCCATATCAAAGAAGTTGAGCAATGGTTGGGGTTGCGATTATTACATCGCACCACTCGCCAAGTGAGTCTTACCTTACAAGGCGAAGAAGCACTGAATTATTGCCAGCGTATTTTAAGTGAAGTCACCGCGATGGAGAGTCGCGCCAATAGTCATAATAATGAACTGGTAGGCAGTATCCGTATCGCCTCGCCCATTGGACTTGGGCA
The DNA here is from genome assembly GCF_041439795.1 of Shewanella sp. 5S214. Taxonomy (NCBI): domain Bacteria; kingdom Pseudomonadati; phylum Pseudomonadota; class Gammaproteobacteria; order Alteromonadales; family Shewanellaceae; genus Shewanella; species Shewanella sp. 5S214. Next base: position 98,943 of record NZ_JBGOOV010000010.1, read on the forward strand.
ACACAAACTGTATGACGTAGTTGAGGATTTTTGCCTGCAACATCCTCAGGTTAATATACAACTATTACTGTCGGATAATGTCTCACAATTGGTTAACGACAGGGTTGATATCGCCCTGCGTTACACCCATCAGCCAGATGAAAGCTTAATAGCTAGACGCTTAATGCACATCGATAGCGTCATTTGTGCCTCCCCAGACTATCTCGCCAAACATTCAGCCATCGAATCGGTTAATGACTTATTGCAACACAACTGTTTACGCCACTCTAGTCAGCAACGCTGGGAAATAATTGCAGACTCACAACCTCACCTATTGGATGTGAGCGGTAATTTACAAGCCAACGACATGGGCGTATTAATCAATGCAGCCCGTCGCGGCAATGGCATAGTGTGTTTACCTACCGATTTAGCCAATGGCTACCTTGAACGCCAAGAACTGGTTGAAGTATTACCCCAACTGACGGTACCAGGTAAAACCATATGGGCCGTGTATTTGTCACGCAGTTATCAACAAACCGTCGTCAGAGCATTTATCGACTTTACCGCCGATGCTTGGCAGCAAGACATAAAAAAATGGCAAGCAAGCTAGAGTCACTAATCACGATTCGATAAGCCCTAACAACTGACTTCTAACGAATAATATCCAGTAATACTTGCTGTAATTTCAGTGGCTGATCGAGACTGGCATCATGGCCGCAATCATCCATTTTATGTAACTGTGTTTGATAAAATAGCGCTAACTGTTCGCTGCATTTGGGGTGCGCTAACTTATCTTGATTGGCGACTATCACGCTGACCGGTATGTTATTCAATTCAGGACTATGAAAACGGGCCGAGGCGTACAATTGCCTTAGTCCATTGATAAATGATGTATGGCATTGCAATCTCAGTAAACTCCAAGCATTAATCACTTCAATGTTGTGACTAAAATGCCTGCTGGTAAAATCAACGACAATCGCTTCTAACCAGTGACCTTTGCCTGTGTTGGCTTGCTGAGAGCTCGCTAAACCAGAGCGCAAAAACCTCAGCAAAACATGCGTTATAGAGGTCACTAAGCCGACACATTGAAACCGATAATACCAAGGCGACAAGTTGGCCGCACTGCTGTTAATTAACACCACATGCTGAATTCGTGAGCGACACTGCGCCGCCATGGTTAGCGCCAACATACCGCCCATTGATAATCCCACCAAGACCAACTTAACTTGGCTTGGCCGCATGGCCTGCTTGAGCAAAGCGGCATCAATTTGTTGCCACACCGCCTCGCAATAGTCTTGCATCTTACCTGGGCTAGGTTGATTGACCAGTAGGCCATTACCGGGCAAGTCAACACAAATGACATTGAGCCCTTGCTGGTTTAAACGCTGGTCAAAACCATACCAATGGCGGCTGTCGCGCATTAAGCCTCTGAGTAACACTAAGGTGGTCATCGTTTATCCTCACTTAGCCTTTTTAGACCAGAAGCGCTTAGCTTGTTGAGTCAATTGTGTCAGTTGTTGGGGTTTTATTTGTTCAATAATTTGCGCATAAGCTGCATCTATAATGAACTGCATTAACACCAGGTGACGGCGTAAAATACGTTGATGCCGATGTGTTTTTTGCGGATTAAAATAACCAGAGAAGTTAAATAGCTGACGTGGATTTTTACGTACCCAAGCCCACGAGCCCATTTCTAAGGTTAACGGAATAAACGGTTTCCCGCTGACATTACTCGCCACCAAATAATCCCAAATATCACCGTGAGTACGATAGAAATGGCTTTGAGGTGCTAACTGATAATGGCTGTGATGCGGATAGCCTTTTTCGAACAACTGCATTAACTGATAAATATAACCTATGCCTTCAAAGGGTTGTCGAGTATGCGCATGGGGAAACCACAAATGATCCTGTAAACCAAAACCTGAGTGAGCATCGAGCACCATAACACTGCTGCTGTCTTGCTGTAATTGTTGCACATAGCTCACTAACGCATGGGTTTCTAGCTCCATACCATTTTGCCCTCGATACCAAGGCAAACGCGGCGAAAGTCGCTGACCGCCGACAAGAAAGGTCACGTCTTCATCTGAATCAATGGGAGCATTACGCATTAAATCAACATTGTTACCATTGCCTCGGCTGCCACGCAAAAAGCCAACCGGATTCACCACGGGGACAAAGGCTAAGCGCACGTGTTGCAATAATTGCTGTAAGTGAGTATCCCATGGTAACCGATTGAGTAGGCTGTCTAAAAAGGCCAAAATCACTTGGGCACCGATGCGCTCAACCCCATGGACTCCGCCAACAAACAATACCGTAGGACATGGCTGTTGCTGTTGACCTAGCTCAATGGCTGTAACCGACAATTTTTCACCACGGTAATATAAATCTGCCAAGGACTGATGGCGAAATTGCTGCTGATGCTGAGCAATCAAGCGCTTTAAGGTGTCTATCTCGAAGGAATGCTCAAATGAAAACCTAGCCATTAGCCACTTTTTACTGTCACAAAATCATCTTAATACGTTAACGAAAAAATAAGACAGGTTAATGACAATCAATTGAAACAAGCTAATTAACACAAGACTTAACAATGTTTACATAAATAAAACAAACCAATATAGATCATATATTTAGAAAACTATTATTAAGTTTGGCGACCCAACTCACATTCGCTTGAATGCTGAGGTTTTATCATTATTAACCGAGAGAACCACAGCACAGGCATTGGATAATGAGCACAATTGAATCAATCACCTTAATGCTAGCCCTAGTGTATAGCACCAGCCTACTGTATTGGAGTGGCAAAAAATGGGGGGCACTCGCTAGCGGAGCATTATTACTTGGTGCCACCTTAGCCAGTTTTTTTTGGCCATTATTGCTCCTATTGCTCGTGTCAGTATTAATCGTCACCGCAGTAGGGCAATACCAACCTGCATTTGCTAATGCTGAAGGTAGACCCAACCAAGTACGTGAAATTTGCCAACATTTTTTTGCCCTGGCGATGTTATTAGTCGGGGTGCAATATGCCATCAACGCAGGCTTATTATATGCTGGAGAAACACCTTGGTTAATGCGACCCGATATCGGTGATGCATTTTTACCTATTGCTGGCGGCATAGAACTTAAAGCAATTTTAACCTTAGGCCTGTGGGATCAAAATCACCCCGCGGCGGTAGTGATGCTCTGTGTCGTACTACTTACCGGTGTGGTGTGCAAACGCGCTTTTTGTGGCTGGGCTTGCCCGCTGGGACTTGCTGGTGAATACCTGTATAAACTCAGAAAGCGTGTTATTCATGCTGAACTATTACCACCAGCATGGATTGACTGGCCACTGAGAATGGTCAAGTATTTGCTACTCGCAGCGCTGCTTTATTTGGTCATTTCTATGCCATCGGCAAGTATTCCCCACTACTTAGAGGGCAATTATCACAAAGTAGCTGACTTAAAAATGGCTGTGTTTTTTATGATGCCATCCATAGTAGCACTAATAGGTTTTAGTCTTATCTTTGCCTTAGCAGCATGGCGTCGCCAAGGTTTTTGCCGTTATATTTGCCCCTATGGCGCACTGTTAGGTATTGTCAGTTTTTTAAGCCCATTCAAAATACGCCGCGATACTCAACATTGTTTAATTGATGCCAAAGGCATGAGTTGCGATAAATGTACTCGCGCATGCCCTGCTAATATATCAGTCCATACTCAAAAAAATATTCGCTCCGACGAGTGCCAAGCCTGTATGCGTTGTGTATCAGCTTGTCCAAAAAAACAAGCTCTACAATTTAGTACTCGTAATGGTATTCAGCTGTCCGCCAGAGGGATATTGATAGTGTTGCTGACCACTATGTTCATGTTACCGCTATTTGCTTACGTCAGTGGCTACTGGCACAGTCAAACACCCAATAGTATTAAGATGGAACTGATACAAAAGCTTGATCGTGTGGGTCACTAATCACATCGATTTTTAGCTGAGCAATAAAAAGGGCTGCATTAAGCAGCCCTTTGAATGAATTAACGCTGTAAAAAATTATGCAGCAGGAGTCACTTTACGCTTGTTGTGCGCAATAATCAGAGCGATAAGACACACTACCCCCACCACGATACCCGCTGGCTGGCTCATCTCTTGTGGAAAACCTAAGCCAATACCGGCGGTTAAAATGTACGACAGAGTCACACAAGTACCGATAATAGCAGGCAGACTAACAATCCAATGGAACGCGCCGCGATCAAACAGATACTTAGTCGCTAGCCACAATACGCTGGTAGATAACAACATATTAGAGAATGCGAAGTAACGCCAAATTAACGTAAAGTCAATTTTGGTCATAAAGTAAGCGATAATTAACACAGGTACCGCAACTAACAGACGGTTAGTCATGCTTTGTGGAATTTTAAACGCATCGATAATGGTTAGACGTAACGATCTAAATGCAGTATCACCAGATGTAATAGGGAATACAGCAACCGCGATAACCGCCATAATACCACCGATAACACCTAAGTAAGTGGTTGCTACTTGGTTAACCACCATACCTGGGCCACCTTGAGCAAGAATAGCTTTTAGCTCAACATAACCACCAGGGAATGCAGCAATACCCGCTGTTGCCCATACACAAGCAACAATACCTTCAGCAACCATGGCGCCATAATACACTGGACGAACATACTTTTCGTTGGTTAAACAACGGGCCATAATCGGAGCTTGCGTTGAATGGAAACCACTGATGGCACCACAAGTAATGGTCACAAACAATAATGGCCATACAGGTAAACCGTCTGGATTAGGCTCTAATAAATCATTGTTGTAGTGGCTGTGATTAAAATAAGCAAATACATCGCCAAATTCTGGTAGTTGTGGCGCATGGATTAATAACGCCACTGCAATAGAGGTTGTCATCACAATCATTAGCGCGCCAAAAAAGGGATAAAGCTTAGTAATAATTTTGTCTATCGGCAGTAATGTTGCGAAGAAGTAGTAAGCTAAAATAACTAATACCCAAAAGGTATTATTAGCAAAAATAGTATCTTTAAAATAATCTAAGTTACTCAGCAAACCTGCTGGGCTCATGATAAACACCACGCCAACAAAGAACAGCAGCATAGCGGTAAAGATCAACATGGCCGCTTTAAAGTAGATGTTAAAATAATGCCCTGCAATTTCAGGTAAGCTTTTACCGTCTTCCTTAATGCTCATTACGCCAGAAAAATAATCGTGTACTGCACCACCCAGTATATTACCCAGCACAATCCACACCAGTGCAATAGGGCCGTACAACGCACCTAAAATGGGGCCGAATATCGGTCCAACTCCGGCAATATTAAGAAATTGAATTAAAAACGCTTTCGCTGGATGAACAGGAACATAGTCAACACCATCTTCAAAACGCGCTTGGGGGGTTTTTGCGTTAGGGTCAATACCAGCTTGTCGTTCTACAAACGGACTATAAAACTTGTATGCAAGCAGCAGCACGCCAATACAAATAAGAAAAATCAACATTGTTTTGTTATCCCATTAATTATAATAATATTTAGTTGTGAGTTTGTTGTAGTTACAAGAATAGGTCAAGCTAGGTCTTCTTATACCAAAGTAGGGGTTGATAATCTAAAAGCGGCACAGAATGGGGCTAATTTGATAGCTTTATTGATTTTAATCACAAACTTAGTTAATTGTTGATGGAAAACCAACCTGCAACTAACAGGTTGGTTTATTTGGTCTGACCACTACTAATTTCGTTGGTAGGTCAGCTCTGTAGTGGATTCAAGTGATGCTTGGATCTCTGCCTCAGTGAATAACAACGGACGTAACTGCTTTTGTGTAGAATACAATTCACTCTGATCAGAAAAGCTCGGGCTTAGTACGTTACTCGATTCCGAATAAGTCAAAATACCTTTTGCTTTAGGACCATCATCAGTAAAGCTGACTGTCATCATCCAACTTGAACCATAACGCACTTGATATCCTTGTGCGGTTAATCCTGATGCTGTCGCTTTACCTGTCACAACATCTAATACTGGTGCGTATTTATGTTGAGGGATTAAGGTGTCATCACCAGATAAGCTGGTTGAAAATACGTTGAATCCCCCCTCAGCATTATGACTACCAGGCCAAGGTAACTTAACCCCAGAAGCACTGCCATCAGGGAGTGACTTTTCAACAAATTGCACGTCCCCTAATGCAGCATCAACAGCAAAGCCTGCCGCTTCGAGATTCAACGCAGCATGGGCTAAAGCCATTAATGCGCTGCCATCAGTATTAAGCTTATTAGGTGTGCTTGCGGCGCTCATATAATCAAACGGCTCAGTTAACATAGTATTTTGATCAAATTGATGGGCAAACTCACGAATTAACGCACCCCCTTTACTATCATTATCTTGTTTACCGTTCCAGGCTTTTAATGCTGCACACGATGCTGAGATATCTTTAGACAATGTTGCACTCACCATCACAGGCGTAGAACCTTGTTGATCACATTGGCTAATTAAATCAGTTAACACGATTTCAGCGAGATAGGCGCGGTTAGATAACAAAGCAGCTTCTAATTCGTCAATATTAAATTTCCCGTCATCACCCGCAGCATCATTCATTAAGGTTAATCCCATGCGAGTGCGGAGCGACAATGGGCCTCGTTCTGGTCCGTATAAAGGAGAGAAGTTTTCTAAAGGAGCGGCAAGGTTGGTCGACCAAAATGAGTTATTTGAATTTTGTACAAAGTCACTTCGCTCAAGCTTGGGCGCACGCTCGTAAGGCATAGGCTCGCTAAAACTAAATGCGGAGGTATTACCAGGTAAAATAGTAAATCCTGCCTGTGCTTTAGCCGCAACAATCGCTGGGGTGGTTCTAATAATATCGATCATTAAATCAGAAAAACCCGGCACAGTAGAATCATCAATATAAAATGCATTACCTTCTTTATCGGCATACATGGTGTTATTGAATATTACCCCATCATAATTTTTAAACGCTTGTTGAAATTCATCTTTATTGCTAGCGAGGTTCATGGCTAACCAATGATCAATCGGATCTTTGTTGGCCATATTGGCATCTTGAATAAAGAAAGCTTGGCCATCATCCCACCCAAACGGCGCTAATGTGGGCGGCGCTTCAACCATTGGACCTTTAGCTGTGGTATAAATATCTTTTTCCGCCACCAGCATGCCTGCCGCGCCGCCATTAACTAATATCGAAACCGTTTCTTTGGTGATCGGCAATGGCGAACCGTCATACAAATATTGCAATCTGTCACCTGAAACTAACTCAAGGTTATACATCACAAAGTGTTCGGCGGTAGAAAAGGTATGCGTCCAAGCAACATCTTTGTTAAAGCCTATGTTAACCAACCCTGGCATGCCGACTAACGAACCGCCCATCACATCCATTTGTCCTGGTATGGTTAAATGTGACTGCCAAAAGCGTAAATTACCAGTATGCGGAAAATGTGGATTACCCAACACCATGCCTTTGCCATTTTCGGTTTTGTCTTTGCCTAATCCCCAACCATTAGATCCCAAATTACGAGGATTCGTTTCTGGAGTGGTAATGTTTGCCGCACGGGCAATTAAAGTGTTGTTCATATCATGTACAAACGCGGTCTGTGCTGCAGACGGTGCCGGTCCCACTATACGCGGTAAATATTCTTGGCCATCACCGGGGTTAGCATAAAAAATCAAATCTAAAAAGTTTGCCGCACCAGGTAATAATGCGATAGAAAATAAATAGCTGGCCACATCAACACCGGTAATGGGTTTAACCCACGGCTGACCGGCGCAAAATGGTTCGCCAGTTTGAGTCCCGGCTTCAATGTCGCTAAGATATTGATTATATCCAGCACTAAACCCTTCCATTAGTGCTCGCGAATTATAACTAAACTGCGAATATTGGTTTTCAGCAAGCTGGCGTATTTTTAACGCTTTATATGCAAAGTCGGAAATGAGGTTACCGTTATCTTCACTGGTCGGAAGACCAGTTGTAAAATCAAGCGATGCATGAGGACCAAAGTACATCGACCGTTCTGAATTGGCTTTGATAAATCCATCCGCCATCACACATAAATTATCCTGCGCTTGGGCATAACCGTTACCGAAACCAAGACTTTCTAAATTGTCAGCGGTAATGTGCGGCACCCCATATTGGGTACGACGAATTTGCGCTTTTAAAGTGCCATTAGGGGCAAAAGCTTGCAGTAGAGGAGCGGCTTCAGGCTCAGGTGTGACTTGAGGAGTTTTACCGTATTGAGTGTCGTCACCGCAACCAACAATAACCACGCTAGATGCGATACCCATGGCGAGTAAGGTTTTATTCAGTTTCATTATTATTATCCTGTTGTATCCCAATGCTAATAGCAAAATGGGTGAGGTACTTAATCCCTTATGCCTCAAATTAAGCTAACAACACGACCAACATAACCCCAGTTACCTTGATACGAATGCGCCGTAGTTAATTACAACAAAGACATGCATTTCTATTTAAGCAATCATTGTGTCGCGTGTCTACACCTTGACAAAAATAGCCAACCTAATCTTAGAAAGGCACTGAACGCTATATCGCTAACCAAGATATAATTTATGCCCAATAAAAAACGCAACCCCAAAATATTATGATTATCTTTGGGTTGCGTTAGTATGGACATGAGATTAATCGAGCCGTTATTTATTCCACGGATTGTTGGGATCAAATGTCGGCTGAGGCTTATTTTTATTACTACGCTGTGTCGCTGCATCGCTGTCATTTGAACGACTCGATGATGAATATGAAACTGATGACGGAGAAGCATATGAACGACTTTGATTATGCTTCATTTGTTCATAATCGGCGGTTGCTTTGGCTTTCATTTCTGCGACTAACTCAACCGTTAAAGGTTGCGGTTTGCGTGGTAAAATACCGTCAGCAAAGCCACGTTCTCGGGGTTTTAGTTCAAATTGTGCAGAGTTACCTTTTGGCATACGCTTAAAACGATACAAATAAAAATTTTCAACGCGTTCTCTGGCCCATTCGGTTTTTTTAAGAAACTTAACACAAGCTTCTATATTGGGATTAGTGTTGAAACATTCTAAACGCAACGCGGCGTATAAAATTTTCCAATCATAAAATGCCACTAACTCAGAAATCATCGTTTCTGATTTTAAACCGTGAAGTGGATTATTTTGCTGCAGTTCTACCATGTTTTCTCATGACCTCAAAAAGCTGTCTCTACAATCTACATAGTTTACCGTGAAATGACGCTATCGTCTTTATGCATCTTGCATAGTCGCTGATGCGCATTGAAATTAAATGGACTTTCTTACAGATGACGCTTCACTATCACTTATATCATTATTAAGCATATAAGCGATAAATAGTGACACCCAAATAAACGACTTTATAAATTAACCAAACATCGCCTCCAAAAGATTCAACAGATACGCTAAATGTTGAGTTATCCGTAGGGGCTAAACATTTCAGTTTATGTAGCGATTTACAGCGTAATTTAGCTTACCAATCAGGTGCCAAGCTAAGTTGCTGAACTAAAGCGCTGAGCTAAAGTGCTAAACTAAAGTGCTGAGGCGCCTATAAAATCTTTTTCAAGAATGATCCATACGATAGCAAGATTAACACTATTCGCCATCTCTGGAGTTGGGCATCAAGTTTTGTATTTCCATTGGCCAAGTAAACTTGAAACAAGCGCCCTTTTGCACACTCGTATCTAAGCTAATTTCGCCACCCATGGCGACCACTATCTTTTTCACAATCGCTAACCCCATGCCACTGCCTTCCACTTCATCTCGAGGTTTTAAGGTGGTGAACATGGTAAATATTTTCTCAGAGAACTCATCAAGTATCCCTGGGCCATCATCTCTAACCACAAATTCATAAAAAGGAGCGTTCACCACCATAGATACATATACAGTGCCTTTTCCGGTGTCATGATGTTTAATCGCATTATTAATCAGGTTTCTTATCACTTGCTCAAGTGGCACACTAGCAGTCGTTATGTCGGTTGTCGCGGACTCAAACTCCAGCGAAAAGGCATTTTTGGTATTGCATAAATCAAACACATTTTCGACCACAGACTTTATATTAATTGAATGAATAACATCGCCTTTTTTGCCCGCTCTTGAATAGGAGAGTAAGTCATCTAACAGTTTTTCCATCCGGCTAATACGACCACGCATTAAGCGTAAATGCTCAGCATCTTCATCTTCTAATTTGTCTTTTAAATCTTCTTCTAACCAGCTGGCTAATTGATCAATGCCGCGTAAAGGCGATTTAAGATCATGCGAGGCAACGTAGGCAAAGTTATCCAGTTCGGTATTACTTCTGGAAAGTTCCTCAATGAAATATTTGCGTTCTGAAATATCTTGCATGGTTCCTGCAAGCCTAACGGCTTTACCATTTTCATACTCTATAGTGCCCGCAACCTTGACCCATATGAGCTTATTGGCAGCATTAGTAAAACGCACCTCAACATTCCAATCTTTCCCCATTTCAATGGCTTCTGTAAGGGTTTTGCGGATAATCGGTTGTGAATCTGGCGTATAAAATGCAATGGCTTCGTCTAGAGATAATTTAGAACCCAATGGCAAGCCATGAATACGATAGGTCTCTTCAGAATAAAACAACTCGTTGGTGATTAAATCGAGCTCCCAGCCACCAATGCCAGCCATTTTACTGGTGCGGTCTAAATTTTCGGTGACCTTTTTTAATGCGCTTGCTTCGAGTTCGCTATCCGTTAAATCAACAATAGATGAAAGCAGTTTTTTACCTTTATGCGTTTCAATAGTGCATAACCCAATGGATAACGGGAATATAGTGCCATCTTTGCATAAACCACTAATATAATAGCGTTCGGTATCAATCTCTTCACCTGCGGCAATAAAGAACGATTGTCGCCAGGCTAAATGCTGTTCACGAAAAGACTCAGGCACCAGCATAGCAATATTGTTACCTAAGAGATCGTCTCTTGAATAACCAAACAGCCTCTCAGTCTGTTTATTAACTAACTCAATAACGCCATTATAATCAACCAGCAAAACCGCATTGGGTAAGGTATCTACAACCATCTCAAACAAATGCTCTAATTGCCTTCTCAATGTGATGTCAACAATACCGCAAATAGCTTGTAACTCACCCTTATATTCAATAACACTCAAACCTATCTCAAGCGGTACTTCTTTGGCGGTTTTGTGTAAGCCATATAATTCTCGACCGCCGCCCATTAATTTAGTTTCAGGTGCAGAGAAAAACGCTTGCATAAAATTAGGGTGTACATGACAAAACCTTGCCGGTAATAGTACATTCATCGATTGGCCTAACAACTCACCTTGAGAGTAGCCAAAAATACGTTCAACTTGAGTATTGGCGAGGGTGATAATACCTTGTCGATTAACCACCATAATACCATTAGGGGCATGGCTTAATATTGAGTTTAGTTCTTGCTCCATAGTCAAAACAGTATTGAGGTGTTGTTGCTTAGCCTTTAATGCGACTTCATTTTTTGTGTTCTTCAATAGCAGTATTAAAATGCCAATAATGACCCAATACCAAAAAATCACCGTGAGTGTTTTGGTTATTGCTAGGTGATTATTTGCCACCGCAAGCACCACCACTTTTCGCTGTGTATTGGTGCTATCTAAGTAAACATTCTCCTCAGAAAAAAATAATACCTTAAGCCAACTAAAAAAATCACTGTCATCCTTGGTGAGGTACATACCGTCACCAACATCAGTAAAATCGTCTTCTAGTGTGTATCGTTGACCAATATCAAAGCCAAAGGTTTTCGTCTTATCTGGATGAAGTAAGTAATCACCAGCATCATTGACTAAATAGATATTAATATTTGAGTAAGTGCTGGTGATATCTAGTTGAGAAAATAGTACTTCAGCAGACACATTAATCACGATTTGCCCAATCGATTCTTTTTGCGGTTTCGCTTGAGAAAAAACTAATGTACTCACCCGCATTACCGGTAAGTAAGGGAAGACAAGTGAGCCATTTTCTTGATTGAGATTAAAAGGCGATACGTATACATCACCCTCTTGTAATTTTTGAGCTTCAATAAAATAATCTCTATCACTTTTTTGTTGTAAAGATGAATCAGGTAACGCGATTACGCTACCTTTCATTCGTTCTACTCGAATCGTCTCAAAGCCCGTTTTACTATCAATAAAACGCGCTTGTTCTAGCTCAGGAATACTTTGAATATAATATTTAAATACGTCTTTTAAGTGAGCAATATGGGTATTAAATTGGGCTTGCTGTTCAGTGTCTAATACTGGTTGGTGAGCAAGTGATGCAATGCCTTTTACATCAGGCAGTTTAGATAGGAATAAAGTTTCACGTTTTAAGTTATCTATGTGTTCTCTAAGTATGTCGGCTTTCGCGCGCGCGACGGTATCAATTTCACGCTGTATCGAGCCGACTTCTTGCCAATAAACAAAATGACAAATAATCAGCATTAACACTGCCGCAAATACAAAAGTGATTGCCGATGAATGCGGTTTAATACGATTTAACAAAGGTATTTGCTTTAACATAATTATCTCAATAGTGTTTCATTACCAAATATGCAGTTCACTCACTATATGGCTAAATATTTAGCTTCAAAATCTGCGGCGCAAATCGGTTTAGAATAATAATAACCTTGTATCAAATCGCAGCCTTGAGATTGGCAAAAATCAAGCTGCTCTGCAGTTTCTACCCCTTCGGCAATCACACATAGTCCAAGGTATTTAGCAAAGTTAATCATGGCTTCAAGCACTTTATCTTGGGATTTTTTTTGTTTATAGGCAGCAATAAAACTCTTATCCACTTTTAAAGAATGAATAGGAAACAGGTGTAAATGTTTAATCGATGAATAGCCGGTACCAAAGTCATCCAAAGCTAATTTTACATTTTTTCTGGTCAGCTCATGGAGCCTTTCAACTATGTTTTCAGGGCTATGAATAATCGAGCTTTCAGTAATTTCTAGCTCTAAACAACATGGTGATAATTGACTCGATTCTAAGGCATGAGAAACTAAACTGAGCAATCGCACATCTTGTAATTGTAAGGCAGACAAATTGACCGATATGGTCAGCTCTTCGTCTAAGAGGTTATATTGCAACTGCCATTGCTTTAATTGATTACAAGCCGTTTGTAATACCCACTGACCGATCTCACTAATTAAATTTAATTCTTCAGCCATATCAAGAAATACACCTGGCGCTAAAACACCTCGGGTAGGATGATCCCAACGGATCAGAGCCTCAACCCCTTTAACTTTTTTCGTTTTTGTACAAATTTGAGGTTGGTAATAAACTACGAACTGCTGCAATTGCAGCGCATAAGACATTTCTTCTTCAAGAATGGCGTTGCTCTGTGTTTCTTGATGAAGAATATCGGTATACAAACAGAAGTGATTTCGACCGTTCTGCTTAGCTTTATACATGGCAATATCAGCACACTTCATCATTGCTTCAGGTGAAGAGGCAAACTCACCTAACATAGAAATACCAATACTGGCTGTTATCGAAAAAGCCGTATTTCCGACTTGTAAAGGAGGGGTCAATGCATCAATAACTTGAGTGGCAATGGCGAATGTTTGTTGCTCTGAATCAATATTATTCGCCAAAATAACGAATTCGTCACCGCCAAGACGCGCTAAACAATCACCGTCTTTAATTACTGAAGCTAATCTAGTGGCTACGTTTTGTAACAGCTTATCCCCAGTAAAATGGCCTAATGTGTCATTCACTTTTTTAAAATTGTCTAAATCGATAAACAGAAGCGCGATGTTATCACCGGTGAATAACACTCTAGTACAAGCATCTTTAAGTGTTTTCTCAAAAGTATAACGATTGATTAATTGTGTTAATGAATCTCTATTTGCTAGCCATTCTAATGCGTTATTTTTCTCACGCACTACGCCTTCAAGAAACTGACGATGTTGCGCCTGACGGATAGTTCTCATTAAACGTTCGGAATTGACCTCGGTTTTTAACAGGAAGTCGTGCGCGCCAACATTGAGTGCATTTAATGATAAAATTTCATCTTCATGCTGACTCACCATAATAATCGTTGCGTCTGTTTTTTTTCGCGCTAATAGAACTTTAATTAATGCTAAACCGTCAATATCTGGCAACCGGTAATCAATCAAGAGCACATCAACAATATTGTTTTCGAACTGAGCGATCCCTTCTGCGCCTGTTTTGGCCTCTATTATAATAATAGGCCGATGACTGGACATTAAAGCACGCCTAATTGATTTCCTATCAACAAGGTCGTCATCGATAATTAACAGCGTAATAGGTAACTCTTGGTTAGCAGCGACGTTATTCATTGTACGGCAACTCCACTACACGCCAATAATGCCCCAACATATCAACAATGTTCAAAAAGGATTCGCCAACTTGTTTTTTGACTATGTATCCAGCAACATTTTTTTTGTAGGCTAACATTTTATCTTGATCGTCACTTGAAGTCGTCAATATAAAGACAACACTTCCGCACAGATCATCGTCAGCACGGAGTTCTTTCAAAAAGTCGATTCCGCCCATTCGAGGCATATTGATATCAAGTAAAATAATATAAGGTTTGGCAATGGCTTTTTTACGAAGCAGTTCTAGCGCTTCGATACCATCTTTGGCGCGTATGGTGGGATTAGCGATTCTAAGTTTCTTGAGGGCTCTTTCAATACCAATGACATCTACATCGTCGTCATCAACAATAAATATTGTCACTTGCTTGTGTAGCAGAATGTTCTCGCGCATAAATATTTCATCATCCTTGACATGTTAACCATACTGATTAAGAACTGTTACGGTTCAGTCATCATAAAAACAATCGTAAAATAAAAAAGAGTTAAGATTATAATATTTAAAGTATTTAATGGCCTTTTTACGCTGATATCAACACTAAAAATATCTTAATACCAGCGTTTATTTACTGATTACTTGATACTATCTCACAAACATAATAGTTCAAAAATAAACCACAAATCAATATTAGCTCATCTTAAACAAAATAACCCTACTTAGTCGCATTTTTAATATTTAGCGAGCTAATCGATCATTAACTTAGGCTAACTGATTAAACATGAATGTTAACGATTTACATCAACAACAACACGGCCGCGAACCTTACCTGCCAATAAGTCACTGGCGACATCAATCGCCTCAATCAAACTGACTTCATGAACTATGTCATCAAAAATGGCAGGATCAAGGATTTCACCAAGACGTTGCCATGCTTCAATACGATCGGCTAACGGTCGCATCACACTGTCAACACCCGCTAACGTCACACAGCGTAAAATGAAAGGCGCGACACTCGCTGGAAAATCCATCCCCTGTGCTAAACCACATGCTGCCACAGTCCCACCATATTTTGTACTGGCACACACATTGGCTAATGTATGACTGCCAACAGAATCTATCGCCCCAGCCCAACGCTCCTTAGCCAAAGGTCGACCAGCTTCTGATAAGCTCGCACGCTCAATAATGTCTTTAGCGCCTAACTTTTTCAAATAATCACTTTGATCAACCCGCCCGGTAGATGCCACTACCTGATATCCAAGCTTGGCCAAAATTGCGATAGCAAAACTGCCGACACCGCCATTAGCACCGGTCACTAACACTTCACCCTTATCGGGTGTGACACCATTTTTCTCAAGTGCCATTACACATAACATTGCCGTGTAGCCTGCGGTGCCAATCGCCATGGCTTGCTGCGGGGAAAATGCGCTTGGTAGTGGAATGAGCCATTCACTTTTTAAACGTGCTTTAGTGGCTAAACCACCACAATGGGTTTCACCGACACCAAAACCATTCAATAATACCGTATCACCAGCGGCAAATTTATCACTATCGCTATGTTCGACTACGCCCACTAAATCAATACCAGGCACCATAGGAAATGTTCTCACCACAGGTGCTTTACCTGTAATAGCGAGGGCATCTTTATAATTAAGCGTGCTATAAAGTACTTTTACCGTTACATCTCCTGCAGGAAGCACATTTTCATCAATGCTTTTCACTGTAGTACGATAACCTTGATCATCTTTTTCAATTAACATGCCATGAAACATTGTCTTCTCCTAATTTAGACTACTCGTCTATTAATGAATACATTTTGAGTGAACTTGTACCAACTTAAAATAGAGTGGCTAAGCTAAAATTACTTGGGTAATGCAGCCATAAAAAGATCGCAGTAATTATCCAGCGGTGTGGCCTGTTGCACCAACTTTGCTCGACTGACAGCCCCTTCCCAACCGACCCAAAAGTTTTCAGCTAAAAGTTGACAGTTTGCACTTTCTGCCAGCTCTCCATGTAATTGCGCCTCTTTAAGACACCGAGCTAGACAGTCTTGCCAACTCACCAATATCTCAATAATTTGCGGCCTAAAACTTTCTGGTAATACGCCAACTTCTTGCCCTAAGTTACCCACTAAACAACCACGCTTAAACTCATAACGGATCATGCCTGCTTTGGCATTGTCGACAAAATTCCTAATTCGCCTTAATGGCAAAAATGATTCGTCCAGTAAATGAATTTCCAGCTTATATAAAAAATAGTCGGCATAATTTTTCAATACCGCCTGACCAAATGCTTCTTTACTAGCAAAATAATGATAGAAGGAGCCTTTGGGGACGCCCACTTTTTTTAAAATCGGTTCAATACCCGATGAGGCAAAGCCTTGTTCTGTCAGTTGTTCGAGACCACTTCGAATAAGCTCAGCCCGTGTATCTGGATTATCACGCGACACTTTAGGAGGCCTTCCACGACGTGGTTTCTGGCTTGGACTTATATCTGCACTCATTATTATATCTAAGCTTAAATTGTTCATAATAATCATATTAGACCGAACGTCTAATTAAATACAATATTATTGTGTTTAAGCGCAACCTGGATCTCACATTCTTCAAATATCAACGCTATCACTGGGGCAACTTATGTTAATAATACATCAGATAAATGCCTAAGCCTGACTAAACTGAATAAGAATTTTAGATTGTTTAACAAGGTGATACTGGCAAAATCAGGCACTAGTAACCTCGATAAAATGTATCCACTACTTTACATAATCAACTCAACCCCAATTGCAAACCGAGCCGTTAACGCTAAAAGTGGCTTTGCGATACAAACTGTCAATCACAAAAATAATTTGAACAAAAACCATTTGAGCTGTAATTATTAGCAAGGTGAACTAATCGATACATCCGCTGCGCGAACGTGCATATTGAATCGAGTAATGGATTAGATAATCGCGCCATAACACAACGAGTCACTTTAACTGAGATGAAAAATCATAGTCAGCAATAACAATAGTGTTATGGCTTTACCATTTATCCTAACCCTCTATATGCATCAATAAAAAGTGTGTAAATCAATAAAACATAATGAAAAGTCTATTTACTTGTTACACATCAACCATCAAAAAAAAACATAAGATGCTGAAATAAAATATAAAAATAATTATTCGATTAATATTTCGATGATTAAACACCCTATCAAAGACTCTGATATGCCAATCAAATGGCCCTAAAACAACAAAACTGATCCTACATATAAATAAAAAATATAATTTACAACAATTTATATTCTCATGAGAGTATTCAGCTACATGATTGAATAATAACAATCGTAAAAAAGCCCTCTCCAGCTCATCAAGTATGGCCCTGTCAGCTCAAATAGCATGGCCAATAACAGCATGCACAGTCGAGATAAAACCCTCTAAAGTAGCCTTATCCGATAATCAATTGGAAATTTGACGTCTAATCATGCTATTATGATTAGACCACTAACTATCTTGGTGGTTTTTTATTGTTAAATTTAAATCCTTAAACAATAAACCGATTAGCTCTAACCCAGGAGGACATTATGTCAACAGGCACTTTAAGCGAAGAAAATCTCATTACGAATATGTGGAACACAGTGACGTTAAAGCTGAAAGAAGCTTCGCAATTATTATGTTTGTGCGCTCTTTTAAGCACCTATCTCTTTGTTATGTTGAAACCTGAAGGGATTCAAAATCACAAAGCGTTGGGAGGCAAATAATTCATGCATTACCTAACCTATGTCTCATTAGCAATTTATTTCATGGTAATGCTAGGCATTGGATTGTTTGCTTATAAACAATCAACAAGCGATGTATCTGGCTATATTTTGGGTGGCCGAAAAGTCAGCCCACAAGTTACCGCACTATCAGCTGGCGCATCGGATATGAGTGGTTGGATGCTTATGGGCTTGCCTGGTGCAATGTTCTTAGTGGGTTTTGAAACCATCTATATTGCAATAGGCCTATTACTTGGTGCTCTGGTTAATTATTTAATTGTCGCGCCAAAACTGAGGGTTTATACCGAAGTAGCGGACAACTCGTTGACCATCCCAGAGTTTTTTGCAAAACGCTTTCATGCACCTAATAGTCATATACGGATTATCGCAGCGGTTATCATTGTCATCTTCTTTACCTTATATACCTCTGCAGGATTAGTTGCTGGCGGAAAGTTATTTGTTTCGGCATTTGATTTAAATTATGAACTTGGTCTGATAGTTACCTTAGGTGTTGTGGTTTCTTACACCCTACTAGGTGGTTTTTTAGCCGTGAGTATGACTGACTTTGTTCAAGGCTGTATTATGTTTGTTGCCTTGGTTTTGGTACCTATTGTTGCCTACCAAGAGTTCAGTAGTGCAGACAAAATGTTGGACTACGCTTACCAGTCGATTCCGCACTTTTCTGATGCTATGCAAAATGTCACCATACTCGGGTTAATTTCTAGTCTTTCTTGGGGATTAGGTTATTTTGGCCAACCGCATATTATTGTGCGTTTTATGGCTATCCGTTCAGTGTCTGATATCAAAATTGCCCGCAGAATTGGCATGAGCTGGATGACAGTCACTATCGTTGGTGCGCTGGCGACAGGTCTTGTTGGTATTGCTTATGCCAATAAATTTGATATGAAAGTCAGTGATCCTGAAACCATCTTTATTATATTTTCAGAATTATTGTTTAACCCTCTAATCAGTGGTTTCTTATTGGCAGCTATTTTAGCCGCAATTATGAGCACGATATCTTCACAGTTATTAGTATCATCAAGCTCACTAACTGAAGATATCTATCGAGTGGTATCAAAGAAAGAATCAACTGAACAAGAAATGGTCAAAATGGGCCGTTATGGTGTAGCAGGCGTTGCCATTGTGGCGAGTTTGTTAGCACTTGATCGTTCTAACAGTATTTTATCGTTAGTGAGTAATGCTTGGGCTGGATTTGGTGCAGCGTTCGGTCCATTAGTATTATTCAGTCTTTATAAACAAAACCTTACTCATAAAGCCGCTGTTGCGGGTATTGTCTCGGGTGCAGCTACCGTCCTCTTTTGGATATATGCTCCTGTACTTGGCGACGGAAAAGCATTAACCAGCGTGATTTATGAAATGATCCCAGGTTTTATTGTTAGTAGCGTAGTGATTTGGATTACCAGTGCTCTTGACTCGGATCCTTGTAATAAAACAGTCGATACCTTCCATGAAGCGAATCGTGTTTTAACCGAGCAACAGTAATGGAGAACAATACTATGTCAACTTCACATTGGAAACGGATTGTGGTTAAAGTGGGAAGCGCATTAATTGCGCCCCATCAACAAGGTTGTAGCAGCCATTATTTGTTAGGTATAGCCCAATTTATCGCGACCTGTCGTGCTCAAGGGTGCCAAGTAGTTTTGGTGTCTTCGGGTTCAGTTGCCGCTGGTAAACATCGATTTGCTGAAACTGCAGAGCCAAGTATTTCACTTAAAAAAGCCATGGCTGCAGCAGGCCAGGCAGATATGATGGCGACCTGGGATAAGTTATTTGACTTCCCTTCAGCGCAGCTATTACTGACCCATGGTGATTTACGCGACCGTGACCGTTATATCAGCATTAAAAATACAATTTTTACTCTGTTAGACAATGGCTTGCTGCCCATTATTAACGAAAATGATGCTGTCACAGCAGCCAAATTACGTGTGGGTGATAATGATAATTTATCAGCTATGGTTGCAGCTGCAGCAGATGCTGATGCGTTAATTATTTGCTCTGACGTAAAAGGGCTTTATAACAAAAACCCTAATTTACATGAAGATGCCACACTAATTAAGCAAGTAAGTGAGATTAATGCTGAAATCTACGCAATGGCTGGCGGAGCGACTAGTAGCGTAGGTACTGGCGGGATGCAAACTAAAATCGAAGCGGCAGAGAAAGCGATTTCTCACGGAATTGAAACCATGATTGTCGATGGATTCGACGCAGATACCTTTAATCAACTTTTAAAAGGTCAGAATCCGGGTACGTTATTTACCCCGTATGATGTACCTATGCAAGAACACTTGCATTGGATGATGCATACCTCACAAATTCAAGGTGAGTTAATTGTCGACAATGACTTTAGCGCGGACCTTGAAGAACATGATACCCAACTAACCACTGACGATGTAGTGGCCGTAAGAGGCAACTTTTCCGTCGGCGATACTGTTTTAGTGCGCAAAGGCGATGGCACTAAATTGGCAAAAGCCAAATCAAACTACAGTAGTTGTTTATTACATTTTATTGCAGACCAGGAAGATCGTGAATTTGCCAATAACGCCCAACAAAAAACGGGCCCACTGATCTCTGACAAAAACATCGCCATTTTGGAGCATATATGAGTTTAATTAAAGATTTATCGCAAGCCGCAGCAACAGCTGCACAAACTCTAGCCCTATTAGATGAAAAAGTTAAAAACACCATCTTACTTGATATGGCTCGTGCGCTTAGGGCACACAGCGACGATATCATTAAAGCGAATTTATTAGATCTTGAACACGCCGAAAAAGCTGACTTAGGCGCGGCGATGATAGACAGATTGACACTGACACCTGATCGTATTGAATCCATGGCGGCAGGCATCGAAACCGTTGCATCATTACCCGATCCTGTCGGTATGGTGCGCGAAATATGCCAGCGACCTAATGGGCTTAACATTCAAAAAATGCGCGTGCCTTTAGGGGTTGTGTGCATGATTTATGAAGCACGCCCTAATGTTACCGCTGATGCCGGTGCGTTATGCTTTAAATCAGGTAATGCTGTGATATTGCGTGGTGGTAAAGAAGCGCTTAATTCAAGTAAAATCATTGCTTCTATCTTACAAAATGTGTTGCAAGTATATCAGTTACCTACCGCACTGATCACGGTTGTACCCGACCCAGATCGCGCTTTAATGCTGGAGCTGATGCAGCAACGTGACTTTATTGACGTGATTATTCCACGCGGTGGAGAAGGTTTGATCAACTTTGTGACAGATAACAGTAAAATCCCTGTTATTCAACACTTTAAAGGTGTTTGTCACTTATATGTCGATAAAGACGCAGACCTCGATATCGCAATGTCTTTATTACTGAATGGTAAAACCCAACGCACTGGCGTATGTAATGCCCTAGAGGGATTACTGGTACATCAAGACGTAGCAGCCACATTTTTACCGAAAGTAGCAGCCGAGCTTGCCGCTCATAAAGTACGTATTAATGTCAGCAAGAATGCCCAACAATACTTTGAGCATGCCAATGTTATTAGCGATGATGATTTTGGCCAAGAGTATTTAGATTTAGAAATTGCTATTCGCCAAGTGACTGACTTTGACCATGCGATTAATCATATTCGTCGCTTTGGTAGCCATCACACAGAAGTGATTTGTACTCAAAATGAGTTAACGGCTACGCGTTTTCAACGCACAGTGGATGCCTCAGTCGTGATGGTAAATGCATCATCACGTTTTTCTGATGGTAGCGAACTCGGTCTAGGTGCAGAAATTGGTATTGCGACCAGTAAATTACATGCCTACGGCCCAATGGGCCTTGAGTCACTCACGACTGAGAAATACTTAGTCAGTGGTGAAGGTCAAGTTCGCGCATAATCCAATAGGCACCACAGATAAAAGGCCAAGCGAAAGCATGGCCTTTTCTTTTTAGCGACACTTTCGGAGGTTCCCATCGTTCAACATCAGTCATTAGATCCCAATACCTGTATCGCCTTTATCGGTGGTGGCAACATGGCCAGAGCTATTATCAGCGGCCTACTGAAACAAGGTCACAACAGTGCCAATATTCTAGTATGCGCCCCAAGTCAAACCACCCGACACGACTTAATCGATACATTCAATGTAAAAGTACATCAAGACAATACCGCCGCAGTTGCGTTTGCAGATGTCATCATTATTGCCGTTAAACCTTTTGTTGTACCGGTAGTGTGTGAGCAATTGAGTGAAGTGATGCAGCACGATAACCGTAAATTAGTTATCTCAATTGCCGCAGGAGTCAAACATGCCACACTGCGCCAGAAATTACATTTTTCACCCAAAGTCATTTGCGCCATGCCAAACTTACCGACCGCCATTGGTGAAGGATTAACAGGATTATACGCAAGTCCCGACACTCACAAACATGATATTGCCCAAGCAGAAAAACTCATGCGGGCTGTTGGTGAAACGGTATGGTTAACAGAAGAAAGCCAAATGTCGACCATAGTGGCGGCGGCGGGTAGCTCTCCAGCGTATTTATTCTTATTTTTAGAAGCAATGGAAAAAGCGGCTGTCGAACAAGGGCTGCCACAAGAAACTGCCACTAAAGCAGTGCTTCAAAGTGCAATGGGAGCAATATCTATGGCGATGAAAAGTCAGCATAATTTGGCTAACCTGCGCCACCAAGTGACCTCCCCTAAGGGCACAACAGAACAGGCAATATTGGCATTTCAAGATGGCGATCTCGATGAGCTTGTCGCCAATGCAATGGCGTGTGCAACATCAAGAGCAAAAGAGTTATCTATTGGTTAGCTCGATGAACTAGGCTGATGTTAATACCATTGGCCCAATGGCACTGTTCTGGCTGAGAATGACTTGATTATCGTCCGCACTCACTGATGACAGGCTCACGAGTAGCTTACGCCTCGCTCACAATAACTCTTGTTTGATCAGCTTCAGTAGAAAGGTTTCTCGTTCAATCGATAAGCCTTTTTTACTGCTATTGGCAATCGTATCTAAGTTATGCGCTATAGCCTCATCAATATCAATCCACACCGGCACCATGCCATTATTGATTTCATGGGCTTCAAATTGAGTCTCACCCAGCTGATTGTCTATCTCACAAGTGAAGCAATAAGACAGCATGTTCACCGATGTATAACCCTCTCGCTGCCATGGGCGGTATTCTTCATATAAGCCAAATTCCTTAATATTGCGGATCTCTTGCGCGCCGGTTTCCTCTTGTAACTCCCGAATGAGCCCTTGCTCTATCTCCTCGCCCGCATCGACTCCACCACCTGGTAATGAATAGTCATGATAACGTTGGGTATAAAGCATCAATATTTGATTATCACGAATGACAATTGCACGGGCAGCAATACGAGTCAGCATAGTTTTTTGATTGGCATCAATAAATTCTGCAGGAGTATCAGTATGATAACGAGTGGTTAAATAGCGCATTATACGGGCTCATCGCAATAAAAAGCGCATGATACTGTGCCAGAGCTCAGGCTTCAAGTGTGCGTATACACTCATTAATAGCTGCTTACAAACAAGTTAACACCCGTTTATTGCAAAATATACTCACTCAAAAAGTGAAGCTAACTAATGTCACCTTAGTGATTATCAATATAGACAATGGCATAGCTAAAATAGCCTATACTCATACAGACAAATTATTGAGCATTAGGGGCTGTTGGGTTTGCCGCTGAACTAAAGACAATCAAAAGAAATATCCATCAGCCATACAATAAACAGCTTATCTCGGGGCTCTACGCTAATTATCATCAAGTTAAGTCTGTTTTAACCGAGTCATACAATAATAGGTTTTTTTCGATACCACAGCACATAAAACAACTGACTAGGTGGCCGTTATTATTATATTTTCTCTCATAATCATTATTGCTGGTGCTCGCATAATCTGAAATATAGCCCCTATTATTACCAGGCTTAACGGTTAGCATTGATAGAATTTTACTTTGGAATTTGCTTACGATGAAATTTTGGTTAAAACAATTCGCCCAATATCCACCAGATCATCCCGATTACTGGCGAGTCCAATTAATCGGCTATACATTGCTGATTACAATGAGCTACTTTTTCATTCTTGCCCTGATTAATCTTTTGTATTTTAACAGCTTGGAATACACCTTACTCGATAGTGTTGGGTTATGTATTTCATTTGTTATTTTCTACCATTTCCGCAAAACAGGACGTGTTAAAATAGCCTCTTGGGCGACCACCATAATGGTAAGCAGCTTAATCATGCTATTTGCCATTTCAGCTAAGGGTCAATCCTACTCATTATTTTGGTCAACGCTCGTCCCACTGATTTCATTTTTTCTTATAGGACGGAAATGGGGAACACTAATTTCATGCCTCACCTTCGCCGTATGTGCTTTTTTGGTGTACCAGCAAACTCAAGACCCTGAGCCTGTAACGATTAGAACTCAAGCCTTATTTAATATTATCGAAGTGTGTATAGCACAAGTTTTACTGATTAGGTTTTACGAAAAAACTCGTTTTTCCGGCTATCAGAAGCTCGCACTTCGCAATTTAGAAATCCAAAAAATGGCTGAAACAGATAAACTCACCGGGCTGTATAACCGCGACAAACTCGATAAGGTTCTAGAACAACTGCTGACCATTAAAGCCGTGAATAACGACGTAATGCCTGATTCTGACAGCCGAGATAATAAATCGCCATCGATTGATATAGGCGTAGATGATAAAACCCCCACCGAACCAAGGTTACTTAAGCTGATATCTCGTTTTCAATCGCCTATTTCGGTAGTGATGATCGACATCGATCATTTTAAACGCATCAATGATAATCACGGTCATCTGGTAGGTGATAAAGTCTTATGTGAACTGGCGCATTTACTCCAAAGCCAAATGCGCAATGATGATTTATTAGTACGTTGGGGAGGTGAAGAGTTTGTGATGGTATTACTCAATACAACCTTAAATGACACCATAGAGCTAACCGAAAGATTACGCCAATATGTCGCCAAGCAAAATATTCAAGGTATGGCACTCACAATAAGCTTAGGCGTTGCACAATACAATTCACAAGACTCTGCTGACAGCATATTAGAGCGTGCAGACAAAGCCTTATACAAAGCTAAATCACAAGGGCGCAATTGCGTGGCAGTGGCTTAATAAATGCCGCTGCATAATCAATATCAAGCAGTGACATAGCATAGTAAGCTTTTTAATTGGCTTTATTAATTGCCTCACTCAGCTCGCTATCGAGTATTTTAGGCACATAATGTTTGCCATTAATACGCTGAATAATTTGGGTCGCGGTTAAATCATGTACCACATTAATCACTGTCGATGCGGCATCGGTGATTGCACCAATGACCACTAAAATAGGGATAACTTCCATCGGTAAACCTAAGGTAGTCACAATAAAAATTTCGCCTAAAAATGCTCCTCCCGGGACTCCGCCAATGATAAATGCAGACAATACCGAAATCAAAATCGTCAGCATAAACACATCTGGAGTAAAATCGAGACCTAATAGCGAATAGATAAACACGATTTTTAGCGCAGTGATCGCTGCTGCACCACCTTTATTAAGATTCACTAACAATGGCAAACTAATCTCTGCAATTTGCTCGTTTAAGCCCATTTTAGCGGCGCTGCGAATGGTCACAGGTAATGTCGCTAATGATGAACTAGTGCCTAATGCCGTCACTGCGGGTTCAAGCATATGTTGCCAAAACTGCTTAACCCCTTTTACTCCGCCACCAATCCATGCGTATAGGGTTGAACCTAAGGTAATATATAACGCCATTGCGACAAAAAATAATCCAACAGCTCGAGCAAACGTGCCCATTAACTCAGTATCTTGGCTAGCCATGGTCGCAGCAAAATAAGCTCCAAGCCCAATAGGCGCAACATACATTAATAGCGAAATAACTTTCATGATCACAGTATTTAAACTGTCTAGCATGCGTCCAACTCTCTGGCCATCTTCACCTGATTGACCAATGGCCACACCGCCAATCACCGACATAATGATCAAAGCTAAAATGTTTGATTTAGACAATAAACCGACAAAATCATTGGTGGTTAACAAGCTAACAAAATCCATACCGCCTGATGCAGCATCAACCGTATTGGCTAAATCAAGTGTCACGCCTTGGGCAGGATCGTACGCTAACGCCAGCAATACGACACCGACAGCGGGAATAATTGCCATCACAATTGATACCAGCATAATCGACACCAGTATCGCGCCTAATTTCTTTAAATCCGTCATGTGCGCGATAGATGACATCACGCTCACAGCCACCAGAGGTACGATGATCATAAACAATAGATTAAGGAAGATTTGCCCTATCGGCTTGAGCTTTATGGCGAGTTCAGGCACTAAGCCACCGAATAGCCCACCAAGCAATAAAGCACCCAGCAATACGATTGACGAACGATAAGCACGTAGGCTACTGAACATAATGGCTCCTAAAGACAGTTAATCAACACAAAAATGGCCAGCAAACACGGCCTAAGGAACACTTAACGTACAAGCTAGTAATAAGTTAACTTTTAAATACAGTCACTTATCACTCAGTTGAGCGGTATTTCTCACGAAAACATGTGACGACAAGATGATGGCTAGAACTAAAATATGGCACAAAACCAATAAGATACCAAGCGAATAGAGGAAGCTTACACACAAGTAAGCTTCCTAAAGTGACATTACATGACGATATAGATGGGCCAACCAAGAAGACCGACTAAACCTTCCTTGTATTCAAATCGCTCTAATCGCTCAGGAGAGGCATTTTGAGCAGCCAACTCTTGATAACTTCGAGAGAAATTTAATGTGCGTAGCAGTGCAGAGTTAAAGTTTTTACCTAAATCCAAACGGATAGCAGCTTCAAGCTCCTTAGGTAACTCAGCCAGGGCGAGCTTAGTTTGTTGCTCGATAAATTCCAGGCCAAACCACTGCGGCTGGAGTTCTACACTCGTCATACGCCGTTTAAGATCTGGGCGCACTTTTTTACCGTCGAAAAATATCCGATAAAGCACAGCTTCTGCCAAGGTACTTTCCAGATTGATATAATCCATAGGGTCAAAGGTGCCAGCAATATAAAACTGAGCTAACAATGCATTAATAGATTGCTGGCGATTATGCTCGGTTAAGGCTTCTTGATAATAAACCCAACCTTGCCACTCATCACAATCCGGTGGACTCGACACTTGATCAAGCAAGATTTTATCCACATCGCCATAAACCGATTTACCATGAAGCCTGTACTGGCTCACTTTAGTTAGCATACCCCAGCCTTTCTGAAACGACTTAACCACGCCGTCATCATTGAGCAGCAACGCAATAGCATTATCTTGATTTTGGTCCGACAACGCCATCAAACCAATACTCACAATACCAATCACATCTTGCGCCGCTTCTTCAAGCAAATGCATTTTATACTTGTTATAAAACTTATCTGCGAACTTAAGGCTCATCAAAATGGCTTTCGCTTTGATCTGTCCCAATTGCTCATTACTAAGCACATCTTCGGTTCGGCCATAAGCCAACACCCGACTCAAATAGGGACCCTGATTTTCGTCACGTAATACCAATTGCATTTGCAGAACCCTTAATCAAGAAAGCTAAACATGTCATCAACTTCAGCATATTCGTCAGTGACTTGGTTCTTTTCTTTCGCCTGAATCACTAATTCGCTAGCAAATTGGCTGATAATTAACTGCCAGTCAGAGCCAGTATTACGCAGCATGTTCTTGATCGACTTCTCGACATTAGGTGCTCTATCGCGGATCAGCGCCAGCAAACTTCGCGGATCATCAATGCTCAGACTATGAGCTTCTTCATCGGCTTGCCAATCAGAATACCCCACGGTTTCCTCATCCGCTTCATCATCAAAAGTATCGTTAATCTCATCTTCATCATCACTGCTACCACCTAATATAAGCTCAATAAATGGGATCGATAGATAAAATAGTGCCGCTGGGTCTTCAGCCAAACATTCTAAAATAGCTGTTTGTTTTTCTTCGCTGTCCTGGATACGGATAAGGTAAGTCATAAAATCAAACGTATGATGCATTAACTCTTCAGCATTACTCTTGATTTTTTCTTCCCAGTAAAGCGGTTGCTGGCAGACGATGTCACGGATCTGTTCTGGCGACATAAGCTCAGACATGATCGATGGACACGAAATATCATGCTGACTGTTAATTTGCGTCAGCGTAACTATGTCCATTTTTTCTATAACTTCAACCAACTGATCATCAGACATTGACGACGCAATTAACTCAAATCTCTTGCTTGCCTGTTTAGGCTCAACATTCGCCAGCTCTTGTATTTCAGCGGCGGTTATTTCAATGAGACTGTTCATTCGATATCCTCATCATATTGGTCATAATAACCTTCTTCATCGCTATCATAGTCATTGTCGTCATCGTTCTCGTCACGCTCATGCTCATGAAGACCATCAGAATCATCCTCATCAGCGATTTGCTTGGGCGCTGATTCTCCCTGCGTCTCCAACAAATACACCACAGCACAACTTTCAATGAGCAGATCTTCGCTGTATTTGCGTACCGCAAGTGCTAGAGGTAGATCTGCATTGTTAAATGCAATCGTGGTTTTAAACTCATCCCAGCTAGGATGAATATTCAAGCTAATCCAATGTGCCCATTGACGCTTTGATTCAGGAGAGAACTTGACTCTATCATAAAGCGCTACCGGTAAATATTCAGGGACAGAATCGAGCATCCCAGGATCGGCCAACAATATCGCTCTGATTTGGCTGGTAAACTTTGCCAGTGCATTGGGCGTATCAGGATCGTTATAAGATTCGATATTGTCATGGGCATTATTTTTTAGCTCATTAATGCGTGAAATATTAAGATGTT
The DNA here is from genome assembly GCF_041439795.1 of Shewanella sp. 5S214. Classification (NCBI taxonomy): domain Bacteria; kingdom Pseudomonadati; phylum Pseudomonadota; class Gammaproteobacteria; order Alteromonadales; family Shewanellaceae; genus Shewanella; species Shewanella sp. 5S214. Next base: position 127,777 of record NZ_JBGOOV010000010.1, read on the forward strand.
TAGCCATGGGATACTCAGGAATAATATTCGTCCCACAACTCCCGCATTGCGGCAGTGGGATCAGTGACAATTACGTTGTTAAAATCATTGATAAACGCATTTCGCTGCTTTTTATCTGATAACACTTCGTAAGCTTTTTTGACTCGTTGGAGCTGAACCGATGCTTGTTGTTTCTCATCATCAGACGCCCCAAGTAACTTGTCAGGATGGTACTTGTTCGATAAACGTTTATAGGCTTTTTTTATGTCATCTTCTTTGGCATTGGGTCTAACGCCCAGTACACTAAAGTGGTTAATCATAGTTATTCCTGCAGGCGATGTGGCAGTGATTGCGAGATAAAAAAGTCTGTGAATAGATAATTTTTTAGCCCGCTATTATATCAACATTCACAGGCTAGCAGCAAACATAAACCACAGTTAACTGCTAATCATTTAAAGCGCCAATAACCTATCAAAAATCCTGTTGTCTTAAGTGGGGTTGATGTTTGCTGCCGTTAAGATGTCACCAGCCAAGCTTAATCAAGTGTGATGCATCATATTCACCGCCATAGATTGACTAGCATGGCGCTCAAATGGTAAACAAAGGCAGAAATTAGCCCATATTAATCAAACTCACAAACTCGTTCATTGCTGGCGACACACTGTATTTACGGGTAATAAACACTGTGTTACCTGATTGAATGTGTTGCAATGGCCAATAATGTAAATTAAATAATTTCTCAGCTGACTTGGCAATACCACTACTGACAATGGCATAACCAATATCGTGCTTTACCGCACTGACTAAATGAAATAGCGAATCAGTTTCTAACACCACATTAAAACGTAACTGAGATTGTGCCAGCGCATTATCAATATATTGCCTAAACTGCATATTTTGGCTTAACAATACCAATGGCTTTTGCTGCAAATCCTTAAGGGCTAATGCCCCATCGCTCAGTGGGGTATCAAGTTGCGACACTAATGTTTGACTTGCTAGTACGGCCATATCGTTATCCATTTGAGGATAAAAATAAAATGTGCGCCGATTCGCCTCAGTAAGATTGTCATCAAACCCCAAACCTATGTCGATTTGATGTAAGGTCAGTTGCTCGATGAGCTTTTCATTAGTGGTCACCAACAAGGTAATTGTAATATTAGGATGCAGCTCATTAAATTGTTTAATGATCAGCATAATATCCACACTCGACTGCGGCACAATACCAATCCGAAGAGAACCAATTAACGGCCCACTAAATACACTGAGTTCTTGCTTTAACGCCACTTGATCCAAGAGCATTTTTTCAGCATAGCGCAACACAATCTGCCCAGCATCGGTTAACGCGACAAACTGACTGCCACGCACCACCAGCTCAGTACCAAAACTTTTTTCTAAAGCCGTGATACTGGCCGATAAGGTAGGCTGAGTAATATGGCAAGCCTTGGCTGCTTTAGCAAAATGCTTAAACTTTGCTAGCTCATAAAAATAATGTAACTGTCTAAGATTCATCCCTCGCCCTTAATACTAGCTATCAATTTCAACATATTAATAGATAAAAGCTATCACCGTATAAATTTGTTTGATTGGCTTTGTGTATTAGCGGCCACTAAACTGTGATTAAGATCCCGTTTTGAGTCTACGCCCATGAATGCTGCATACAAATGGTTACCCCCCATAGAACATCTGGTAGAGGAAGCGGCGGCTGCCATTAGCATTAACGGCATTAACTATGCCGTGATGATGGTAACGCCAGATAACATTGAAGATTTTGCCATTGGTTTTTTGTTTTCAGAAGCGATTATTCAACACGATCATGACGTGCATGATATTCAAATAACGCCATCTGATAACGGCTTTATTATTGAAGTAACCATTTCTAATCGTTGTCTATACGCCTTAAACAGTAAAAAACGTCGACTCGTTGGGGCTACCGGTTGCGGGATTTGCGGGGTTGAAGCAATAGAACATGCACTGCCACAATTATCCATATTGCCCATCACCCGTCCCATTGACATTACTGATGTTGAAAGCCTGAAACAGCGTATAACTGACAGCCAAATAAAAGCGCAGCAAAGTGGCGCAATACACGCAGCCCTGGGCTTAACCGCACAAGGCGATATTGTTGCCTGTCGTGAAGACATCGGCCGCCATAATGCCCTCGATAAACTTATCGGCATGTTACTAAGGCAAACAACCACGACTCAAGAAACATCATGTAATACCTTATTAATTACCAGTCGTTGCAGTAGTGAGTTAATCCATAAAGCGGTTCTTTTTGGCGCTAATAACCTTATTAGTCTTGCCTCGCCCAGCCAACTCGCAGTTAAACTGGCACTACAATATAACCTTAATATTATTCACATCCCCAAGTATTCAGCGCCTATTTATTATTCAAATTACGATGCTCATTTCGATGTTAACCGTTTATCGCTGAGCCCTATCGGAGAAATCAATGTCTAGTCATTATCAAAAACCAACCAAAGCCGGTGGTTTTCCTTCACTGCAAGCGACGTTTACTCATGTACTGCGTAGCCAACAGACCAAGCAAAATCTCAAAAACTTACTTCGCGTTAACCAAACCGATGGTTTTGATTGCCCAGGTTGTGCATGGGGTGATAACAAACAAGGTGCATTTCAGTTTTGCGAAAATGGTGCTAAAGCAGTGGCATGGGAGTCGACCGGTAAAGGAGTTGGACGCGAGTTTTTCAGCCAATATTCAGTGCGCCAACTGGCAAAACAAACTGACTATTGGCTAGAGTATCAGGGCCGTTTAACCGAACCGATGCGCTTTAATGCTGTCACCGATCACTATGAACCGGTTACCTGGTCTGAAGCTTTTTCGATCATCGCCACCAAGCTCAACAGCTTAAGTCGCCCAGATCAAGTTGAGTTTTACACTTCTGGCCGCGCCAGTAACGAAGCCTCTTATCTTTACCAATTATTTGGGCGGCTGTATGGCACCAATAATTTTCCCGATTGCTCTAATATGTGCCATGAAGCCAGCGGGGTTGCACTAACTAAATCAATCGGCATTGGTAAAGGTACCGTGGTACTTGAAGACTTTGACGCCGCGGAAGCCATTTTTGTGTTTGGCCAAAACCCTGGTACCAACCACCCCAGAATGATGAATACTCTGCGTAAGGCTGCCAAGCAAGGCTGTAAAATTGTGACCTTTAATAATCTTAAAGAAGTCGCCTTAGAAAAATTCGCCAGTCCACAAAATCCCATAGAATTGCTCACTCCAGCAGCCACCACCATTAGTCACTTGTATTTAACCCCTAAGTTGGGCGGCGATATGGCAGCAGCACGCGGTATGGCTAAATTTATTATTGAACAACGTCCAGACAAAATTGACCATGACTTTATTCAACAGCACAGTGCGTTTTTTGAAGACTATCAACACAAAGTTAAGCACACGAGCTGGGATAAAATTGAACAACAATCTGGGCTAACAAAAGCACAGATTATTCAAGCGGCCACGCTGTTCAGTAACAGTAAAACCGTGATCAGCTGCTGGGCCATGGGGTTAACTCAGCACAAGCATTCGGTCGACATCATAAGTGAAGTGATTAACCTGCACCTTCTGTGTGGTCAAATAGGTAAAAAAGGCGCTGGATTATGCCCTGTCCGTGGCCACAGTAATGTGCAAGGTAACCGCACTATGGGCATTAATGAAAAGCCATCTGCCGATTTTATCGATAAATTGGATAATTACTTTGCTACCACCTTACCGCGCCTATCGGGCCACAATGTGGTCGAAGCACTGAAAGCGCTGCACAGTAAACAGAGTAAAGTGTTAATATGCTTAGGCGGTAATCTTGCAGCGGCGGCACCTGATACCGACTTTACTTACCAAGCAATGCGCAATGCTGAACTCAATGTGCAAATTAGCACCAAACTTAATCGCAGCCACCTACAAGTGACTCACGATGCATTAATTTTTCCTTGCCTAGGTCGCACTGAATTAGACCAGCAAGTTAGCGGTATTCAAAAAATCACCGTTGAAGACACCTTCAGCATGGTTCATGCGTCAACAGGTATGACCGACCCCGTCTCAGAACAGTGTTTATCTGAAATCGATATTGTCGCCCAAATGGCTCATGCTACCTTCAGTCATCTCAATCACAGCCATACCAATCAAAGTCATGCAGGCAATAAGCTCAACTGGCTAGCTCTGCGCGACGACTATAGCCTTATTCGCAATCTTATTGAAAACACGATTACTGGATTTAGCGATTTTAATCAACGAATCGAACAACCAGCCGGATTTTATCTCGGCAATAGCGCAGCTGAGCTGGTTTGGAATACCAGTAATCAATTAGCTCAATTTAATCCGAGTGAGTTGCCCGATTCTGTCATCGCAGATTGTTCAAGCAACGCACAAACAACTCAGTCATCCGCCGAACAACACCCTATTTTGTTACTGCAAAGCCTGCGGTCTCACGACCAGTACAACACCACTATTTACGGCATGGACGACCGATATCGCGGGATTAAAGGCAAGCGGAATGTATTGTTCATGAACCAACAAGATGCCGTTCAGCTTAATCTCGTTGAAGACCAACTTATTGATATACAGTCTATCGCCAACGACAACATCGTTCGCAAAGTATCAGGCTTCAGTGTGGTTTTTTATGATATCCCGCGCGGTAACATTGCCGCCTATTACCCTGAAACAAATCCGCTAGTCTCCATTAACAGTGTCGGAGTCGGTTCATCTACCCCAACATCAAAATCGATCCCGGTGATCATTACGCCATCAAGTAAACAAGTGATTAATGTGGCACTAGTATAAGAGTGTCGACAGACACTCTTTCACAAAAAATCTATGACCAAGCGTAAATAATACCAATGCCATTTGTGTAAACACTGGCATTGGTATTAGCGGTCATATCAGGGGTCATATTAAGTGTCCATGTTAGCGAGTTATAATGCGCCAGCCTACAAAGAGTGATGATTTGTCAGTAAACACCTTAACCACAGTGGTCAGTAAATCAATTAACCTTAGCTTGGGTTAAATAGCCGCACGACGAATTACAGTAAAGCTTGAAACCTACTCAATCACGCCATCTTTACACTTCTTTAATTGAATAATTAAATGAGATTAATTATCATTCCCCAGATTGTGGTTTGATGATTAAATTGAAAACACAATAAAAATCAGCTGGTTTATAACCAGCTGCAATTCGACAGTGTGTAATAGAGTAAACAAAATGAGCATGGTTTCGGCGTTAAAATGGTTTCATAACTGGGTAGGTTTTTTCATTAGTATCACAATGCTAATTGTATTAACGACAGGCGTTTATTTAGGGAGCGTTGATTTACTTAAACGCACAGACAACAAAGGTCAGGCATTTGTGCCGCTCACCCTTGAACAAAAAGCCGATACGGTAAGCCGTTTATTCGAGCGCTACCCTAGCATGAGTACTATTCGTTTTCCGACCGAGTATACCCCATATATTCAAGCTAGCACTCGGGGTAAAGCCATAGCCCTAGACAATCAACTCAATGAACTCAGCAGTAGCTCTTCATTTGACTTACCTTTCTATGAAACGGCTTTCTGGTTACATCGTAATTTTCTGATCGATAATGGCGGCAAATACATCAATGCTTGGGCTTCGCTGGCTGGCGGTATTGTCACCTTAATTGGTATTTATCTGTGGTGGCGAGTTCGTAAGGGATTTCGACTAAAGCAGAGCTTGCCTAAAAATACTCGCTCAAGCAGTTTGCTTAAAAGCCATATTCAATTAGGACTGTTTATTTCAGTACCGTTATTTATATTGTGTGTCAGTGGTTTTTTAATTACTTATAACAGTTTATGGACTGGTGCTCTCAAACCAAAAGCCGCACTCGAGCAAGTTGCTTATCCTGTTAGCCAAGCAAACGATTGGTTAAGTCAGCTCACTAGCGCACAGCAAATTTGGCCTGAGGCAGAACTGATCTCTGTAAGTAAGCCTCGCTCAACACCGAATAAAGGCCCACAGCCTGATAGCGACACGCCACAACAGCTGATATATAGCATCCAATTTGATCAACATCAGGGTGTTTGGTTACGAGAAGCCGACCGTATCAGCATCAATTACCAACAAGGCACAATTGAATCGGTACTCAAACACAGTGACAGATCATTTGCAGGTAAAGTGGCTAGCTTTGTTAGACCATTACATGATGGACTTAATATGCCTGCCAGTTATGTCATGCTGATCACCTTGGTATCGCTTATTGGCACCTTGATTCTTTCATTCAGTGTGGTGACCTTTTCCCGCCGTACTTTTAGTCGTAAAAAAGCCAGTTAACGAACGGCCCACAGTGTTGCGCTTCATTTCCCTCATATATCGACGGCAATGTAGCGCAGCATGCAATAAAACCGTTAGTTAAACGCCATATAAGGTCACCACCACCGCACCACCTAAGCCAACATTGTGTTGTAGGGCAAATTTGGCATTATCCACTTGCCTATTTCCGGCTTGGCCGCGTAAATGCCACGTTAATTCAGTACATTGTGCTAGCCCAGTCGCACCAATAGGGTGCCCCTTAGACATCAAGCCCCCAGACGGACCAATAACGTATTGGCCACCATAGGTATTGTCACCGTTGGCAATCAATTCTGCAGCGCCGCCTTCAGCACATAAACCTAATGCTTCGTACGTGATCACTTCATTAGGGGTAAAACAGTCATGTAACTCAATCACATCGATATCAGCAGGACCAATACCGGCCTGGTGGTAAACCTGCTCAGCTGCCCGTTGTGTCATGCCTTTACCAACGGCATACATTGGATCTTGCCACGACAGCTCGGTATCCGTCGCCATTGCCTGCGCAATAATATTTACCTTGGATGTAATCCCGTGTTTGCGAGCAAATTGCTCGCTGCACACTATGGTTGCAGCAGCACCGCAGGTTGGTGGACATGCCATAAGCCGAGTTAAGTAACTATCATAGATAACTTTATCATCAAGCACTTGCTGGTAAGTTAATGGCGTTGAAAACATAGAGTACGGATTCTGTAATGCATGACGCCGCGACTTTTCAGCTACCTTAGCAAAAATATCAGCGCCTACATGATACTGGTCCATATAGTGACGCCCGGCAGCACCAAAGGCGCGAAGTGCGATTGGGCCTTGTGGGGCATTGAATTGTTGTAACACGGGGTCAAGACGCTCGAACGGACTTTCTCTGTCTGTCCAGTGAGAGCCCAATGCTCCAGGTTGCATTTCTTCAAAGCCAAATGCTAATGCGCAATCCACTTGGCCTGACAATACCGCCTGGCGCGCTAAAAATAACGCTGTCGAACCACTAGAGCAATTATTGTTGACGTTAATGATCGCAATACCGCTTTGAATGACATCGTAAAATGCATGCTGAGCGCAGGTACTATCGCCATAAATATATGCACCATAAGCCTGCTCGATCAATTTAGCATCAAGGTTGGCATCGGTTAATGCTAACCTAATCGCTTTAGCCGCCATAACTCGGTACGGTTGATGATGGCCCGGTTTGCAAAAGGGGATCATCCCCACGCCTGCCACTCTTACTGCTGTCATATTACTCCCGCCATTTTAGTTATTATTGGGCATGCTAGTGACTTGTTAGTACTGATAAAGCATTAAGATTTCTAACGATTGGAATTAAGAACCTAACATTAAGAACTAGAAACCAAAAGCGTGAATTCGAACAGTCATAAAACGTCTGATTGTCGACTGATTACTTAAACGATTTATCTTAAACAACATTGTTAACATAAAGTTAATCGGCTGATTATGCAACGCACCAAATGCAAGCGGCAATGCACCAAACTAAAGCATTAACAGCATAATTATCAGTCATAGGTGTTACTTTTCAGCATTCACCTGCCCAAAAAATGCACTCACATTGAACATTTTATAGATTATTTAAGCAATATTTTCATACGTTTGCACCACGAGAGATCAACTAAATGATAGGTGGCCTGTGATTTAGGAATGATTTTTGCTCTATAAACGCATGAATTTCAATAGAGAATTGTTTTGTGGAAACTAAAATGAATAATATTAGTGATGCTATTGGCGTAATTGCACAAAGCGCGGACACCTTGTTTATCTTACTTGGTGCAATTATGGTATTAGCCATGCACGCTGGCTTTGCATTTTTAGAAATGGGTACTGTAAGACACAAAAACCAAGTTAATGCCTTGGTAAAAATTTTAACCGACTTTGCTTTTTCAGCCCTCGCTTATTTTGTCATTGGCTATCAAATTGCTTACGGTAACCACTTCTTTGTCAGCGCAGAAGCATTAAGCACAGATAACGGTTATCAACTGGTTAAATTCTTCTTCTTATTAACCTTTGCAGCAGCCATTCCAGCAATTGTATCTGGGGGGATTGCTGAACGCGGGAGATTTCGGCCTTTCTTATTGGCTTCAGCATTGATTGTTGCCTTTGTGTATCCCCTGTTTGAAGGGATTATATGGAACGGTAACTTTGGTTTTCAGGCCTGGTTAGACAGCCAATTTGGTGCTCAATTTCATGATTTTGCTGGCTCTGTCGTCGTCCATGCCATGGGCGGATGGTTAGCACTAGTCGCTATTTATTTGCTTGGCGCCCGCCGCGGCCGTAAACCCGGCATTGCCTTTGCGCCATCGAACATTCCGTTTCTAGCCTTAGGCTCATGGGTGCTGATTGTCGGCTGGTTTGGTTTTAACGTCATGTCAGCACAGACGCTTGGCGGGATCAGCGGTTTAGTGGCAGTAAACAGTTTAATGGCCATGGTGGGTGGCACTATTGTGGCGCTTATTATTGGCAAAAATGACCCTGGTTTTATTCATAACGGACCACTAGCAGGCTTAGTGGCTGTGTGTGCAGGTTCTGATTTAATGCATCCGGTTGGCGCATTTGTGGTTGGCGGTGTGGCTGGCGGGTTATTTGTATTGGTGTACACCAAATTACAACGCAGCAGTAAAATAGATGATGTTTTAGGTGTATGGCCTTTACATGGTTTATGTGGTGTCTGGGGTGGTATTGCTGCAGGCATTTTTGGTCAGCAAGCCTTAGGTGGCCTTGGCGGAGTGAGCTTTACTTCGCAACTTGTTGGCACTATTGCCGGGGTCGTTGTCGCATTAGTTGGCGGTATTATCGTCTATGGCTTAGTGAATAAACTATCGAGTTTACGCTTGAGTCAAGAAGATGAATTTATTGGTGCAGACTTAGCCATTCATAAAATTGGCTCAACCAATTCAGATAAGTAATTATCCTAAGTAGTAAATCATAAAAAGGGGGCAGAAATGAATTTCTGCCCCCTTTTTAAAATAAAATAGAGTCAACAATCAGTGCTTCGATTTAACCCCATTTTTAACTATGTCTTGACCGTTTTCGAAAACCTCAGGTGTCACCCAGCGACCGAGTAATAGCTTGTGGTTATCACCAAATACCGCAACAAAATGACGACCATCGGCATTACTGGTTGCCATACCGACACCGGCAACGCCTTCTAAACCTAAACCGCCCTTTTCCACCGACAGTAAAAAGCGTTCTAATTCAGCTAAATTGTCGATCACATCATTTTCAATATTCATTTATTATCCAATTGGCTTAACTCGTTTACCACATATTTTAGCGCATTGAGAATAAATAAGGTACCGCCGATGCCCTGAGCATCGGCGTTCGATATACCTTCCAGGATAATATGAATATTAAAAAACGATGCTTAAATCAATTAACTCAGCATCATCGTCATAGGAATCAAAGTTAACCGACATTAATATTGTCCCTTTAGTGATCATGACATTATCAAAGTTATCTTCGGCATCAGGATAACGCGCCAAGAAGGCCGTTTTGGTGGTAGGGATTTGATAAGTCGCTAATACTTTTTTAAACTCGTCGATGTCTTGCGGTTCAAACATTGACTCGGTCACCTTAAGACTATTGATCGTACCTTGCTCATTAAACCCAAGTAACACATTGCTGTTTACTATTGCCTTAGGTCCATTTTCATTAAGCTGAATTTGATTCACCAGCTGCTGCGGCTGCAAGGTATAAGTCTGCTTATGATCCAGTGCGATAATCTTTGCAATATCAATATTATCAAAATTGGCAAAGTTCACTTCAGGCTTATGACTTGCATCGACTAAGGGCATAATGGCAAAACGGTTAAGTCGAGCCACGACAACAGACAGCGATTTACATCAGCAATAAAAATAAGGTAACTGCCACAACAAAAAAGCGAACCTCGTTAGGTTCGCTTTTTCACGATCAGATTTATCACGGTCTAATACTTAACTAAGCACTATATACCCGCTTTAGCTTTCCGCGCTTGATGCAGCTTTTTGTAACTTTCAATCAAGCGTAAATGTGGCTCAATACCTTCTAGCTTGATGCTAGTTTTTGTTAGGCCATAAAAGCGCACTGTGCCATTAACCGAACCAACCACATTGTCCATCACTTCTTGACCAAACATGCGGTTAAAGTTACCCATAAAATGCTCAAGCTCTAAGTCGTCATCTAGGGTCACTTCAAGCACAGCATTGACAGCTTGGTAAAACAAGCCACGTTGTACTGTATTGTCGTTAAACTGCAAGAACTCACCAACTAACTCAATCGCATCTTCATGAGAACCCAATGCGAGGTAAATCAGAATTTTTAATTCAATAATGGTTAACTGGCCCCAAACCGTATTCTCATCAAACACAATACCGATTAAAGTACGGATATCGGTCTGATTATCTAATTGACTCTCTTCTAAGCGATTTACTAACTTAGATAACGCTTTAGTGCTTAGTGAGTGCAGGTTCAAGATGTCTTTACGGTAATGAAGCGCTTTATTGGTATTGTCCCAAATCAAATCATCAACAGGATACACTTCTGAATATTCAGGCACTAAAATGCGGCAAGCTGATGCACCTAAATCAGTAAATTCAGCAATATACACTTCTTTACCCATGGCTTTTAAAATACCAAATAAGCCTGCGGCTTCTTCTTCACTGGTGCCGCTAAAGTCCCACTCACAGAACTCATAGTCAAACTTACTACTGAAGAAGCGCCAAGAGATAACCCCTGTTGAGTCAATAAAGTGCTCAACAAAGTTTTCAGGCTCGGTGACGGCCATACTATTGAATGTCGGCTTTGGCACATCATTTAAGCCTTCAAAACTGCGGCCTTGTAATAGTTCAGTTAAACTACGCTCCAACGCCACTTCAAAGCTTGGATGCGCACCAAACGAGGCAAATACACCGCCGGTTCTAGGGTTCATTAAAGTGACGCACATCACTGGGAACTGACCACCTAACGAAGCATCTTTCACCACGACAGGGAAACCCTGTTCTTCAAGGCCTTTAATACCCGCTAATATGCTAGGGAATTTCTCAAGTACTGTCATAGGAACATCTGGCAGTACAATTTCTTGCTCAATGATTTGACGTTTTACAGCACGCTCAAAAATTTCAGATAAACACTGTACATGCGCTTCTTGCAGATTATTACCCGCGCTCATGCCGTTACTTAGAAATAAGTTTTCAATTAAGTTAGACGGAAAATATACCGTTTCACCATCAGATTGACGGGTATATGGAATCGCGCAAATACCTCGGTCAGTATTACCTGAGTTGGTATCAATTAGGTGCGAGCCACATAACTCTTCATCTGGATTGTAAATATCTAAGCAGTATTCATCTAACAAACCTGATGGAAGTGCATCATCCTCTTCCAGTGCAAACCATTTTTCATTGGGATAATGCACAAACTCGCTATTGGCGATTTCTTCACCAAAGAACTGATCATTATAGAAAAAGTTATTATTAAGACGCTCAATAAACTCACCTAGAGCCGAGCATAGTGCGCTTTCTTTTGTGGCGCCTTTACCATTAGTAAAACACATAGGTGAGGCGGCATCACGAATGTGTAACGACCATACGTTAGGCACTATGTTGCGCCATGAAGATATTTCGATCTTCATGCCCAAATCAGCCAATAAACGGGTCATGTTTTGAATGGTTTGCTCGAGTGGCAAGTCTTTGCCCAAAATAAAGGTACTCGTGTCGCCAGCCGGTTGTCCCATCAGCATGGCATTGGCGTCAGCATCAAGGTTTTCAACGGTTTCAATTTTAAATTCTGGGCCAGTTTGAACCACTTTTTTAACAGTACAACGATCGATTGAACGTAAAATACCTTGACGATCTTTGTCAGAAATATCGTCTGGTAACTCAACCTGAATTTGAAAAATTTGGTTGTAGCGATCTTCTGGGTCAACAATATTGTTTTGCGAAAGCTTGATATTTTCAGTAGAAATATCACGGGCTTTACAATAAACCTTAATAAAGTAGGCAGCACAAAGCGCAGACGAAGCTAAGAAATAATCAAAAGGACTTGGAGCTGAGCCATCACCTTTATAACGAATAGGTTGGTCTGCCGTAACGGTAAAGTCGTCAAATTTGGCTTCGAGTTTCAAATTGTCGAGAAAGTTTACTTTGATTTCCATTGAATATGTCCACAGTCTAACGCAGCCAAACGGCCTACTAATCTAATTGAGGTGAATTATCGGTGTTTTTGACCCAATAGTCTTGGGTTAATTAACCAAAAGTTGGCAAGATACTGATTTGTTGAGGTGAAAAAACACACAAAAGACATGGATGAAGCTGATTACATTGAATAACCGTGTGACAAAAATAACGTCTCTATCACACGGGATGATGCAAGATTAATGACATTACAATGTCGTCAAGCACACTCAATTAAATCTGAGTTGGATTAAGAGTCTTCAGGTAAGCCTACGTGCATATGTCCAGATTTATAATCTATGGTCAACACAAAGTGCTTAAGAATATCAAAGCCAAGAAGACCTTTAATATTTTTACCTTTAATATGGGATATGCTGTTGCGATCATCTTGCCCTGTAATCACCTCAATCTGCCCTTCGCTTGGCACGCTCGTTTGTACATTTTCAATCGTAAAAGGACCGAACTTAACTTTTGGCAATCGGAAACTCTCCGTTGTGCCTGCATTATTGACACCAAATGAGTTTGTAGCTTGCGCACCGTAATGCGTTAACCAATCTGAGTCAGTGGCAAGAGTGCGTTTTAAAAACAAGCCACCACTATTACCAGTATCGAGGATCAACCAAGCATTCTTTTCCCCATTAAGCTCGACTCTCACAATCGGTTGACCAGTGCCACGATCCATTTGCATGTCAATGTTTTCAAGTTTGGCTAAATCAATGGAATCTCTTCCAAATAATCTCAAACGACTATTGGGATAATCTATCTGGAAAATAAATTTCTCCAGTAGACCTGCGCCTAATAAAAGCTCCACATCATAGTGACCTAAACGCAAACCTGCCAATTGATCAAGTTCAATATTGGCACCAAACAAGTTTGCCGTGACATTGTTATAAAGTTGAGAGGATTCAGTACTATAAATGCCTTTGACATCGATTTTACTGCCTTTATCAAACTCAAGATTATATTTATTGATAAAGCTTAAATTAATCGCATTGAGCTGAGAACCACTGTCTAAAATGGCCCGACCTTCAATACCATTAATGGTCACAGGAAGATTAATATGGCCATTGATAATGTCAAAATTAACCCAATTGGTTACCGCGAAAGTCGGAAATGAAATAAGTAGAGCAGAAAAAATGCTAGCAGTTTAACTCGAATTGATTGCATCTATTATCCTTAATATGTATGCCTAAAAAACGTTGTTATATTAACAGCTAACAGTAAAAAATAATAAAAACTTTACTTATAAATGGCCGATAAATTCATCATCAGCTATATGACTCGACATAACCTCAACTCGCAATAACAAAGATTGCCTCACGCTCGACACAAGAAGTAAGTGACCAGGAGATAATGTACAGCATGGGATAACAGTGGATAAAACAATCGGGGAGATAGGTTGAAAATTTGCTTAACGCAGGTAACAGTTAATAAAAATACTAAAATTTAGACATAAAAAAACGCAAACAGTCGTTAAACCGTTTGCGTTATCTTTATAACGTCGAGTTACACAGCTACTACGTTAGCAGCTTGTGGGCCTTTTTGGCCTTGCTCAACATCAAAAGAAACTTTTTGGCCTTCAGCTAAAGTTTTGAAACCTTCTGAAGTGATTGAACGGAAATGAACGAACACGTCAGCGCCGCCGTTATCAGGAGTGATAAAACCAAAACCTTTATCTTCGTTAAACCATTTTACTAAACCAGTTGTTTTATTAGACATTTTGTTGTCCCTTATATATTTAAAATTAATCAATCTGTCGCGATAATGCGATGCGCTCAAGCTTGAATTATTGAATGTCACGATGAAGCTAAGGGAAACACAGAGGATAACAACGATAACGAAGAGATTCTAAGGCTTTTCTTTTACTTAATGTTCATTAATAACTCTGAATGTCAGAGCAGACTGTATAATACATCAATATCTAAGCTTGTAAAGGTCTTAATTGAGTAAATTTCATCAACACAGACGAACCACTTAATTAGCATCATCAAAAGCACTCATTCACGATAACAGTATTGCCCCAGCAAACCTGATATTCAGCATTAACCTCAGGCCTGTCTTAATCGCTAACAAAAAACCACATAAAATCACTTCTACTATCTTTATAAGAACTTAATACAATCCTATTGTGTTAATGGTTCCGCTATCCCACTTGTAGTGATCGTTGTAGCTGCAGCTGTAGTCGTTGTCGTTGTCGTTGTCGTTGTCGATCATGTTCTTCAATTGTCACACTTGGGCACTATTGTGCAAACCTGTACTTTAAACAGCGAAATCAACATATCCAATTAACGACTTCGATTTGCTCAGTTATAGAAAAGTAACCATATTATAAAATACTCAGCAGCAAATCATACAAGTGACGATAACACACCAAACCAACAACATCCTCGTAACATTATGTTTTTAATATGAAAAAATTACAATTCAATCAGAAAAATATACCGTTACGCACTATTTCCGCCTCGTTTAACAGATAAAATTTAAGCAACCTTATTTATAGCATAGCCAGTTCCACTTCATTTACTAAAAAAATCTCAAAGCATAACCATATGATATTCAATTAAAAATTTGATAACAGCAATCTCCCTACCCCATTGTTTTTATAAAGTTGGCATCCGTTTTGTAGTGTACTAGATGTATTTACGTAATTAACTAGGAGTACCTTATGAGAAATACTATTGTTACTTTAGCTGGACTAATTTCATTAGCATCTTTTAGTGCTTATTCTCAAGCTGATGACTTAAAAAATGACGTGGCAGAAAATGGTATTTATGTCGGCGCTAATTATGGTTACCTAAAAGTCGATGGAGATGATGAGTTTGACGACGACAATGATGTGCTCCAGGGCTTAGTAGGTTATCGCTTCAATAAATACTTAGCTCTAGAAGGTAGCTATATTGATTTTGGTCATTACGGCAACAATTTATCTCGAGCTGAAACAGATGGTTATACCGCAGGCCTAAAAGTCACACTGCCAATTACTGATCGAGTAGAATTGTATGCCAAAGGCGGCCAATTATGGTATTCCACTGACTATGACGTGGTCGGGTTGTCTGGCAATAAAGATGATGAAGGTGTATTTGCCGGTGCTGGTGTCGGGTTTAAAGTAACAGACCGTTTTTTAATTAATGCCGAGTACACTTGGTATGACGCAGAAATTAACCTAGATAATGTTACTAACGGTTCCGATACAGAAACAGATTTCAAGCAAGCGAGTATCGGGGTTGAATATCGTTTTTAAGCATAACTAGACAGCTTAAAACGTCAGCGACTTAAAAAATAATAGTCATCAAGGTGTAATGCAAATTGCGTTACACCTTTTATTTATGTTTACCATTTAAAGCTCACATTAATACTGTAAATTTTCTATCCAAGGGCATATGAATAAACACAAAGGTCTTGTTTCTGCGATATTATCTATGCCTCAACTATACCCACTGCAATACCAGGATAATCTGATTAACTTATAGCGAAAATATACTAATACGTGCGATTCCAGCCCCAAACCACAGCAATGTTTACCATCAAAAACGATTGCATTCCTTCAGCATAAAAAGTGAAAGCACACGGTTGAAATAATCAACAGTCAACGTGAAAACGAGCCACTCTCGCCTCAGCTAACGTGCACTGGGTAAGCTGGATTAGCTCGCCTAAAGTCAAGTTAGGATTATCACGAATTAAACGCCTAAGCTTTACGTCTAATGGCTCTAACTTGTCGGCATGACCCAGTAATGCTGTAGCAATTTTTTGAATTAGATAACCAAAGCCAGCATCATTGTCAGTTTTTAATCGCTCTATAAACGATTGAATACTTATAGCCTCGCCTGTAATGGCCCAATTTCGAGAACGACGCACACGCTTAACATCACACTGATATTGCAACGCAATATCTCTGGCTTGCTTAGCTTTTTCACCGCCGATTCGATGAATAAGTGAAGGCAATTGGATGGTAATATCTTCAGTCATGGCCTGCTGTAAAATCTACTTGTTATTATCATTAGCTTAAATGCGTTTAGTTAGCTAAAAACAGTTCTTTACCTATTACTTATCACCATACATTAAAAAAGCGATCTTGTGATTATTGCCTACATTAATCGGCGAGTCTTGGTGTTACCGCGATGAATGACTTTTTAGGACTGGCATTTTAGCGCTATAATACCAGCCGAAATAATCATCTTACTGTCAATATTACTCATTTATTCGTTGCATTGAACGCATTTTGTGCGGCAAGCAAAGGTTAAATATAAATAGAGTGAAAAATCAACTAGAGTTACCCCATGAGCCCAGAACGTTTTGCCCGAATAAACCAGATGCTGGATAATCGCCAAGTCGACTTAACGATTTGCCTTGATAAAGTGCATATGACCAATAATATTGCTGCGGTTCTTCGCTCTGCTGATTGTGTCGGTATTCATGAAATTCATGCCGTATGGCCAGATATCGATATGCGAGTATCAGGTAATACCGCTTCAGGTAGCCAACAGTGGGTTAATACGGTTAAACATTACACGTTTGCAGAAGCTCATCAGGTTTTTAAAGCACAAAAAATGCAGGTACTTACGACGACCTTTTCAAACACGGCCGTGGATTTTCGTGAAATTGATTACACCAAACCTACCGCTATCGTGATGGGTAACGAACGTGATGGTGTGAGCGCAGAAGCGATTGCAGCGGCCGATCAACACATCATCATCCCCATGCGAGGCATGGTGCAGTCGCTTAATGTGTCTGTAGCGGCAGCATTAGTTATGTATGAAGCCCAGCGCCAACGTGAGCAAGCCGATATGTACGGCAGCCGCAAACTTGATCACGCTTATTGCCAAACTATGTTGTTTGAACAAGGTCATCCAGTTTACGCCAAAGCCTGTCGACGCAAGCAAATTCCCTACCCAGCCATTGATGATCAAGGCCAAATTGTTGCCAACAAAGAATGGTGGGATCGCATGCGCGCCCCTGATCCGCAAGCATTGGTGGTATAACCCAGAAATACCGCCGATATTGCTGGGTTTCTTACTTATTAATATATTGCAGGTACATGAGTATTAACCTCATCGAGCACTCTACGACAGTCTGTCAATATCGGTTGTCGTCATTACTGCAAGGATTGATTGAATAATAGCGATAAACTATTTAGGATCAGTTCATCTGATCACAAACAAGAATTCATTTAATGACCACTGAGCTTTATTTTATCTACGACTCACATTGCCCTTGGAGCTATGCCGCCACACCTTTGGTGAACGCATTGCAACAAGCCTATCCAGAAATGAATATTCACTTATTACATAGTGCGCATTACATCGGCAAAGACAGTGCTGGCGAAGAACAAATGCAAGCAGCGGCAAAAATAAGTGGACTTAAATTTGGTCGCGACCATATTCGCTACGCAAACAGCCCTAAAAGCTCAATCAAAACCGCAAACTTTATGGCCTGGTTAGAGGGCAAACAAGCTGACAAGCAATTAGCTGTGCTCAATGCGCTACAAAGAGCTCATTTCATTGAAGGTAACCCGCTTAGTAATAAACACGACTTTAATGACATCGTCGAAAAATTTAAGCTATCACCATCAAATAAAGTGTTTAAAGATGAGCTCAGTATGGATGCAGAATACGTACTGGAAGGCATAGAAGAAATTCAACAAATCATTGGTACCACTGGTTTTCCCGTATTGGTGATGACAGTTAATGATAACGCCATTTTTATCGACCACTCACAATACCTGAGCAGCCCTCATGCCGTGGTAGCCGCGGTTGAAAAAGAGATAGCGGCGATTAAACTCGCTAAAAGTGAATCATAACGATAAACCTTCGCTCGCCAAATGCATTATCGATGTGAATGCGCCAGCAATAAGATCAAAAAACCACGGTTAATGACCGTGGTTTTAGTTAATGGCCTCTTTCAACCGTAAAGGTTAAGCAATACTCTGCACTTGCGATGCCAGTAACCAAATGGCTAAAGCAAAAAATATTATCCCCATAAACTTATTTTGATAAGCACGAAACTTTTCATTTTTCAGCAATGGTTTGCCCAAACTGCCCACTAATGCCACCAACAGCAAATTGAACGTCAAGCCCATTACGTTCAGCAGTAAACCGAGTGCCAGCATCTGTTCACCTGAACTGGCAGTGAGTTGGGTAGAAACAAACTGGGGCAGAAACAACACAAAAAAGATCAGTGCTTTAGGATTAAGTAAATTGCTCAGCACCGCACGACGATAAAGTAGTTTAGCGACATTACCTTGCTGGCTAAACTCGGGCGCATCGCTGGCACCACTGCGCATGCAATCCCAGCCCATTTTCAATAAATACGCTCCGCCCAATACCCTTAACAGCTCTAACGCAATTGGATTCATCGCCACAAGAGCAGAAACGCCCATAGCTGCAAGCAAGGTTAAAATTAAACCAGAAGTCGCATTACCAAAGCTGGCATACACACCCACTTTGCGACCATAGCTCAAACTCGAACTGGCGATCAACAACATGTCAGGCCCAGGGATTAACAATAACGCGACCACAGTGGTTAAATATAAAGGCAGCAAAGCCAGATCTATCATCATAAATACACAAATATTGGTTAGCGGTAAAACAAGGCGCGGATTCTACAGCTATTCAACATGAATGAAAGTCATGATGGGCAACATCCAGTGTTTAAGCACTGTAATGGTTGGCAGAGATTGTTTACAGATAAAGTAATGAAATACATGATGGACAAACACTACCTTTGAACTCGCTATTTCTGTTACAACAGACTAATTAGTTATAATAACAAAATAGCAATAAACTATTATATTTCATGTATATAAAGTTAAAAAATATTCCGGGAATAAATATCAGTTCAGTCATGACGGCTAGCCTGTTGTTTTCAGCACTTAGTGAAGATGGAATAAGCCTTACTTAAAGTCGGTGTCATCTTAAGCGGTTGGCACCGACGATCTAATGCTTTCGAGGCGACGTTTACTCAACCTTTACTACTGCAATCTGCTACAACATCTGTCCGCTCTTTGCCATTAAACACCATCCCCATCTCAAATCTCAAATTCAAAAATTACAGCCACATGATGCGGCTTAGTGGCTTAACGCTAAGGCAACCACAACGGCTAAATATGCACTAAAAGCAACACACCCTTGGCAAGGTTGACTCAAGCGTGGCAGTTGTCGATGACGATATAACAATAAATGTAAAAAATAGTAACTAAAGTATTAACATAAAACCAACAACCTAGACTAAAGTTAAAGTAACATTCGGTTCAGCGAGCTCGCGCAGGGTAACCCTTTTATGGAAAAGCAAACGTTATTAATTGCACAAAAAGCAAAGTATCTTAGTGTGGGCTTATTAGTCACAGTGATTATGCTTATTTATATCGTAATGCAGACCTTAGCATTACCGGTAATTCAAAAAGAAGTTGAAAAGAAAGAATTACTGCGTATTTCAGCCAGTGTCAACGAGGTTAGAATTGAACTAAGCAAAGGTTCGGTGCTAACCCAAAGCTTAGCCTCATTAGCAGAAACCTTACCCTTAGACGAGCAGCAATTTAGCGCGTTATTTCCCAAAATTATTGACCAATTTGGCAATGGCAATATCGCTGGTGGTGGTATTTGGCCAGAACCTAATGCGTTTAGCTCTGGTGTGGCATTAAAGTCCTTTTTTTGGGCACGCAATGCTTCAGGGCAATTAGACAAAATTGATGATTACAATAAGCCTGACGGTCCAGGCTATCACAATGAAGCTTGGTATATCGCTGGGCGTTCACTTAAAACCGGACAGTGTGGTTGGTCTGAAGCTTATGAAGACCCTGTCAGTGGCACTGCTATGGTGACCTGTACTGTCGCGATCAATCGAGCAGGTAAGTTTTGGGGCGTCGCAACCGTTGATTTAATGCTAGCGGGTTTAGATAAATTATTTAAGCGCCAAAACCAAGAATCAGGCGGTTTTAATTTTGTATTGGGCCAAAACAATCAAATAATCAGCTTTCCAAGTATTCGCTCATCATCACTTGATATGAAAAAATTCAGTGAGGTCGCCGCCCAAGATAGCAGCCTTCAACCGCTGTTGAGCGCAATCAACAGCGGCCAGACCATTATCCACTTACCAGAGGGCGTAGTGGAAGACAGTGGTTCTATGTTGGCAATAATGGACATGGCCGAAGAAGGCATGAAAATTGGTATTGTTTTGCCTGATCCCATTATCCAAAAACCTATCAGCGACTTAAGCTTTAGTTTATATGCGACGCTCATTCCCATGCTGCTGTTCTTTGTTGGTATTCTAATTTTTAATGCTAACAAAGTGATGCAATGGGTCAATGAGACCACTGCGCAAATTCGCATGTTAATCAGTGGCGGTTCTGCTGCAACTCTCAAGATAGATCGCTATGATGAAATAGGTAAATTAAAACAAGCGGTTAATCAATATAGTGAACATCTCAAAGGCTTGCTTGGACAAATAGCAAACGAAGCGGTAGAAGCCAAAGATAGAGCCAAACAGCTCAATGAAATGTCTTCTATGCTAAAACAACGGGCTGAATCACAACTCACAGAAAACCACATGCTTGCAGCGGCCATCACTGAAATGTCTGCCAGCGCTGCCGAAGTGGCACGAAACACAAAATCAACATCAGAAACCGTCGACGAATCCCAAGGGCTTATTCAACGGCGCATGGTTGATGTCGAAGAAAACAGCAAAGCTAACCAAGAGCTGTCACAAGTACTCCAAAAAACAGCCGATATTATTAATCGCCTTGCTTCTGACTCCCAGCAAATGGGAACCATGTTAGATGTGATTAAGAGTATTTCAGAGCAAACCAATTTGTTAGCATTGAATGCAGCTATTGAAGCCGCTAGAGCGGGTGAACAAGGGCGCGGATTTGCGGTGGTTGCCGATGAAGTAAGAACCCTCGCAGGCCGCTCTCAAGAGTCAGCCAGTAAGATTGAAGCGATGATCGCGCAGCTGCAAACATCGGCTAGTCAGGGCGTGAACATCATCGTCAGTTCACAGTCCTTATCCGTAGAATCTTTAGCTCGATCAGAAAAAGTAATTGCAGGGTTTAACGAAATTATTGAAGTATTTAGTGACATCAGTAGCAGTACCTCGCATATCGCGATGGCCGCCAGTGAACAATCAAGCGTATCGGGCGAAATTAACCAACTAGCCGAAAACATTAGAGTCAGTAATGACTTAAATGCTAAAGATGCGCTTGAATTAGCGAATGTCAGTAGTTCGTCTTCAGAGTTATCAAATCGTTTATATGACTTGAGTAAAGGTTATGCTTAGCCATAAAGAGTGTTAAGCAACTGTGTTTTTGAGCATGAGTAAACGAGTCAACATATACTCAGGTAATGGGCTTTAACACAGCACCAAGCTATGGAATAGAAGCCATCGCCGCGGTAAAACATAGCTACGGCGCCTAACAAAAAAGCGAACCTTGTCAGGTTCGCTTTTTTACACAGTGAATAAATAGGCTCAGAGATAATGCTCAGTTCTACTTATAGAACGCTTCAACCTTGCCTTTTACTGTCATCGTAAGCGGTTGGCCGCGACGATCTAATGCTTTGTGCGAGGCAACTTTTACCCAACCTTCGCTGATGCAATATTCTTCAACATCATTACGCTCTTTGCCATTAAGTAAAATACCAATCTCGTGTTCGAAAACGGCTTCCACATGATGTGGGCTACGTGGATTAACGCTAAGGCGATCAGGTAAAGCAGGTTTAGCTGTAGTGTCGTTCATTGTCTTGTGCTGTAGTTAATAAAACGTGCGCTATTGTAGGCAATACCAGCCTGATGCTCAATAGCGACTGCTATAAATGTGAGTCGCCACTAAAAGATACTAATATAAATGATGTCTCATCAATGGCTTAAAAACGGATTTAATCAGTAACCTCATGCACATCAGCGCAGTGTTACATCACGGCAGGTAACGCATATCAGGTATAAAAGCTATTACTGCCATTTTGTTGCCTACTCCAGAGACCAAGCGCTGGCAGCTGTGATGATATTAATAGCAAAATCAGTATCGTATCGGAAAATAGTCGTTGATAGCCGCAATCAATATCGGTTACTGTCTACACAACACTCGCGATGCCATCTGTCAGGCAAGAGTCCCAGTTTAAGCTCTCATGATAAGGGCTAATATTAATGAAAAGTACTCAGCAGATGAGCTATGTTTAAAACGCTGTTTGATTTTTCCATAGCTTTAAATTGCATATCAATAACGTGAGCTTGAATTAGAGTTAGTACGAGCAAACTTGGACGGCTATTGATTCAGAAAAAGGATAACGAACAAGGATGATTGAAAAACGTTCACACATATGGCAATGGTTTTTAGACAACAAAATCGAGCCCACAAACCTTAAAGCTGCAATGTTAGTAGCTTATCCACACCCAAACACAGAAAATTGGCAGCAATTAATTGCCAATATATTACTCTATCTTGGGGTATTGCTACTTAGCGCTGGGATGATATTTTTCATGGCGTTCAATTGGGACGCACTAGCTCACCTGAGTAAATTTGCCATAGTCGAAGGGTTATTTGCTCTGTTTATTAGTGGGTTTTATCTGATTAACCGCATGCAAAAAAAGCAGCATTCACCGCAAAACCCTCTTAAACAACAGAGCCAAAATGTTTATGGCTGGAGCTTGCCCAATGCCATGTTACTCGGTGCCAGCATCATGCTTGGGGCATTACTAGCCCTAGTGGGACAAACATACCAAACTGGCGCAGATCCTTGGCAACTATTTGCTATTTGGGCAGTGTTAATTTTACCCTTTGCCTACATCGCAGGCTTTGATCTGTTGTGGTTACTGCTGGTGGTCTTAATCAATATAAGCCAAGGACTATATTTTCAATCCTTTGCTTCTGTGTTTAGTTTTTTACAGGAAGACATCCAACAAATCGCTATTTTTGGCGTAACGAACTTAGTCATCCACCTAGCATTTACCATAGCTAAACGCTGTAAATGGCCTGGCCAATTACGCTTTAACTGCCCAATGGTTGAAAAAAGCAGTTTACTTGCTAGCGTAAGTGCATTTACCTGGCTAATCATTTGGGTCATTTTTGACTTAAACTATCAGTATGAAGCCAGTGAACATGCTGTTTATTATGCGCTACTTTACCTACTCACCCTGACTAGCTTATTTATATGGTACCGTTATCGCGCCCCCGCCTTATATCCACTTGCCCTGGTATTAACCAGCATCAGCGCTGCTATTGTGTCACTACTTTCAAGAGCACTATTAGAATCTAACGACTCAATAGCGAGTTTTTTTCTGATTGCTATGGTAGTCGTAGGTGTAACCAGCGGCAGCTTATATTGGCTAAAAAAATGGCAGAAACAGTTCAGCGAAATGGCAAGTCTTGAGCATAAAGACGCGAGCAATAGTGATGTTAAAAGTGAGGTAGCCGCCGATGAGTAACCTCAACGCTAGGGCATTATGGCAAACGCTGGTTAATCACCAACTGGTAAACACTAATACAACACCAGAAACCACACTCGCCAGCCCTTGGTACATTATTGCCATGCAAATTATTGGCGGCTGGGTTGCGGCGCTGTTTTTATTGGCCTGTGTGCTAGTCAGTGGATCCATCATTGGCGATATCGACCAATCGTTTATCGGCCTTGGTGCCGCACTAAGTCTAAGCTGTTTAGTTTATTACCGTCTGCGCGCCAATCGGCAAGAGTTTATTCTGCAGATGGTATTTGCATTTAGCTTAAGCGGACAAATAATGTGGCTTTTGGGGATTTACGAATGGCTAGAATCTAGTCATGAGACCCTGATTGCACTTATTTACCTGGTCACATTTATGATTCACTGGATTATCATTCCTCATAAAACCAACCAATTTGTGGCTGCATTAGCCATGGTGCCTAGCTTTTTGGCTATCTTAGTGATTAACCAGGTCACGCTATTAATATTGCCATTATTGCTGCTGAGTTTAGTGCTTATCTGGTCGCACGTTTATCGATGGCCGCAGTATTATCAGCGTCTTAGAATGTTAGGTTATGCTATTGCTATTAATTTGCTCCTCGCCAATTTCATGTTATCTGATATGGGCGATATCATAGAAAGACCCAGCGTATTAATGGCATTTAACTCCAGCATCAGTGACTATTTGGCCATCGCAATAAGCTTGCTATCTATGCTATGGCTGATTAATCACATTGTTAACCTGCTCCATTCCACTACCGATAGCTATACCAATCGAGTTGTTACTGTGCGTCCTCGCAACAAGTTGATGGTGATCCTCGCGACAATATTAATCGGCCTACTTTCCATCGTCATGAGCGGATTAAGCGCCGCAGTATTGATGCTCCTGCTGGGCTATTTTTACAACGAACGAAAATTAGTCATCATTTCGGTATGTGCCCTACTCGCCTTTATCGGCATGTATTATTACTCACTCCATATCGACTTGTTTGATAAATCTCTGTGGTTAATGGCCAGCGGCATAGTATTACTAATCCTCAGATTTGCCATAAGTAAAAATGCTAGCGGTAAGCGTAAAAATAAGCCTAATAATATCACTGAAAATGGGGCTGAAATGAGCGCTATGGTTGAAAGCGGTCAAGTGAACAGACCACTTAATAAGGAGCAAGCATAATGACCTCGAATAACATGGGGGCGCTCAATCCACGTCAGCTGAGTAAGCGGTCACTTTGGGCTATTATTGCAGCAGTGGTGATACTTGCCCTGATTAACTACAAAATCTATCAACAAGAACAGCTGTTAGCTAATGGCGAAATAATCCTGTTCAAACTGGCCCCCGTCGATCCACGCTCCCTAATGCAAGGCGACTATATGGAGCTAAATTATGATATTGCGACTGCGATCAGCTGGTCAGTCGAGCAAGACTCCGATAACCATGATGGCTTTATGATTGTCACTCTCGACCACAATCGCATTGCCCAATTCGACAGCATTTATCGTGGCGCGGTATTAACACCCGCCCAGCGACTGGTTCAGTACCGCATTCGTGACGGCAGAGTAAAACTTGCCGGTAACGCATTTTTCTTTGAAGAAGGCCGAGCAGAGGAATTTGCACAAGCAAAATATAGCGAATGTAGAGTCAATCAAGCAGGACAATTGCTCGTCAGTAATCTGCTCGATAAGGATTTTAAGCGGATTTAAGCGATAGCGAGTTGCTGATGAAATATATTAATATAAGGTATGCTAAAAATTGATACTTTAACTCTGCCCCTCTCGGAGCGCCATAGATTAAACTGCATCACTAAGTAATTGGATCTGACATTGATCTATTATTTGATTGACGATATCGATTGCTATATCAGTGGCTAATAGGTCATATTCATCAGAAGTTGGTGCCTGCGGTGATATAAGTAATGTAATAGTAAATAATTCTTCATCGGTCGCCATTGACCAAAAACCGAATAATGTCTGACTATTGAGCACGCTTGGGAATTCTGCCGCCCAAAAGGTTAATTTGGTATTATGTTGGATCCAAGAACCATTCTGTGTATATATTAATCTGACATCATAGAAAAGCTCTTCTTCCAATATTCTTCCGTATTCGATATAAGCATTTTCCATAACTTCAAATCTGGAGATTTCTTTTGCAGGTTTATTTAGCAATATGGACTTATGTTCGGGTCTAATCACACCAACCGTAGCGCTTATAATCTGATTTTTATGTTCAAATTGGAAATTATACTTAATATCATGATCATACTCTGATTGATTGCTGACAATATCTGTGTCTGCAATGACTAATATCTTACAAGTCATCGTAGATAGAGCACTAGTATAAGCGTTAGCCGAAAAAAACAAGCCCATAAATAAAATAAATTTATATTTCAAAACATTATGCACCAGAACCCATCCCTTACGACTTTTCTGAGAGCGACATAGAAAACAACACTACCATAAATAGAGGTATTCCACTCAAAGTGACTATTGCAACTTTGAATATAGAACTAACATTGAGAAAATCTAAAGATATTATTGAAAATACTGAAATGGAGAAAAGATTCAAACACAAAGTGAAGCAGAAAATAGATTTATCAAAAAAATTAATTTTCTGTTTTAGTTTTAATTTCTTTATTATAGAAACGGAATGAACACAGACTAAGAATAAAGAAAATAAATAAGCTATTATCCAAAATATCAATTAAAGATCCTCAACATTCAATAAGCCTCTACGTAAGAGCTCTTTTTTAGCTAACGTCATATCACTATCACTCAGTATCTTCATTGTGCTTGCTAGAATCATTACAATGATTGTGCTCCTACCTAAAGCTCTTACAGAACTTTTTGTAATATTTAAACCTGTTTTTTTTGATAACGAAGATACCATCGATTCACTGACAGCACCTCCAGAAGCCTCTAGAGCAAAACCACTTATCCCTAATGCCTGCCACTGAAAAAATACTACTAGCTAAAAAACTCACCTCTAGTTTAGGTTCAACTGTGAAGAACCAAGTACCAATAAAATCACTTACAGTTTTATTACGTTGGAAGTAATCTCTTAATTCAGAGTTAGATGCACACCACTTGTTCCAGTTCGGATTAGCTATATTTTGAGACAGTAAAGCCTGAATCGAATTGAGGAACTGAGGATTATTTAGGCTATTTGCCATCGGTAAAATTTTATTTTTTTCAGGTCTACTTAATTGACGATAGAGTAATACTCCAATTAATATCGGAAGTATTTTTTCGCTATTACTTCGAATATAAGTTGAATATTGATCAAGTTCCATTAACTTAGCTAAGTAAATAACAGGTTCATGTGCAGCATCTTCAAGCTTATAATTACGATCTGTAAATAGTCCACTTTTAACTTTCCATGTTCTAAAAATTCATCAATAGAGAGTAACCAACTTCTATGTAAAAATCAAATCCTTTTAAAACAACAACATAACCTTATAAGTAATTAGTTAAACTTAAATAAATTGAACATTTTATATTATATTGGGTATGTTCTTTAGCTATTTTTTGTAGAATAAGTGAGCTGAATCATAAGGAAACACACTTTAATTAGAATTTCGACGGCACGAGTCGTTGTGAACTTTTTGTGAGACGAACCATTTAGATACTTTCCTATACCCTAGTTTCGCTTAGTCATTTAGCCCCAGATTCTAATCTTCGGGTACATCAAGTCGATAGTTAGATAGCATGAATGATTCAACACTAAAAGCGATTCAAGAAGACTACAAAGACAGCTTCAT
This sequence comes from Shewanella sp. 5S214, assembly GCF_041439795.1. Lineage (NCBI taxonomy): Bacteria > Pseudomonadati > Pseudomonadota > Gammaproteobacteria > Alteromonadales > Shewanellaceae > Shewanella > Shewanella sp. 5S214. The sequence continues at coordinate 155,398 of NZ_JBGOOV010000010.1, forward strand.
TCGTAAAAACAAAGTATCACAGGCCTACTTAACTGTTCTAGAGGATACCGCTACAATAAAAAATGCCGCTAAAGATGTTGGTTTTACTATATCTGTGCCATTTAATGCCAGTGTGGTAATGCCATATAAGCGATGACAGATGTAAATACCTTTAGTTTACTTTAGCGTTTTAGGAACCAATTTGACGCAGAGTAAAGCTATAAGTCGCCTGTTGATATGTTAGTTAATAAAGCAGACCAACTTGACATAACGGTGCCAGAAATGACCGTTTTAGTTGGTGGATTACGCGTACTTGATTTAACTACAAAGGGCTAAACCACGCAGTGTTCACAAGCACACTGGACACCTTAAACAAAGTCAAAACCTGGATTCCGGCTCAAATGCATTACCGGAATGACAAGGATGTAAGTATTAGCAGAATGACAAGGATGTAAGCATTGCCGGGATGCGTAATCCTAAACGTGGCCCAAATGACTTAATGCTTAATGCTTAATGCTTAATGCTTAATGCTTTGCATACGGATGAAAAAAAAATAACCAAACAATAAAAAAGGAGCCTAAAAGGCTCCTTAATTTTTATATTAATCATCAATGTATATCAACAATTACATATCAATCATTTCTAACTAGCGCTTAGAAACGACCAACAACACCCACACCAACAAACAAACCGTCTACGTCAGAATCAAGTACTTTTCCTAGCTCAAATGTAGCTGAAAAAGCATCTGACATACGTAACCAATAAGCTGTTTTGGCGGTAAAGTTATCGTCTGAACCGTTATCGTCATAACCTAAACCAACAGACCATGATTTAGTTACATACCAATCTGCATTAACGTTGAAAATATCGTCAGCATCGGTATGAGTCCACTTAGCACCTAAATCAACACCAGTAGTGTTTTTTAGATCGATAAAGCTTCGAACTTCAAGACCGTAGATTGAATCAATATCACTACCATCAACATAGAATGCAGCAACTTTTGAGCTGTCGTTGAAGTAGTAACCAAGATCAAGTTGATAAGTGTCAGTATCAAAACTACCAACATCATAACGTTCGATTTTAGCGCCAACAAACCACTTTGAATCGAAAACATAAGTGCCATCAACAGAGAAAATATCAAGGTCGATATCATCTTGCATTTTATAGCTAGCACCAACATTGGTAGATTGTGCTAAAAAGCCATTTAATGCATATGGACCTTTTTCTTGTGATACAGAGTCAAGATAGAAACGGTAGTTAAGGTCCCATAGACCATCACCGAATTCTTCAGTATTAGCAGAATATCCTAAACCCGCTTCGTGGTGAAATGGTGCATCTTGTGCAGCCATAGCTGGTAAAGCCACAAAACCTAATACTAGTGCTAATGCAGTAACGTTTTTCATCAATCATTCCTTTATTTGATTATTTTACGCTAGGAGGTTCAAGCAGATATAAAGCATGGATAAATCATCAAAAGTGGGGGTTATCCATTAACTCAAATGTAGCCTAACCTTACCGTCGGGCTAACCTGCTTTCCTAGCGGCGCATACTCTAAAGTAATGAAGGGCTAAAATAAACAAACAAAATGAAGTTATTGATATTTTTCAACAAAATACATCACACATAATGTATTACGCGCTGCCAACACCTACTTTAGCAATAGAGAAAAACGTAACAAAATCGTCAACCGAACGTTAATTTAAAACACACAGTAAATAATATCATCAATAACCACTAGGATAATCAAACAAAACTTGGACACAACCGCGATTTTAGCTCTGCAACCAAGCGCTGTAATTACGGAGCAAATTGAACAGCTGTGTCTAAATAGAAATAGACAGCAGCAATTTAAATTGCTGCAACTCGGTGAGGATATTATTTCTACAGATTCTGGGGATTAACATTACGATCTATTGCATGGTTCACATCACGTTCAAGGGCGACAACGGCCTGCTTGTTAAGTATTTGATTTATTTCGATGATCGCTATAGGTTATTGTCATTACATCAATTTTATCTATCTGGAAACGTCAATGTCGACTGTGTTTAAGTTCATCAAAGCTGTCTTATTAAGCATTTTTATTATTGTCATCATCCTTGTCGCGTTTAATTGGCAAAGCGTTACTCGCTTATACAGCGTAGTCAGCTTATTTGATGAGGCACTCGTGGTAGATAATTTTTCCAATATGAAGAATGTCTTTTTTAACAAAAAAATCGTCAAACAAGGCGTTCCCTATGTGTTCGACGTCGACTTAGCCGCCTTACCTGAATCATTTCGTTATAGAGGTCACGTCACTAACACTGATGATTTTCTCACTCGTAGGGCAACAACAGCATTACTGGTACTTAAAGACGACAACATAACCTTTGAGCAATATTTTCTCGGCACGAAAAGTGATGACAAACGCATCTCGTGGTCAATGGCCAAATCATTTGTATCGATATTGTTCGGTATGCAGGTTGATGCTGGCAAGATTGATATCGAAAAAACCGTCGGCTTTTATCTGCCCGAGCTTGCCACATCTGGTTATGGTAATGTCAAAGTGAAACACGTACTGCAAATGTCATCTGGAGTTAAGTGGAACGAAGACTACCTAGACTTCTACTCTGACATTAATAAAATGGGCCGGGTACTGGCGATTGGCGGCTCGTTAGATCAAATGACCAGCGAACTGGTTAATGAGTCAGCTCCAGGCAAAGCATTTCATTATGTAAGCATGGATACCCACGTTATTGGCATGATACTCAGGCGAGTGAGCGGTAAATCATTAGTCGAGCTTTTACAGCAAAATATTTGGAACACCATTGGCATGGAAAGCGATGCCTATTGGCTTACCGACTCCCAGGGCACAGCCTTTGCCTTAGGCGGCTTAAATGTTACTACCCGCGACTACGCCCGCTTTGGCCGCTTATTACTGAACAATGGCGCATTTAATGGTAAGCAAATCGTGTCAGCAGCCTGGATTAAAGCCGCCACCACACCACAAGCTGATTACCTACAACCTCAAGTCGGCAAATTAGGTTATGGCTATCAAATCTGGCTACCGCCAGAAGCCGAACAAGGTGAATTTTTCTGTGTCGGCGTATACGGGCAATATATTTATGTAAACCAAAAACACGATGTAGTGATCGTTAAAAACAGCGCCGATTTGGGCTTTCTTGATGAGTTGAATTCAAAACAAGAAACCATCGCGTTTTTCCGTGAAATTGTAGCGTCATTGCAATAAACATGGTCACTGACTTACCCACGGTTCATTTAAGTGGTTAAGGCTAAAGCTGCATTTTTCAACCAACAAAAAAGCGACCATTCGGTCGCTTTTTGTTTTACAGTGATTTAAATTTGCTAGGCCGTCAGTGAGAGAACGTCTGCTCAACCTCTACTAGCTTCAGCAATCACCTGACATGTTAAATACGCCAAAACTAACTATTCAGAAACCAAAAAAATCATTAAGTGCATATAAATAAAGGAGTTTTAAATCTATTGTTTATTCTTTACCCGCAAATAGTTTACTTCTTAAATATGGGTATTATTATCATTATCTTTATTTGCAAGGAGCAGAAATATGCTAGGAATGCTTAAGAAACATACTGTTGAATTATGCCCAGAAGTTTCAGGAAAAATAACAAACAATGGCATCCCTATTAAAGAGCTACTCATAGAACGTAGCCTAACCTATGCAGATGAAGAATATTCAGATAACTGTATGACTAACGCTGAAGGTGAATTTAGTTTTACAGCAAAAGCTATCAAATCACGCTTACCTGGTAATATTTTACATGAACCTGTTGTTAGGCAAGTTTTAGAGTTTACGTTGGATGGCAATGATAGCGAAACTTATATCTGGGCCACAAATCAACATAACATTACCTGTCCTGATGTTTGCAAGTCACACTTAAGTAATCTAAATCCAGATATATGCAATGACGAAGAGGTGTTTGAATTAGTCAATGTGGAGGCACCTGAATACCCCCTAATTGTTAGATCTATTTGTTCACTTTAAATTTTAAGGATGAAATTATGGGAACCTTATCACCGAATATGGTAGTAGAACTTTCTACTGTCGCATATGCAGTGCAAAAAACACAAAAAAACAAAGAGATTCGATTTCGATGTAAGTAAAAATTTAGCAAATCACTTCAATTTTAATTCGTTTTCAAAGCCTGTCATGGGCACCTCTGGTGGCTTTGTAGCCAAAGCAAAAAATCAACAAACTGGGTTCGCCCTAATAGGACAAGGGCAAAGCGAACAATATAAGGATGATATTGTCATTGCGGTTCGCGGGACTAATTTTGCCAGTTTAAATGATTTATCAACCGATGCTCGCGCTTCCACAAGTTCTACTGAACGTGGTGCTTTAGTACATGCAGGTTTTAATTCCGTTTTTGAGTCAATGAAAAAAGAGCTATTGCCATATATAAACATGCTTCCAGCAAATGCAACACTTCATTGTGTTGGTCACAGTTTAGGCGGAGCTATAGCGGCATTGATTGCTGACTGGGCAAAGCAAAAAATTCTTAATGTTAAACTATATAGCATTGGTGCGCCTAAAGTTGGCTTTGCCGATTTTGCGCTTAAGCACACTAATTCTCTGGGGCAGGAAAATATATTTCGTTGTACCAAGGGTTGCGATCCTGTCC